>PHAD01000004.1 GCA_002841595.1 Firmicutes bacterium HGW-Firmicutes-12
CGGTGAAATCTTGGGCAAATAAATAAACCAAGCGATTATCAATCTTGCCGTATCCAGTAATCACCCCCTCACTCGGAATATCCTTATTGAACATATTAAAATTTGTACAGCGATGTGAAACAAAAATGTCCATTTCCCTAAAAGTTCCTACATCAAGTATTTTTTCAAGGCGTTCTCTAGCGGTTAGTTTTTTTTCACGGTGCTGTTTTTCTATAGCTTTTTTCCCTCCGCCAGACATAATCCTCAAGGTTCGTTCCTGTAAATCAAGTATCTTTTCTGATGCTTTTATCATGTTCTAACTCCTCTCCATGAATTACAAGACGTGAGAAGCCGGTATATACCGGCTTCTTCCCTGATCAAATTTCCATTTAGCCTTGAAATGCTTTTCTAATTTTCTCGTCAAACAACTCTTCATCTGTTGGCTGCGTTGAGGGCATGGGTCTGTAAACGAAAGAAAAATTCAAGAAGTCTTTCCAGTTAACATTGTGAGAAATGCTGTTATGACCCCAAGTTCCACATCCTACCGTAAAGGTCATGGGCATACCGTTCGTCCATGCTCCGCTATTTGCCAGAGCCTGGGGTTGATTTACGCAAATTCTGACGGTTTTAATTCTCTCACCCAAAACATGAACCCGTTCCGCTATATTGGTATGAATACCACTACTATGTCCAAGGCCTTGATAGTCAAGTATTTTTTCCATCTTCTGAACACCATCTTCAAAATCCCTACACTTTCTAATACTTGAAATCGGTGAAAGTTTCTCTCCGTTAAAGGGATATTGGTCTCCAAAACCTCCGTTTTCTTCAACCAGAAGCATAATTGTATCACTCGGAACTTTAATACCAGCCATCTGTGCAATCTTGATAGCAGGCTGCGCAATAATATCCCGATTCAGGTTATGATCGTTAGGCGTATTAGGCCACATAACTTTCTTTAAGGTTTCTTTTTCTGGAGTGTTTTCCTTGACCAGAAATACATTTTTTTTCTCCATAGCTTTAATAAACTTGTCGTAGCACTCTTCAAAAACAACTATGTTATTCTCCGTTGAACAACTAGTTCCACCGTCAAAGGTTTTGGATCTGACAATCATATCGGCGACATCATCCAAATCTGTAGTGCCGTCAATTAAAGAGGCAACGTTTCCGGTTCCTACACCAATAGTGGGCGTCCCCGAGCTATAGGCAGATTTTACCATGGGGGTTCCCCCCGTAGCCCAGACAAAGTCCACTTGTTTCATCAATTCTCCGGAGCATTCAAGGCTAACATATTCAGCTTCAATGGAAATGACCAAGTCTTCCGGAGCACCAAACTTCTTTAAGGTTTCTCTAATCTTATCCGTTATCACCATGTTTGTATTGGCACTTTTCGGGTGTGGTGCAATAATAATGGCATTTCTGCATTTAATGCAGGACAGACTTTTGAAAATAGGAGCGCCTTCACCAGCAGTAACAGGTACGAGTGCTCCAATAACGCCCATCGGTTTCGCATAGATAGATACACCGGTATCTTTATTGTCCTCAACAAGTCCTACCGATTTTCCTCCCTTAATATCGCGGTAAACGCCCCGTACTTTTCCATTAAGCTTGGCGATTTTAGCGTCAACAGTCCCCATGCCGGATTCATCCTTAAGCATTACTGCAACTTTCTTCACAAAATCAGGCTGGATCATCGCATAGGCAACTGCCGCGCAAAGTTCATCTACTTTTTGCTGGGAAAAACTATTTGCAATTTCCTGAGCTGCTTTCGCTCTCTTAACTAGACCTTCAATATAACTTCTGTAATCAACTGCCATTTTTATTTCCTCCTTATATTTTAGTTATTTTATACTCTCTTCTATTCTTACATTAATAAATATTGCAAATTTCGTGCCAATATTGCTGATATTGCTATTACTTGTAGCATCAGGTTTTGTCGTTGCTCTGCCCATACTTTTTATCGCAGATTTGTTTATTACAAAGAACAAGCATCGCAGAATTGCAATGCTTGTTCACAATATTTTATGTGTTATAATTCAATTAAGTCGCAATTTTGTAAGCTCTCAAGAAAAGTATCGCAGTTTTGCGAGGGAAGGATGTGGTTATTTGTCTTTTTCAGTAAATGAGAAGGATCTTAAAATAGTATGCATCAATAATTATGCGGAATATTTGCTTGGTAACGCTGATAACCTTTCCATAAAAAATATAATATGTGAAACTATAAATAATTCAACAATAAATGATGGAAATGTATCAGCTTTTAAAGATTTTAAAATAAGTATTAACGAAACCACAATGTATTTTTACCTTTTGTCCATTCTCGAGGAAAACAAGAAAAAATATCTATGTCTCCTTACTACTTCAAAAATCAATATGGTGCTGAGCGATATTGAAGTGATTGAGCAACAATTGAATGACATCTTGAACACTTCATATGATGGAATCGTTGTTACAGATAGAAACCTGATTACCACAAAAATAAACACTGCCTACCAAAAATTCTCCGGAGCTGACCCCTCCAAATTAATCAATAAACACGCTAATGAATTTATTAAACAAGGGATAGTAGAGGACCTAGCCGTTATAAAATCCCACAAAACGAAACAACGCGTTTTTATGATACAACCCTATCCCAATAATAAGGTCGCTTTGGTAACTACTACCCCTTTACTTGATGAAAACGGGGATGTCATTATCTTTGTCTCAAATGTTAGGGATATGACAACCTTATATAAAATGCAAGAAGACCTGAAAACAATGTCTGATAAATTTACAGTTATTAATAATAGTACTAATAATCGAAAAAACAAAAACGATCATTACTCAAGAATAGTTTATCGTAGTGATACGATGGTAAAATTAATGTTACTTATACAACAGATTTCCAAAGTGGATTCTAACGTAATTATCTACGGAGAATCAGGGGTGGGAAAAGGATTGTTTGCCAGAACAATTCATGAACTAAGCGACCGACATTCCGGCCCTTTTATCAAAGTTAATTGTGGCGCTATACCTGAAAACCTAATCGAATCTGAACTATTCGGTTATGAACCAGGATCTTTCACCGGCGCACAAAAAGGTGGAAAAAGCGGGCTTATCCAAGCTGCGCATAAGGGAATCCTCTTTCTGGATGAAATAGGTGAATTCCCTTTTGCTTTACAAGTAAAAATACTGGAATTCCTGCAAGATGGTGAATTTACAAAAATCGGTGGAACGAAATCAACTAAAGTGGATGTTCGGGTTATTGCAGCAACAAACAAGGACTTGTACCAAATGGTACAGCAAAACAAGTTTCGGAAAGATTTATATTATCGGCTTAATGTGGTTCCAATTACAATAACACCACTGAGAGAACATAAGGAAGACATTCCTCTACTTATTGAACATTATAGTAGAGTTACCAATGAGAAATATAATATGAGTAAATTCTTTTCAAATGCGACTATTAACAGCCTCTTAAATTATACCTGGCCAGGTAATATTAGAGAACTGCAACATTTGATAGAAGCCTTATTTATTTCAATTTTTAAAAATGAAATCACAATTGAAGATACATATCAATTCCTGGAGCCTTCACATATTGCCGCAGATAGCGAAACGGAAACCTCAAAGCGCGATATATCCTTTAAAGAAGCCATGCATATATATGAGAAAAAGTTTCTCAAAGAAGCCATTGCAAAATACGGTTCAGTAAAAAAAGCCTCGGAAATATTAAAAATCCATCCAGCAACTATTTGGAGAAAAATTTAATGTGCAACGATATATATTTAAGTGACTGCCATAATAATATCATACCCAGTTCATATTATAGCAAAATCAGACCCGTTCAAAAATTCCGGCTGCACCCATTCCACCGCCGATACACATGCTCACCATACCATATTTAAGATTTCTCTTTTTCATTTCATAAAGCAAAGTTGCCGTGAGCTTGGCACCCGTGCCGCCCAATGGGTGACCTAAAGCAATAGCCCCGCCGTTGACATTTAAAATCTCCTGGTTGATGCCAAGCATCTTCATACAAGCAAGTGCCTGAGCAGCAAAAGCTTCGTTTAGTTCTATCAACTGAATATCGTCAAGTTTCAACCCGGCTTGCTTGAGCGCCCGAGGTATTGCATAAATTGGCCCTATACCCATAACATCCGGATCACACCCGGCTACAGCAAATGTTTTTAGAACTGCTATCGGTTCGATATGTAATTCAACAGCTTTTTTTTCTGACATGATAAGAATTGCACCCGCACCATCGGTAGTCTGAGAGGTATTGCTAGCTGTTACTGTCCCATCATTTTTAAAGACTGGCTTAGCAGCAGCAATTACTTCACGTGTCATGCCTTTTTTTATTTCGTCCGTATCGACAACCTTGTTCTTCCCACCTGCTTTGAACTCGACAGGTACTATTTCTTCCTTAAATCTCCCCGTCGTAACCGCACGTTCAGCTTTACAAAAGCTCTGGTAGGCAAATTCATCCTGCATCTGTCTTGTTATTTTATACCTAGTGGCCACCTTTTCTGCTGTTAACCCCATATTCAAATAGTATTCAGGATAATTTTCCATCAGATAAGGATTGGGACATATTTTCATTCCGCCTAGCGGGATGGTACTCATACTTTCAAAACCACCGGCTACAACCACTTCAGCCCACCCTGCCATAACCTCGTTTACCCCAAGAGCAATTGCCTGTAGCCCCGAAGCACAGAATCGGTTTACTGTCATTGCAGACACAGAATTTGGTAAACCAGCTCTGATTGCAACAGTTCGCGCTGCATTAAAGCCTTGTTCTAATTCAGGAAAGGCACAGCCCAAAATAACATCATCAATCCAAGTAACATCAAGTTGTGGCACTTTCTCCAGTAAACACTTTACTGCTGTTGCCGCCAGTTCGTCCGGTCTAATATCTTTTAAGGCGCCTCTTGGAGCTCTCCCCGTAGGCGTTCTAACTGCTGCTACAATTACCGCAGTATTCATTTATTTGCTACCCCCTTAATTCCGAAGCGATTTACCTTTATTCAGCATATACTCCATCCTCTCCTGGGTCTTTACTTCTCCGCACAGGCTGATAAAGGCTTCTTTTTCCAGTTCCAGCAAATATTCTTCGCTGACCAGACTATTATTAAGAATTTTTCCCCCACAAAGAACCAGGGCAATCTTACTGCAAACATGCTCATCATACTTAGTAATAAAGCCGCCGCACATCATCTGGTACAAGTTATATTTAAGCAAGGCATACAGTCCTTCCCCTCCGACTCGATACAGTTTACTCTTGTTAGGACTGGCTATTATATCTGCAAGCTCCAAAACATCCTTTTTAGCCTGGTATAGCTGCCGATCTATGTTCATAACAATACGATCCGTCTCTTTCAAATAACCCAGATTTATAGCATCGGGTGCACTAGTTGATACCTTTGCTCGTGCTATCGTATCAAAAGCACTTATAACAAAGGGAGCCAGATCTACTTTATTATTATTGAAATCTTCCGTGGCTCGCAAAAGCATCTCCTTGGTCCCTCCACCTCCTGGGAGTAATCCAACCCCTACTTCTACTAGCCCCATATAGGTTTCAGCGCTAGCTCTTACCCTGGTACAATGCATAACTATTTCTGTTCCCGCACCCAAAACCATAGCATAAGGTGCCGCTATTACCGGTTTGCTACAGTATTTCAAGGCAATATTCATATGCTGAAAGTCGGTAACAAGTTTCTCCAACAGAACCCACTCTTTATTGCGTGCAAGATTAAGCACCAAAGGCAAATTAGCTCCAATGCAAAAGTTCTTCCCGGCACTGGCAAAAACCATACCTCGATAATTTGTTTCCACCTCTGCCACGGCCTGGTTAGTCAATTCAATGACCTCATCCGTAATGCTGCTATTTGGAGAATGAAGTACATAACAGGCAACATCTTCGCCCATATCGATTAGGGAGGCATGTTCATTTGCTAGAATAGCCTTTCCTTTGCTTTTCAACTGCCTGGCCTGTATTTTCTTACTCGTGTCATATTGGGTCTTTTCATCGTAAAAACTTTCCCTTCCTTCGGTAAGTAGTTCCTCCACAAAGGCAGGAATAGTATCTCCCTCAGCTCTCATCTTTTCTACTGATTTACGCACTCCAATCATATCCCAGAGTTCAAAAGGTCCTACTTCCCAGTTGTATCCCCATTTCATCGAATTATCGATATCTTTGATATTTTCGGTGACCTCTGGAATTAACTCTGCAGAAAAAAGAAGCAGGTTCTTGAGTACATCCCAAACAAACTTTCCAGCCCGATCATCTGCGTAAGCTAGCACTAACAGTTTTTCCTGAAGTTTTTTCTTTTCTCGCGCCAGAATTAGGCTGTCAAATTCCACCTCTTTTTTGGGATGGTACGTCAGATCTTTGGACTCAATTACGAGCATTTCCTTGTTTTCCTTTTTATAGAACCCTTGACCTGACTTGTCGCCCCGATAACCTCGCCTCACCATTTCCTTAATAAACTCCGGTATTTCTAAGGAGTCTTTCTCTGCTTCATCCTTAATATTCTCTTGTAGGTAAGCGGCGACATCTACTACGGTATCTATTCCGACAAGGTCCATTAACCGGAAGGTGCCACTCCTAGGCCTACCAATTTCACTACCTGTCAGGGCATCAACCTCTTCTACGGTGAGGTTATGTTCCAACATTTTGCGGACGACTGAAATAAGAGCCTGAGAACCCACCCTGTTGGCAACAAATCCTGGTGTATCTTGTGCTACTACTACTCCTTTACCGAGGTGGTATTCACAAAATTCTTTCATATATTTCACAACGTTCGTATCGGTATAACGCGAAGGAACAATTTCGAGCAATTTCATGTATCGTGGAGGATTAAAAAAATGGGTAATAATAAAGTTCTTTCTAATATCCTCTGACAGTGCCTCACACATGGAGTTAATAGATATACCCGAGGTGTTGGAGCTGAGTATAACTCCCTTTTTGAGATAAGGAGATATTTTCTGAAATAGGCTCTTTTTTATTTCTAGGTTTTCTAACACTACTTCTACTACAAGGTCTGCTTCCCTTAATAAACAAAGATCGTCCTCAAGGTTACCAAAAGTAATTCTATTAATATTCTCTTGCGTATATAGAAGCATGGACTTAGGCTTTTTTATTCTCTCATATGCCTTCATAACTACTCTGTTCCTCACGCCCTGATCCTGCAGGGTCAGGCCGATTTTTATCTCTTCATCATTCAATTTAGAAGGAACTATATCCAAAAGAGTTACTTTCAGACCAGCATTGGCTAGATGAGCTGCAATCGCTGCTCCCATCACACCCGAACCAAGCACGGCTGCTTTCTTTATATCATACACTCTCTGCTCCCCCCCTTAATTTTTATGCCCTTTACTTACCCTTAAAAATAGGCTGGCGTTTTTCTTGAAAAGCTCGTACCCCTTCTTTATGGTCTTTGGTCTGCATACAGATGCTCTGAAGATCCGTTTCTAACTCTAGTACAGTATCCAAAGTAAGCTCACCCTGGTTCAACACCCGTTTCATCATCATAATAGCTAAGGGCGCACTAGTAACAAGCTGACTTGCAAATTTGTAGGTAGCTTCTGCAAGCTGTTCATCTTCCACAACCCTATTCACTAACCCCATTTTCTCAGCAGTATCAGCATCTATCATGTCCCCAGTGAACATTAATTCTTTGGCTTTGTGTAAGCCAATTACTTTCGGCAGTAGATACATCCCGCCGCAATCAGGGACTAACCCTATCTTGGCAAAACTCTGAATGAATTTAGATGATTTGGCGCAGAACACAATATCGCAGGCAAGAGCTATATTAAATCCGGCTCCTGCCGCTATCCCATTAACCATAGCGATAACTGGTTTGCCCAAATTTCTGATAGTAGAAACGAGCTCACTGGCACGAGCAATAAAGTTACGAGCCTCGATAATATCATCAATAGAAACCAGATCCATCAGGTCACCACCTGCACAAAAAGCCTTCCCTTTGCCGGTGATAACAATGGTCTTTACTTCAAAATCATTCTTAAACTCACTAAGCGCTTCCAGCATTTGCTGAAGTGTTTTCCTGTCTATAGAATTCTTAGTTGCAGGTCTGTTAAAATACAACGTTCCTATACCATCTTTTTTCTCAAATAACACCGAATTCTCGTTCATAAAATTCACCCCATTACAGCTATTGTTTGAGGAATAATGAGTTTTGCTTCGGTCTTGGCTTGTATATCCTCTGCCGTTACGCCTGGAGCCAGTTCTTTTAGCACTATCCCCTCGGTTGTAACTTCCATAAAACCAAGCTCAGTAACTATGAAATCCACTTCCCGGCTAGCAGTCAGCGGTAAAGTACATTGTTTTAAAATCTTGGGTGATCCATCTTTTGCTGCATGCTCCATGGCAATGATTACCTTACGTGCACCGGCCACCAGATCCATCGCTCCACCCATGCCAGGAACCATTTTGCCCGGAATCATCCAGTTAGCTAGGTTACCCTGTTCGTCAACCTGTAGGGCACCCAAAACGGTTGCAGCTAAATGTCCACCCCTGATAATAGCAAAGGACATCGCACTGTCAAAACAAGCCCCACCAGGTAGAATTGTTACGGGCTGACCTCCTGCGTTAACAACATCCTTATCCTCCTGCCCCTCAAGAGGTGTAGGTCCCAGACCGACAAACCCATTTTCTGATTGAAGAGTTATTTTTACATCGTTGGGCAGGTAATTAGCCACCGCAGTTGGCATACCAATCCCTAGATTTACAAGGTCTCCATCTTTAAAAAGTTTGGCTATTCTTTTCCCGATAATTTCCTTTGGACTTACCATAATTTTCTTCCTCCTTTAACCCTTAATTATCATATTTACAAAAATTCCGGGAGTAATGATCTCATCAGGGTCCAGACTCCCCTCTTCCACGATTTCCTCTGCTTCTACAATAACTAGCTTGGCAGCCATAGCTATGAGGGGATTAAAATTCCGGGCTGAATATCGGTAAACCAGGTTCCCACCAGTGTCAGCCTTAGCTGCTTTAATTAACGCTATGTCAGCGAAAAGAGGTTTTTCTAGAAGAAATGTTTTACCATCATACGTAAACTTTTCTTTACCTTCTTCAACAATTGTCCCAACACCTGTCGGTGTTAAAACACCACCCAGTCCTGCACCTGCACAACGTATTCTTTCGGCTAAAGTACCCTGTGGAACCAGTTCAACTTCTAATTCCCCTGCATTCATCTGCTTCCCAGTTTCCTGGTTTGTACCTATATGAGAAACAATCGCCTTCTTGAGTTGCTTGTTCACAACAAGCTTACCAGTCCCTTTTCCAACGAAGCCCGTATCGTTTGTGATAACCGTTAAATCTTTTATTTGTTTTTCTACCATAATATCAACCAAGACCTCCGGTGTTCCTACCGCCAAAAACCCACCTATCATAATGATCTGACCATCACAGAATTTATCATAAACATCTTCTCTTTTGACAACTTTAGTCATGATGAACATATTCCTCCTTATCTTCTAAAGATACTTCCGCCTAGCTTCGACACTTAACCATAACTCGATTTACCTCAATTTATCGGTCTTAGATCTACCAAATCTCATATTTAAAAGCTGTTTCCCTGATTTCTTTACGAAAATCAGGATGGGCTACGGCAATGAGATTCTCTACCCGTTCCTTTATTGTTCTGGCCTTCATCGGCGCGATACCATATTCCGTAATGATATAGTCAACATTGTTGCGAGATAGGGTCACCACTGCTCCAGGCGAAAGCCAGGGCTGGATGGTAGAAACAGTTCCATCTTTTGCCGTAGAATAAAGAGCGATAATTGATCTCCCATTCTTCGCATGTATCGCGCCTACCGCGGTATCTGTCTGCCCTCCGGTTCCGCTGTATTGTCTGGTTCCAATCGACTCGGAACAAACCTGACCTGTCAAGTCTACCTGTAGGGCAGTATTAATCGATACCATATTGTCATTTTGTGCTATCACATAGGGGTCATTTACGTAGGGTCCCCGGAAAAGGACAACGGAAGGGTTAAAATCCATAAATTCATATAGTTTTTGAGAACCTAGAGCAAACGTCCCGACCATTTTGCCTTTATGCAGGGTCTTTTTCTTTCCGGTTATTACACCTCCTTCTGCCAAGTCTGCCATACTGCTGGTAATCATTTCGGTATGTACACCTAAGTCCTTTTTATCCGTGAATGCCTGTGCGGCTGCATTAGGTATTGCTCCGATACCTAGTTGAAAGGTATCACCATCATTGACTAGACTGGCAACATACCCACCTATAGTCTTGTCTATCTCACTTACTGGGAATGAAGATAGAGTCGGAATAGGTCTATCGATTTCTACCACATAGTCAATAGAATCAATATGGATTTCTGTATCCCCCCCGACATCAGGTAAATTAGGATTAATCTCCATGATTACCAGATCCGCAGTTTCAATAAATTCTTTCTCATAAAGAACACTAAGAGCTACTTTCACATAACCATGCCTATCCATAGGTGACGCCGTCCCTATAAATACTCTGGGGTAGTTAATTTGAAGCTTTCTTACCATACCATTATGTAAATGAACAGGCTGATAGCTTACGGTCCCCAACGTGTGTGCAATTCTTGTACCGGCACTGTAAAACCAGCTATTCGTGATAAAACGGCCTTTCATTTCCGGATTACTAAAAAAAGGGTAATTCCCCATCCCTAAGGAATACCAGATTGTTACATCCTCTATCCGGTCTTTGATGGTATGTAGCTTACTCATGATAGCCATAGGCTCCAAGCCGCAGAAACCAGATACTATCTCATCACCTGATTGAATTAGGTTTAAAGCCTCTTCAATACTTATTTTTTTGTTATCGTATATTTCTTGTATCCTGTTCGTCACTCATTAGTCCTCCTAAGCATTAAGTAATATCTTTTGGAAGAGCGCAGGACAAATATTTCGTCCTGCGCCCGTTATTTATAAATTTGCGACTATTTCATGGGTATTCCTAGCATTTCTCTGGCTTCATTAGGTGTTGCCGGCTCAAAGTCAAGTTCGCTCATTATTCGAGCCATTTTCTCTACCAATTCTCCATTGTTTTTAGCGAAAACACCTTTTTTCAGGTAGAGGTTATCTTCCATTCCTACACGCACATGGCCACCTAATAACAAAGCCATTGTAGCGCTAGGGTACTCTGCCTTACCGGCCCCAATTACCGACCAGTTATATTTACCGGCTCCAAAAAGCCTATCTGCAGTAGTATGTAAATTCATGATGTCATAAGGGGTTGAGTTTATCCCGCCGAGAATACCGGTCACAAACTGGAGGTAAATAGGGGGTTTTACAATTCCCTTACTTAACATATAAGCTATGTTATAAAGGTGTCCCGTATCATATACTTCCAATTCTGGCTTCGTCCCATTTTCATCCATAATCTTACATACCGTTTCCATTGCGCCAAATGTATTTTCGAAAATGAAGTTCTTGGTCATATCCAGCATTTGTGGTTCCCAATTATATTTAAATTCTTTTATCTTTTCCTTTGCCGGGAAAAGTCCCCAGTTGATGGATCCTGCATTCATTGAAGCCAGCTCCGGTTTGAAAGCCGGTATTACCGCTGCCCTTTGTTCAACCGTCATTCCAGCGCCGCCACCTGTTGTTATACAGATAATCACATCTTTGTTCTTAGCCCGAATTTTATCTACTATCTCTCTATATAGATTAAGATCCGGAGATGGCAATCCATTCTCTGGGTTGCGAGCATGAATATGTACAGAAGCAGCTCCTGCATTGGCAGCATCTATTGCATTTTGTGCAATCTCATCAGGGGTTATCGGTAAATGCGGGGACATGCTGGGCACGTGAATGGACCCAGTAATTGCACAGTTAATTATTCTTTTATAGTTTGGAACAGCCATACATTACTCCCTTCCTTTCTTGAATTTTCTGTAAAAAGCATCTACTCTTCAGGTATTTCTGGAATATTAAACATCTTCAGATTGTCAAAAGAGTATGTATATTTTCCAGCCTCAATACCCTTAACAATTTCAACAACCTTATCACTTATTGGAGTTGGAATATTAAGCTTTTTGCCCCACTCTGAAACCACACCGTCAATAGCATCTATCTCCGACTTCTTACCTTTCTCCAAATCCTGCAACATACTGGCTTTTAACTTGCGATGGGGACCAAAAATGGCATGATACATTGGAAACTTTGCTGCCCTTTCTTTCTTAGTTCTAAAGCCAAGTAACGTAAGATCATGGCCTTGCAATGGCTCCATTACGATCCCTCTTGCTTTGGCAATCAGGATAGCTTCGTTTCCGATATGGGCAGCACAAGTAAGGGCCTTCTCATTGTCAAGTACTTCACCAAAAGTACACCCTAAAGCAGCCGACATCCCGCTCATTGTTGAATTAACTAGTAATTTTGTCCAGCGAATTCCCACCAGATTCGGAACTATTATTGTCTCGCCAATCAAATCAAGTATTTCTTTTACTTGTATAGTTCTCTCTCTAGTAGTGCCATCAAGTTCACCTAAGTCATAAGTCATATTTTTAACTTCTGAGGTAAGCATGGATACTCCAGGGCCAATCCAGGTAGCACCCCAACCAACGGTACCGCCTAAGGTTCGTTCTTTTCCAACCACTTCAGCCACCGCATCTTCGGGTACCCCATTCTGAAGTGTACAAACAACACTATCCGCGCCTAGGTGCCCCAAGAGCTGTTTTAAAGCAACTTCATTATAGGTCTGCTTGACCATGTATAAAACTATGTCATAAATACCATCCATCTCTTCAGGGGTAATCGCCTTGACAGGCACATTCAAATCCATGGTGCCTGTAATTGTCGCTCCATTTTTATTAAGCGCTTCAACATTTTCCTTGTTGGCATCAATTAATATAACATCTCTACCACTTTTTGTGATAATGGCTCCAGCAATAGTTCCTAGTGATCCTACCCCCATAATGGCAATTCTCATTGATAAACCTCCTTTTATCTCCGGTTTCCACAAGAATCCCTCTTCAACATAGTAAGAGGGATTGTGTCAATCCTCGAAATAAGTCTCGCTACATTCTGATGGATATATAAAAACTCCATCTGAACTAGTCTCGCTTTATTTAACACCCATCATAGCCAAGATTACACATACAATAACAGCAACGATAGGAATTAAAACACTAGTGATAAAGATACCTTTGTAGGCCTGCTTATGGGTAAGTCCCATTACCATCAAAACAGTGATAATTCCACCACAATGAGGAAGGGTATCTAGTCCACCGGAAGCAATAGCAGATATTCTATGAAGCACTTCTGGGTTAACTCCCAAGTTTAGATATTCAGGGCCCATAGTTTTTAGGAAAATACTTAAACCGCCGCTCGAAGATCCGGTAATTCCAGCTACAATATTCGTCGCAAAAACAGCCGAAATAATCGGATCGAAGCTAAGCCCCAGGGCAAAGTTAACAAAGCTTTGAAAAGCCGGCACTTTCTGTACAACAAATCCGAAACCCACTATCGCCGAAGTATTAATTAAAGGCATTATCCCAATAGAAATACCTTCGGTCAGTACCTTCACCGGATTCTGAATTTTTTTCATATTAGACAAATAGCAAACCAAGGTAGCAACCGACATTGCTACAGCTACGCTGGCCAATGGGTCCATTTTTCCTTTTAAAACAACAATAATCCCAATAACTAATACGATCGGAAGTAAAGCAATTCTCCAATCAGGTAGATCGGCACGATCTGCGGCAGCAAGCTCCAAACCAGTACCCGTCACGCCTAATTCGTATGATTCATTATTGTCAGCAGCTAATCTCGCCTCTCGATTCAAATAGAACAAGCATAAGAAAAACATAACTAAAGATGCAATAATACCTAAAACAGGAGCTGCCATTGGCGTTGTTCCCAATATCTGAGCAGGAATTATATTTTGTATTTGTGGTGTTCCAGGTAAAGCAGTCATGGTAAATGTACCAGCTCCTGCCACCACCGAGGCACACAAAATGCGCTTGGGTACATTGGCTTGTTTGAAAAGCACCATACCTATAGGGTATACGGTAAATATAACTACGAAGAGACTTACTCCACCGTAAGTAAGAACTACAGTAGCTAAAAGCATTATTAGGATAACTCTTTTTGTTCCAAGCCAGTCAATTAGCTTATATGATATAGAACTGGCTGAACCTGTATCGCCCATAACCTTTCCGAAGAGTGATCCTAGAATAAATAATAGGAAATACGTTCCGGCGAAATATTTGAAACCATCGCCGTAGTTTGTAGCTAATCCATTCCAAAGTCCTCCACCGTTGGTAATGAGTACTATTAATGCACAAATAAGTGAAGCTGGTATTATACCCCAACCTCTATAGGCCAGGTACATTACAAGAGCAAGAGCGATTAATACACCAATAACACCTAACATAAATACACCTCCATAAATTTTTCATCATAATTTGACCCTTTAAGCTCTCTTCAACCCTCCTTTCCTCTCATAATATTTAAAGCTTCATAGCACAATGCGTATTGTAGATGGGTCAGCAAGCTAAATCAGAATTTTTTATGCAGCTTAAGTAGTTCAACCAACATATCATCTCGCCAAGCTGCAATCTCAGCAGTGGTCTGGCCGAATTGGGATGGGCGATTAGCCATCTCCTGATTAACACCTTCCTGGGACTGCACAATCCAGTTTTCGGGCCACTTTTTCCAGTCGGCCATGTCAGCCCACCAATTCTCAACAGAAGGCCCAACATGAGTTAATAGACCACTGATGCCGTGCGCACCACCTCCCAATTGGAAAATCAGGTTAGGTCCCATTATCCCGAAACGTAGACCAGGTCCAAAACAGGCAGCCTTATCCACATCTTCAATACTACAAACTCCCCTGTTTACAAGGTCAACCGCTTCGCGGTATAAAGCAACCTGAAGTCTGTTAGCAATAAATCCGAGAGCTTCTTTCTGCAAGATAACCGGCTCTTTACCCAGAGTTCTGAAAAATTCATAAGCCTTACGTATAGATGTTTCGCTTGTTTTCTCACCTTTACTAATTTCAACCAAGGGAATTAAAAAAGGTGGATTATAGGGATGAGCGCCCAAACATCTCTGAGGATATTGAGCAAACTTGGCAATCTCACTGATTAATAGACCGGAAGTACTGCTGGCTATGATAGTCGAGGGTTGTGCATACTTTTCTATCTCTGCTAACAGTGCCTGTTTAACCTCATAGTTTTCTGGAGCGGACTCCTGAATAAACCAAACATCGCTAACCGCCTCTTGGATACTTGTTGTATACGATGTAGAATTAACCGCCTGCTCAAACTGTCTGGTGTCCAAAATACCTTTTTTCACAAAGAATTCTAGGTTCTGGTTAATTCTTACACGGGCATTTTCTAGAAACTCTTCTTTTACATCATATATAACTACCGAATACCCTTTAATTAAAAAGCTCGTGGCCCAACCGGACCCGATAAGACCTGAACCAACACAAGCTATCTTCTTGATATCAGTTGCATCCATAGTCGATCCCTCCTAAATCACTTTATCCATAATCACCTTTACCATTTAAAGGTGCAATAAATATGCCAACCCACAAAGTTAATATATTGGGCTTATAGATTTTGTAAGCAGCGATTTTTCTCATTTTTGTAAGATAAATAAGCTTTATGTTATTAGTTTTTATCATTTTTGATTTATAAAATTTGAATTGTGATAAACACAAAAAAAGCCTCTAAACGTATAGACGTCTAAAGACTTTTTTATAGCTACCTTTATCTAATGTTATACTTGGAAATCCTCCTGTACAATGAGGCAGGTGATATTGATAAAATAGCGGCCGTTTCTTCCATATTCCACAGCGTGTTTTGCAGAACCGCAAGAATATATTCTTTCTCCTGCTGCTCAATAAAGTCTTTAAGACTTATTCTTTGCAGAGGCTTTGTTTCACTTTTCTCGAGTAATGCAACACTGTGTAAAGTCTTGCTATTCCTGCTAATTCTGTTTATTGCAGACTCTATAACTGCTTCTAGTTCACGGACGTTTCCTGGCCAATGATATCTTTCGAGTTGCTTTTGGGCTTTGGGACATACTTCTTTGATATCCAAATCAAATGACTTATTGCACTTATCAATAATATGATTTATCAAGAGAGGGACATCACCAAGTCTTTCCCGCAAAGGCGGTATCATTATTGATACCACATTTAGACGGTATAAGAGATCTTTTCTGTAAGCTCCTTTTTCAGCCATATCCCAAAGGTTCCGATTTGTAGCCGCAACTACACGAACATCAAGGGGGATGCTTTTTATTCCTCCTACTCGCTCAATTTCCTTTTCTTGAAGAACTCGAAGTATCTTAACCTGTGAATGAATTGGAATCTCACCCACTTCATCAAGAAATATCGTTCCACCGTGAGCCAATTCAAACTTTCCGGGTTTTCCTCCCCTCTTAGCTCCGGTAAAAGCTCCTTCATCATAGCCAAAGAGTTCCGATTCTAAAAGAGCCTCGGGAATTGCCGCACAGTTGACTCTAACAAAAGGTCCGTTAACTCTTTTGCTCTCTTTATGTATTGCATGGGCAAATAACTCTTTGCCAACTCCGGTGTCGCCATACAACAATATAGTTGAAGTCGTCAAAGCAGCTGACTTTATTAAGTTTTTTATTTCAATAATTTTAGGGTCTTTCGAGATTATGTCACTAAGTTTATATTTGGCCCGATTCTGTAAATCAAGCTTAATTGTTGTTAATTTTTGAACAGGAAATAATTTGTGTAATCCTTCTGCATTTTTTGCCATTACAAACAGGTCATCCAGATTATCAAATAAGTCCTTTCCCAAAACACCAAAAACTTTCCCCCCTACAATTAACGGATACCGTCGTGCTACAGTGTTTTTATCAGCAGTATGAAATAATCCACAGGGCTCATATTTCAATGTTTTACCAATAATATGTAACCGCGTGTCTTTTCCCAGGACATGGAGCACATGTTTCCCGATAACTTCCTTCCGATTAAGACCCGTAAAACTACAATATGCCTCATTAATAAAAATAATATTACCTTCCGTGTCCGTAATAATAACCTTTTCAAAGGGGTTATTAAGCAAAGCGTCAAGAAGGCTCGTTATGTTCTTTACAGATTTCTCAAAGAATTCTCTCTCAATATATTGGGGGACAATATTAGGGTATAGATCATTCCCCAAACAACCTTTAAGCAGGTTATCCAAATAATCTATTGAAGAGATCCTGTTAGTATGTTTTTTCATCTCTTCACCTCACTTTTTATTCCTTACTGATTTATATCTTATCCTTCTTAATTATATCGCTTGTTTTTTGTAATTTTCTCAAATATGAGAAAATTACAATTTCTCGCGTGCTAAAAATATTCTTTAAAATTGCATTTAATATTTTAACATATTCTGCATTTATATGAAATATCCTTCAGACATTTCGGCAACATACCTTAAACGAAAAAGGAAGTATCCCAAAACTACTTTTTTAAGTAGCCAGTGATACTCCCCAATTATCCAATCTATCTATGTAGCTTTTTTACTAGTTTCCTGCTTTTTAGCTATGTTTTCTGTCATACGGTCTAAAATTATAGCCAAAATAACTATACCTACTCCGCCTACCGTTCCCATGCCAATATCAAGCATCTGCATTGACCTCAAAACTACCAAGCCCAATCCACCGGCTCCGATCATAGATGCAATAACTGTCATAGCTAACGACATCATGATACACTGGTTTATCCCCGCCATAATAGTAGGTAAAGCCAGTGGTAGTTGCACGTCTACTAGAGTTTGCCATCTGCTAGAGCCAAAGGCCCGTGCCGCCTCCACCATTTCTCGTGAAACCTCACGTATGCCTAGATTAGTTAGACGTACTGCCGGAGGCATGGCAAATATCATTGTTGCTACCAAAGCTGCTACCTTACCCATACCAAAGAACATTACGGCTGGAATTAGATAAACAAAGCTTGGGAGCGTTTGCATAAAATCCAATACGGGACGCAAGATACGTTCAACCATATCATTTTGTGATGCTATAATCCCCATCGGTATGCCGAATAACAACGATACAGCAGTCCCAGATAGAGCTAGTACGATGGTGGCCATTGTTTCTTCCCATACCTGCATACCGAAGGTTACGAGAAGACCTAATATAGCAAATACAGCCAGGCGGGTGCCGGCAAACCACCATACTATTAACCCTATTACAAGTATAACAACTGCTTCCGGTGGCCACAGTAAAGCTACTTCAAGCTTTCTGATAATAATCTCTAAAAATGAGCTTAAAGACCGCAGTACGGGGCTGATATGAAAACTAACTACTTCAAAGATAGCATTAACCCAATCTGCAAGAGGGATAACAAAATCAATCATTAACTGTGCCCCCCTCCGCAAGTTTAGCCATCACTGAACCACGTACAATGACACCTAATAATTTATTTTCTTCGTTTACTACAGCAAGGGGTCCACTTTTCCCGGACAACAGCGCAAATATTTCCTTTAAAGGGGTATCTGGAAGTACAGATGACACATCACGCTGCAATATCTTCTCAAGGTTGTTTTGATTGTTTTCGACAGCTTGTAATGCATCATCAGCCATAACAAGCCCCTGTAGGCGGCGTTCTTTGTCAACTGCAAAAACGCTTGAAATACCGTTTTCTTGCATACTACGTAATGCTCCCCGGGGTCCATCTTTGGAAGATATAACCACCACTACTGACTTCTTCATTACCATTTCCGCCGTGAGAACACGTGATCGGTCAACATCCTCAACAAACTTCTGTACATAATTAGTAGCCGGGGACATTAGTATTTCTTCCGGGGTGCCTATTTGTACAATAGCTCCATCTTTCATTAATGCAATTCTATCCCCTAGCTTTAGGGCTTCATCAAGATCATGAGTAATAAATACAATGGTCCTGTTCATTTTGTTTTGCAATTCTAATAGCTCATTTTGCATTTCTTTCCTGATCAGGGGATCCAGAGCACTAAACGCTTCATCCATCAAAAGTATCTCCGGTTCAGTAGCCAAAGCTCGGGCCAATCCGACCCGCTGTTGCATACCCCCGCTGAGCTGAACTGGATAGGATGCTTCCCATCCTTTTAACCCCACAAGTTCTAAAGCTTCATAGGCCTTTTTTTCACGCTCTTCTAAAGAAAGACCCCTAATTTTAAGGCCATAGGCAGCATTTTCAAGCACAGTTTTATGAGGGAGAATAGCAAAACTTTGGAACACCATACTTATTTTTTTACGACGTAATTCCTGTAATTCACTCTGGTCCATACTCGTAACATCCTTACCATCAATAATGACACTCCCTGAAGTCGGTTCAATAAGACGATTCAGACAACGAATTAAGGTGGATTTACCACTACCGGAAAGGCCCATTACTACAAAGGATTCACCTGCTTTAACCGTAAAAGAAACATCATTAACAGCAACCGTCTGTCCTGTTTCTTCCTTTACTTGATTACTGGTGTATCCTTTTTTTATAAGTTCCAGAGCTTTTTCTCGGTGTTTGCCAAATATTTTATATAGATTGCGTACCTCAATAATATTCATACTAAATACCTTCCTTTGGCCATTAAAAAACTTATCCCTTTAACCATGTATCAATTTTGTCTCTGTTTTTTTCAATCCAATCCTTAGCCAAAGCTTCTATTTCCTTATCCTCTTCTTGATATGCGAAAAGAAACTCCTCTGTATCATCAATGCTCATCTCAAAGTTTTTACAATAGTTATACATATCAGGCGCATAATCATTAAATCCTTGACGTATGCCCCAGTATTCACTGTCTAGTTCCCAGTAACCATCAGGATCAGCTAAAATTTCAACATCATACTTACGAATCATGGTATGAGGACGCCATCCTAAGAAAACAATTGGTTCCTCATGCTTAATCGCATAATCCGCTTCGGCCATCATTGACGCCATTGTCCCCGATACTAATTCAAGATCCAATCCGTAGCCGTCAATAATCTCCTGACTGACCAGCATCATACCCGAGCCAGGTTCAAAGCCAATAAGCTTACCATTAACTAATTCTTCATTTCCCTTAAGATCGGCAATAGAATCTACTTCAACATATTTCGGTATGACCCATCCAACAGGTGCGTCAGAAAAAATAGCACTTCCTAACTCATACTTGTCACTATACTTCTCATGGTATGTCTCATGAATAGATGGTAACCATACTCCTGGCCAGATATCAGTATCTCCTTGTACCAACGCCATAAACATAAAACCTATATCTCCTTGTACTACTTCAACTTTATACCCCTGTTCAGTTGCAATTTGCTTAGTTATTTCAACAAAAGGAACTTCATAATCATACGGTGCTTGACCAATTTTAATTACCTTATTCTTTTCGGTGTCGGCTCCACCGCCACAACCTACTACCAGCACCACACTTACAATCAAAAAACACAGCATTACAATAAATCTTTTTAAATTTCTCATTTAAAAACCTCCTAGTTTGTACTAAAATGTTTGCTACTATTAATTATGCACATAAGTATATTATATGTATGGAGAATAATAATATTCGTACTATAATTAATTAACCTTTTATATTATTTTAACACAACCTATTGTTTATGTGAAATCGCTCTATGACGAATTCGATTACTATCACCACTATATGCCCAATATAATTACATATTATTGACTACCGTTTGACAATTCCTCTTCCATATTCTGTTGCTGCTAGTGCCTGCTCTTCATTTGCATTCCAATGATTCCTAAAGCCTTCACTTATTAATTCAAATCCTGCATCGTGCAATAATTCGTTTAAGACCTTTGTGGATTCACCGCTCCAGCCGTAGCAACCAAAAGTAAAACATTATTTTTTATTTTCTTTTTCACTAAACTATCCTCCTATGAAGTGTTTTTTCCTTGCTCCCTTTATTCTTACCAGACAAAAAGTTTCAAACACTTAACAAATATTGGTTTGGTGTCTCAAAATATACTATATTCTTTCCGAAAAGATTGAGATGGGTAGCTTCGCTTCCCGTCAGTTTTTTATCTTAGTCAGAACGTCTGCTAGCTCTTTCGGCAACTCGGAGGTAAACTCCATCTCTTTTTGATTTACTGGATGATTAAAAGCAAGCCGAAAAGCATGGAGAAATTGCCTATTTAAAAGTGCTGTATCCCCCCCGTAAATGAAATCACCGAGGATAGGGTAGCCTAAATGACTCAAATGAACACGTATTTGATGGGTACGGCCCGTTTCTAGCCTAACAGCTAAAAGAGTATGTCCAGGGAGCCTTTCCTCCACTCGATAATGAGTTATGGAAGGCTTCCCATCTTTACTTATCATGCGTCTTGCTGTAGGCTTATCCTCCCTCGCAATCGGTAAATCTATGCAACCACTGTCGTCTTGCACCTCACCTAAAACTAGCGCTAAATAAGAACGTTTAATTGCCCCATCCCTTTGCTGTCTAAAGAATTGTTGAGCCCCATACGTGCTTTTGGCTAATAGAACTAGACCCGTGGTATCCTTATCCAAGCGATTAACAATATGAGGAGTGCTATTGTCCTTGTTCCTCTCCCAATGAAATAGCACACCATTAGCCAGGGTACCCCGGGGATAGTGTTTAGTTGGATGCACACAGACACCTGCCTGTTTATCTAAAACCAGGATGTCCTGGTCCTCATATATAATCTTGATAGGAAGCTCCTCTGGGGCAAGATACGGGTTCTTTGCTTCAGGTGGATAGATAAGTACTATCCGATCACCTTCCCGGATAGTACTCTTCAGAGGAACAGGCAAATCATTAACCAATACAGACCCCTGATTTTTAAGCCTCCCAAGAGCTTTAGCCGACAGGTGTTTCTTACCTGTTAGGTAAGAGTGAAGTAGGCGATTGCCTTCTCCCTGTGCAACAATGAATTCTACTTTATATAAATCTTGTCTAACTCGCTCCATCTTCTTCTCCTTAATTAAAAAGTAATTAGCCATTCTCCTTAGCCTTAAGAATTAATGATTATAATAATCTTCCCTACAATAATAATATCAACCTTATCAGAAACATCATACAAAGAAAAGCCCCACAGGTGAGTTAGTCGAACTAAAACATGCGAGGCTTTTATGATTTGCATTTTTTTATTTACGTGCTTACTCTAGAAGATTTGCTTAACATGTACTTACCTTGTCTTTCTTAATATCATCTGTTGAAGTAGCTCCTCATACTGTTTAATATATTTTTTTTGAATATTATTACATATCACAAATGTATTCCCTTATTCTTTTTCACTCTATCGATGGTTCTCGTGATGTAACTTACCAGCTTTTCATCAAAAACTTTCTCAGTGGTCTCTTTGTTTTGAATCATCAATAATCCCTTTTCCCAACTGGCTGTCAGGATAGGATTCAAAAGTTCCTTAGCCGAACGACGAAGCAATTCCACTATCGCCTCCCCTTTTGGTTCAGGTGTCACAATCTGCGACTTAGGATTTATTTTGATGTGACCAATATCCTGGAGCTTCTTTATTATCCCTGCCCGAGTCGCTGAAGTTCCAATTCCGCATGTTTTAATCTGTTCACGCAGTTCTTCGTTCTCGATATATTTACCAGCCTTCTCCATAGTAAGAACCAGGGAACCATCGGAGAAACGCGAGGGAGGCTTTGTTTCCTTTTGTTCCAATTTAAATTTGGTAACTTCACAATTTTCTTTTTTTATAAGCATATGAATAGGGGATGTGCTAACCTCCTCTTCACTTTTTGCTGGAGATACTTCATAAACCTCCTTCCAGCCCGCTTCCTTAAGAGTCTTAGAATTAGTAACGAATACCTCACCCTTAATATCCGTCTCCACTTTCACGGTATTGAACTCTGCAACAGGATAAAAAATAGCTAAAAAGCGTTTGACGATGAGACTATAAACATTGCGACTATCCTGGTTCATCCTAGATAGATCAGAAGTCATATAAGTAGGTATGATGGCGTAGTGATCTGTGACCTTGCTATCATCAACGAATCTTTTTGTGGACTTATTCACACTAAGCTTACCAAAATCCTTAATTCTTAAGGTAGCTTCACTAAAGGTACCATTGTTAGATAATCCCTTGAGGACTTTGGGTATTTCTTGTATTACATCTGTCGACATGACCCGACTATCGGTCCTGGGATAGGAAATTAGCTTTTTCTCATAAAGACTCTGGGCAATTTCGAGGGTTTTATCCACCGGAAGCTTAAACTTTTTATTGGCTTCCGATTGTAACTCCGCTAGATTAAAGAGAAGAGGTGGTTGCTCCTTTTTGACCTTTATCTCCACTTTTTTTACGAATGCCTCGTGTCCCTGGAGTTTATCGATAATAGCTTGTGCTTCGTCCTGGCTAAGATATTTCTCTTCCTCATCGTCTTTATCAGTATTCTTAACTTTTCTTGTAGGTGGTTGCCACTTGCCTTTATACGTAACATTGCTCTCTTGCGATTGGAAGTCTGCCATTACCCCATAGTGAACTTTCGGAACAAAGTTACGGATCTCTAGTTCCCGTTCCACCACCAGCCCTAATACACAGGTCATCACCCGACCAATAGCTATAACTGAACGCTTATTCTCTTTAAGATAGTTGGCAAGGCCTTTGCCATACTGGCAAGTATATATTCGGCTAAAGTTCATACCAAAAAGCCAGTCCTCCTTAGCTCGGCAGTAAGCTGCTTTAGCCAAGGAATCATATTCACTTAGATCCTTGGCTTCTTCAATTCCCTTTTTTACCGCCTCATCAGTGTGTGAAGAAATCCACACCCGTTTGGCAGGCTTATTCGTTCCACTCTGCTGATACACCAGCCGAAAGATATACTCACCCTCTCGCCCACTATCAGTACAGGAATAGATTATATCCACATCAGATCGATTCATTAATTGCTTGATCACTTCAAACTGCTTCTTAGTTCCCGTGTTCTCAATAACCTTGTATTTATATTCTTTAGGAATGATAGGTAAATGTTCAATCTTCCATGATTTATAGGCAGGGTCATAGGCATCAGGGTAAGCCAAGGTCACTAGATGTCCAAAACACCATGAGATAATTGATGTCTGATTTTCAACATAGCCTCTTCCCCGATCAGCATTTGTGTTCTGTAACCCTAGCACACTGGCAAAACTAGCTGCCACTGAAGGCTTTTCTGTAATGTATAGCTTTTTACCCACTTATATTCCCCTTAGTTTTTATTTACAACACTACGTTTAAGTTTAATAAAGTTTATTTGTCTTTTCAAGAAGTCTTTAAACTTAGATGTCGCAGGTTCACTCGACAAGCCTATGAATTCCACAAATAATCCTTTGGATACGAAATGCAAATATGTTCGATTTACATAACAAAAAGCCCGGGTTCATCATAAGAACGCACGGGCTTTCGGCATTTCGCCTTTAGAAGTTTTTGCTTTTTGTTTGGTTCGACCTGAGTCTGCGGCTTACGCTGCCAGGTGTTTCGCGGTAGCCAAAGCTTACCATTATCTTTTTTGATCACACTAAACCCTCTCTTCTTGTGAATTCGGTACTACCTTCCATTAAACTTTAACAGTAATTACAGAGTTTATTTTTCCTGCAATATAAAAACAAGCAGCCTTTTGAGAGCTGCTTATCTTTGTTAACTGAGATTATTAACTACTTCATTTTCATTAATAACTGTATCTAAGACATCGTCAGCCTGCACTTGATTAAGACCTTGAACCAACATTAGCTCACTAGTTAATACATGCCTGGCATTTTCCAACATCATTTTATCTCCTGCAGCAAGTACCTTCTTTCTACTCATGCTGATTAGATCACGAATTACCTGCGCTCCTTCGTATATATCGCCACTTTTCATTTTATTAAGATTGTTACGATACCGATGAGTTGGATTAGTTATAATATCTGGTTCCGTATGATTAAAATTATTCAATACATCTTCCAATATATTTTTATCAACAATCTTTCGCAATCTCATTTTGGAGCCAATTGGAAACATTACTTGCATGTTTTTTATAGTCATTAAATAGTACAACTTCTTTTTTCCTAAAATTTCTCGTTCAGCAATTGCTTCAATGACACTTGCCCCATGCATAGGGTATACAACCTTATCACCAATCTGGTACATGAAACCACCTCCTACATAAGATTAATTATACCACATTATGCTGTAAATAAAAAATTTATTTTATCATGATTTGTTGACTTTTGTCAACCAATTCATTTTTTAGGTCTTTTAAACTCTTTATCAGGGTACCCAACCATCTAACTTTTATGTATATTGTTATAGCGGCATGCTTAATTCTTTTAAGCTTAGGTAAAGATGCCCTAGCCTTAACGAATCCCTATTTAAACACTTTTTTGAATTTGCTGCTAAATGAGCACGTATAGCCTAGAAGCTGCCTGGTTTCAGAAGTTTCTAGTCCATCGCCGCCTCCGCCCCGAAGAATTAGGAGGAAGTATTCATAATACTCTTACAGATAAAGCCACATATCCGATAGATCAGGAGGTGCTACATTCACAAGCAGTACTTGAGGTTTTTAATAAATATGGCACCTATCTTCTTCCTCAAGCCTATCCGGAAGGTTGTCCCAACCACCCCTCCTATCCTGCCGGACATTCTGTTATTGCAGGGGCGGGCGTAACCATGCTAAAAGCATTTTTTAGGGAGTCTTTTATTCTATCTAATCCAGTTGTACCAAGTACTGATGGTCTCTCGCTTCTTCCTTATTCAGGTCCACCCTTAACTATTGGTGGTGAATTAAATAAGTTGGCCTGTAATATAAGTATGGGCCGAAATTTTGCCGGTATACACTGGCGTTCCGATGACACTGAAGGCTTAAAGCTAGGTGAAGCTGTAGCTATAGGGATCCTTCAGGATTATCGTAACACCTATAATGAAGATTTTATTGGATTTTCCTTTACTAAATTTGATGGAAATACCATAATCATATAGTGATGGAATCACAAATTAGCAGCTTCGACTTTCCAAGCTGCTAATTTCGTTTGTAATTTTAATTACATTAAACTTATGACAATACTGACAATTGGAATTGTCGCTAAACTAAATAATGTCGTAACAAATATTACTTCTGTCGCATATTCATCATCAGACCCATAGGCCTTTGCTACCATAGCGATGGTAGTCATTGCGGGAAGTCCGACTATTAGAGTTAAGATTGTTCTTGGTATCTCCGGCAGAAAAAAACCTAAGAGATAATAGACGATTACCGGAATAATCAACATTTTGACAACAGTTAAAACAAAGATACTCGGTTTCTTTAAGGCTTTTCTTATCGATACATAAAAAAGCGAGCCTCCTAGATAAATCAGTGTTAAATACTTACTCGTCCCACCTATACCGATAATTATATTCATAATAAGATCAGGTACTGGTATTCTAAAAACCATAATAATAAAAGCAATAACTAAAGCAGTTGTAGTAGGATTTATCATGTTTTTAACTGCACCCAACGGGTTAGCTTGATTTTGATGCCTACTGCATAAATAAACCCCAAAGGTCCATAAAAGGGCCATATCTATTAGGGTATACACTGATATACATACGTTTGCTATGGGATCTTTAAAAATAGCCTGAATTAGGGGTATCCCCATAAACCCCATATTGCCAAAGCTTGCAAGTGCAATAAACATACTAGCGGTCTTGCCTTGGAGCTTGCAAAGTTTGCTAGTTATTATTGCAGTGAAGATGAGAATCGCATAACATAATACTACCCCTATCGCAAATCTACCACTAATTAGAAACTCTTCAAGTGAAACGCCGCTTCCAGCAACAACACTAAAAATCAAGGCTGGAAGAATAATCTTAATTATAAGATTAGAGAGGTTTTTTAATGCTTCTTCTGTGAGAACACTTGTTTTTGCTGCAATCATACCTATAAACATAAGTATCGCAAATATTATGATTTGATTTAGTATTACACTTAGCTGTCCAGTCATTTATATAACCTTCTTATTATACTTAATCATTCCTATTGCACTAAAATTACTCTAATACTACATTTTGCCAATACAGACGTCAATAGTTATTGCGCTGAAGCCCCTTTTGACTTCATCACTTCTTTCATGCCTTGGGTAGATTTAATTACACCGTCAGGGAAAATCCAAAGCGCCTCCAGACCCTCTATGCTCTCCACTAATTTGTTACTTTCTTCATAGGATAACAAAAAGACAGCAGTTGACATTATATCGGCAATACCAGAATCCTCGACCATAACTGTTACAGCACGAAAATGGTTTGCCGGCATTAGGGTCTTAGGGTCTATCAGATGATGCAGGATATTCCCATCAACTACATAGAAACGCTGATAGTCACCACTAGTAACCAAAGAGGTGTCTCTGATATATACCGTATCAAGTGGTTCATCATCAGGAATTAGGGCATTTCCCTGAGGATCTTGAATACCGATTCCCCATTTGTTTCGAATTCCATCATAGGGTTTTCCTATGATGCGTACATTACCACCACAGCTTATTATACATGATTTAATTCCTGCTTCCATTAGTTCCCTTGTCACTATTTCGGTGGCAAATCCTTTGGCTACAGCACCAACATCGACACTCATGCCATGCTCCGACAAAAAGATTGACTTTATTTCTTCATCTACAATAACCTTGTCAAGGTCTGTAAGGTTTGCGGCTGTCTGCAGCTCTTCTTGTGTGGGGATAGCGGCATGCTCAGGGTCACTTTTCCCTTCCTCACGATAATCATGCCAGATAGAAAGCACAGGTCCTAATGCAATATTAAAGGTTTCATTTGTTTTCTTATACCATTCCTTTGAAAATAGAATAAGATCAATTATTTCCTGAGATACAATAACCGGTTGTATACCCGCATTATCATTTATAGTCTTGATATTATTTATACCAGAATAATCGTTGTATTTATCAAACATTTTATGCAGTTCTTCATAACGACCCTGGGCTTTATTAACATATTGCTCGAATTCATCTTCACTACGGGTATAACCAATAAATTGAATTACTGTATCAAAAGCACCAAAGAATTCATAACTATACTTTTCATAACCGCTAGCTTCATCTGATGCTTGCTTTTCTTTATTTGCACATCCTGAAATGAGCAGGATGACTGCTAGTAATACAATAAATACTTTTTTCATTATCATCACCTTATACATTCCAAATAAGCTTGAGTGAAAACTCACTTCTTCTCTTGTTCACTTTATACTCTCCATTAAGAGCATGTAAAAACCCCTTCTTTTTTGTAGAAGAGGTTTTTACTATTTCAAATATTATTACAAATTACTACTTAGCATTAGCATAAGCTTCTGCAACAGCAGCTATATAATCCTGCACAGTTATGGTGACCTTTGAGTTAAGTTCCGCTACATCAGGAACACTTGGATGGTTATCATCTACTTGCTTAACTTTCAGCGCCTTAACTTCATCAACTGTTTTACCAATCATCCACGCTTCCAACTCATCAATTTGTTGATACCATTCCTTACCAATCTTAGATGCTTTGATAAGGCCATACTTATCTCCAAGTTCAACTTTTGTCTGTGGTGCAACAGTCTTGTCTGTAGTAACTATGCCGCTTTCATCAAAATTAACTTTAACCTGGGCATTGTCAATCTCCACAGCAATGATTTTACCATCTGCATCAAAGGTAGCCGCAGCCATAACGGCATCCACTTGGGCAAGTCCTTCCTTTTCTGCAGTTGCATCGGCGGACTTTTGAATAGAGATAACGTGGCCAAGGCCGGTTTTGGTTGCTGCAGTATCTGCTCCACATCCTGAAAGCAATAATAAGGCAGCCAAAGGTACAATAATTAGTTTTTTCATTAATTCTCCTCCTCGTATTTTTTTATTGTAATTATTTTTACAATAGTTAAAACTTATGCAGTAGCTGTAAATGAGCTATCTCCTAACCATAATACGGCCTCTTCCATAGCACGGCGTTGTTTCGTATCAGGAAGTCCCTCTAATAATCCTAAGCACTTATTGATATATCTATTCTTGATTCGTCTTGATTCTGCGGGTCCTCCTGCAGCTACAATAGCTGGTATCAGGGATGCTACATCTCCTTGACCACTAAAGAAACTCTCTAATTGTTTTCTTACAGATGTATTACGATAGGCTGCCAGAATTACCGGCAAAGTAATTACACCTTCTTTTAGGTCACGTATAACCGGTTTTCCTATCTTATCTTTATCGAATTCAGATGGTTCAATATCTAATAGATCATCACGTATCTGAAAAGCCGTACCAAAATACATTCCAAATCTCCCTAGGACTTTAACTTGCTCCTCACTGCAACCTGCAGAAAAAGCACCTAAAGAACAAGAAGCCGAGAGCAATATGCCCGTTTTTCGCATGATACGTTTGAGGTATTCTCTAACAGTAGGGACCTTGTTACGCCCCAAATACTGTTCAACCTCGCCCACACACATCGACTCTAGAGCTTGTGCAACTTCTTTTAATTTTTCTGCTGGCAATCCAGCTTCCGACAACATCATCACTGCTTTCACCAACATGTAGTCACCGGCGTATACTGCAAGATTGATACCATGCTTTGCCGAGACCGATGGTTGTCCTCTTCTGGTTTCCGCATTGTCGATTATATCGTCGTGCACTAAGGTTGCAGAGTGAAGAGTTTCAAGAGCTGCTGCCAGCGGAATAATCTTATCTCGCGAATATTCACCAAACATACCAGATAATATGGCAAGAATTGGTCTTAATCTCTTACCCCCGGCATTTATAGTTTTTTGCGAAGCTTCAGTCAAAATCCCGCCCTTTTGAGGGAATTTTTCCATAAGATAAGCTTCCAAAGCTTCCAGTTCGTTATTTATAAAAGAATAGCTTTCTAACAAGATGCTTCAACTCCAATTCTAGGCTAGTATTACTATTCCGGTCTATCAAAGCTTCTTTTGAATATCAGGCTAAACCTATGATTTTTCCAAAGGTATTCCCACACATTATTTAGATATGGTATAAGGTAATAGTCCACACCAAAGGCACGCCCTGCTCCGCCCATACAGGCAATCGCAGCAAAAATCATCCACCAGGTTTTCTCATAGATACCGGTCGTCATGATGAAATTAGCAGTCAAGGCAATTGATGCAAGAGCAGCCAAAAAGGTGAAAGTACCGGACAGGAGCGCAAGACCTAAAACAATTTCGGCTACGACAACGCCAATCTGGAAGACCATCTGGGTCGTATCGTTTGCTAATACTATATTTTCTATAAACCAATTCACTGGTCCAAAATCGATACGGAAAATCATATCTGCTGTCTTCTCCAAAATGATATTTATGAATCCCAAGTCAAGATTGAAAAGTGTCTGTACGGTCGCTGCCGCTCCTTCTACAGCTCCTTCTGTGGCTTCTGCCCCTGCCAGCGGTGTCGCGGCAGTATTGGCATCAGTCCCGGTTGCATATCCAAAAAAGGTTGCAAGCTTAGGAGACAAGAACCAACCTTCGCCTATTTTCTTTATTCCTTCATATAGCCAGGCCCACCCTAGAAACAATCGTACAGGAACTAACCACCAAGCCTGTATTCTGGTTGACCAATGCTGTTCAATTATAAGCTTTCTTTGGCGACGTTCTAAAAGTTCATGGTATAGGTAGCGAGCTACTCCCCAGAAACCGGTAATCTCCCAGAGATAATGAATATTAACCATGAACTTCATAATTATCGAAAGCCAGACAGGTAATTCGCGGCCCATGATATCGGATACTGCAAAAAAGTTTCCTACAGAAACCATAGTACCGTGCATTTTCACTGTAACTATTTCCGGCTCTTGTGAACGGATAGATTTTAGGATGTTTTTTGCTGCTCCACGACCGGTTTGGATAGCATTCTCTACCATAGCGGGCTGGGGTTTGCCCTGTTCATCCATAGTAGCGCCTATATCACCCACGGCATATACATTCTCGAATTTGGTTCGACAGAATTCATCTACCTTAAGCCTCTTAGGGCCACCTAGTTTCTCCATTGCCATTTCATCTACCTCTTCAGCAGAACGCACTCCGGCTGCCCATATTAAGGTTTTTGTATCAATAAACTGTTCCCCTGTAGAAAATCCTTCTGCATTAACCTCTTTGATAGGGGTGTTAAGCAAGATCTCCACACCCAGTTTCTTTAAATACTTATGAGCTTTCTTAGCGTTCTTCTCGGAGAGATTACTAAGAATTCGCGACATCATGTCCACTATGATTAGACGAATTTCCCTATTTTTAATATCATGCTCCTTAGCCAAATCCTTCGTCCATAAAGCAAGTTCACCTATCATCTCTACACCAGTAAAACCTGCACCGCCCACAACAAAGGTTAACAGGCGTTTACGTTCTTGTTCATTTTCTTCATGTTCTGCTAAGATAAAGCAGTTTTTAATATGCTCCCGAATACGCACTGCATCATCAAACGACCACAGAGTAAAGGCATTCTCCTTTAGTCCTGGTATACCAAAGAAATTCGGAGTGCTTCCCATCGCCATTACCAAGTAATCATACGAGAATTCCTTATTTTTTGAATGCAGCTTGTTATTCTCAAAGTCAAAACTCTTGATTTCATCTTTGATAACCTTAACGCCTGTATACTTGAATATTCGACCTAACGGAATACGAATAGCTTCTTCGGATACACGGTTGCCAGCAGTTTCATGCAGTTCAGTTAGAAGGGTGTGGTACTCATTTTTATCTACCAGGGTAATCTCCACTTCATCCTTCTTCCGCTTCTTGTTTAGAGTCAGCGCGGCTTCAATACCTGCATAGCCCGCCCCTACAATTAGTACTTTTTTAACCATGTGTTCTCTCCTATCTTTTAATTAGTTATCAAATATCCAATACTTATATAATCAATCCATCCAACAGGGCGGATGTTGCCAGGAGTACCCCCGTGAGAATATAAATCTGCACTGTGGCTGCATTAGATTGGATCAGATTCTTAATGTTATCAAAATTCTCGGCACAGTTTTTGACGGCTTGCATTGCCTTTGGCATAGTCAAAAGAGCAAGTAACCAGATAGGATTAAATGTATAAATTGCAATGGCTATTATTGAAAGATAGTTCAAACCAAATATCCCGACATATACCTTGACTGCCTTTTTCTTGCCAAGTCGAACTACCCAGTTTTTCTTACCTGCTGCTAAATCTGTTTCATAATCCGGAAACTGATTTATCCAAAGTACATTTACTATCAGAAAGCCTATTGGTAAGGAAACTAGAAGCGGTAAAACATCAAATCGATTTGTCATAACTACATACATTCCATTTAATATCAACGGACCAAAGGAAAGCCCAACTGCTATCTCACCGAATCCACGATAACAAAGCTTAAAAGGCGGCAGGCTATATATTACGGCAAGTAAAAATCCCGCCAAACCTATATAAATAACACTAAACTCTCTGAAAATAACAACATACAGACCGATAACTGCAGCTGCAGACATTGTGGCTATTCCGATTAACGCTGACTGACCCACTGTGAGTATCCCATCGACAATTGTTTTCTTTCCTCCAGAAAAAGGTGTCCTATGTTCATCATCTACACCTGGGTCAGCACCTGTAATATAGTCAATGCATTCATTAATGGCATTTTTGCCCACTTCAATTAAAAACACACCTAAAACAGCCACTAGAAACCAATAAGTATTGAACTCTCTATAAAAGCCAACAGCAATGATTGCACCTAAAAACATGGGAATGGCTGAAGCAATCCAAATCTTAGGATCTGCAACCTGCCAAAAACCTTTATTAACTCTTTTCCAGGTTATACTCATTCCTCATCCCCCATTTTTAAAGAATTCTAGGTAAACCATTTTTCTATTATTGACAAAACAACCTCATTTTACAATAATATCCACCTGGTCTTCTTCTAGATTATGCCCTTCTAGTTTAATAAAGGTCTTATTTGGTAGGCATACTGCAATCTCCCCAGGCCTTGTCAGCCATCCCGTATGAACACATACTGTATCTGGGCAATCAGATTCTTTAAAACGTGCCCTGCCATTCTCTGCAACTATGACATTATGAAAATCATCGATAATCTGAATAGTGACTGGTTCATTAATACTGGCTAAGTTTATTCTTTGAATAACGCGATTATCTTGCACAACAACAGCAGTCATCTCCTCCGTTGTTGCATTAGTATAAAGCAGAGGGATAAAAAGGGCCGCAGTTAGAACAATTGCGATAATCACACAATCACCTATTTTCAGCTTCATTAATTTCCCAGCTTTCTAGGTACTTTATTTCACATATAGTTGCATCGCTATATGACATTGATATTATATATAAATATACCCATCATTTAATACTATAAAAATGTAACATATTTCTAATATACATTGCAATGAACAATTCCTACCAATCTACTCGTATATCAAATGCAGCATAAAAATATCCTATGATAAATAAAATGGGACCCTACTCTTTAAGTAAGAATCCCATTACATTAGCTTTAATTGAACGTTTTTTCTTATTTAGTATTCTAAGTTCTAGTCTAAGTATGTAACTTTTGTTTCTAATCCTTTGCGAGGGGGAGCATCTCCAATAACGTCTGGGTATCCCACACAAATGATCGCTATTGGGTCCTTATCCTGAGATATGTTAAAAATTCTTCTTACATCTGATTTTTCGAATAGAGAAAGCCAAAGAGTTGAGAGGCCTTGGCTATGAGCGGCAAGAAGCATGTTTTGTATAGCGGCACTGCAGGCCTGTTGATAACCTTGACTTGGAACATCCAAGAACTGTTCTGCCCCATTTCTAGTAGGATCACCAATAACAACAATAAGAACAGGTGCTTCTGTGATAAAGTCAATCTTGAATTTAGGCATCCATTTCCATCCGCTTCTTTCTACAAGCTTTTTCTTTGCTTCATCAGATGCTTCCTTTAATAGGTGATTGTAATCTGGGTTTGTAGCCACGATAAAGTCCCAGGGCTGCTTGTTAGCAGGTGATGGTGAAAATATAGCACATTCCAACATGGTCTTAATCTTTTCAGATTCAACTTCTTGACTCTTAAATTTACGACAACTTCTTCTGGTTAAAATTGCCTCAATACACTCCATATTATGCTCCTCCTTTTTTTAGATACATCATTAACCCCTATTTGTTTGGTTCTATGGCTCTATTCTGATACGCAAATACCCACTAGTCTATTCATTAATTCTATCCATATATTAGTATATTTGTTTTTCCTAGATTATTAAAGTAACTTTTTGTGTCAGCTAGAAGGAATTCTTCGAGGATTTACCGAAATAGTACTACTTTACTTTAAAAAGAAAAAGAAAGGATTGTATGCATGTCTATGCTTTTTCAGGTCGTATTACCTGTCTTACTAATTTTCTCAACCGGCTACATTGGACAGAGAATATTCAAGCTACATATTAAGTCCATTTCTACAGCAGCCTTGTATCTTATGACACCGCCTTTAGTTTTTCGAACTTTTTATACTGTCAAAATAGATGCTATGTACCTAAACATTTTAATCTATTCCATTTTGCTTTCAGTGACGATAATTGCCTTCATAAAAATTGTAGCGTATTATCGAAACTACAGTAATTCTAAAACAAGTGCTTTAATCTCATCAACAGCATTTATGAATAACGGTAATTATGGAGCACCGCTCATGCTATTTGCGTACGGTGCCTTGGCTTTTCAATATTCGGTGGCCATCATGATCTTGCACACAATTATCATGAGTACCCTTGGTTTGTATTACATAGCCAAAGGAAACTTCAGTGTCAAAAAAGCCATATACTCAGTACTTAGAATGCCCATTATACATGCTGTGTACGTGGGTTTAATCTGGCAGTATTTGAATCTTCCATTGCCGGAGAACATCTATAATGCTATCAGTATGGTGGCTGATGCATCCATACCCCTTGTTATGTTGGTTCTGGGTATGCAGCTTGCTGAAATTAAGCTTCTTAATATTCAATGGGGTATTGTATCCTTAGGAACAGTTACTAGACTACTTATCTCGCCAGCTATAGCTTATGTTATTACTTTAATATTACCTGTTGAGCCTTTACTGGCAAAAGTCATGATTGTCCTAGGAGCCATGCCTTCAGCCGCTATTATGGTAATGTATTCTATTGAATTTGACTGTGACCCTCAACTAGTTTCATCCATCACTTTAATCAGTACCATATTAAGTCTTGTTACACTTAGCATTTTACTTACTATACTTTAGAATTTTACTTGTTATGTATTACAAAAAAGATTAGTCTATGGACTAATCTTTTTGTTTTCCAACATGTATCATTCGACTGGTTAAGTCCGGCTTTATTTTATCTTTAACAATCCCTACTACATCCAATAACAGCGGTAAATCAATTCCTGTATATATACCCATGCTTTCGAGCATATTTATTAAATCTTCTGATGAAGTATTGCCTGCTGCACCGGGAGCAAAGGGACACCCGCCAAGGCCACCTATAGCTGTTTCAAATTTTGTTATACCGCTTTGCATGGCGACAATAGTGTTTGCCACTCCCAAACCTCGTGTATCATGAAGGTGTAGTCCCAGTTCAATTTTGTTATGCTCTTTTTTAATTGCTTCTATAACGTGTTGCATTTGAAGTGGGTTCGCTATACCTATTGTATCGCATAAGCATATATCATTAATTCCCAATCCGAGGGCGGCATTTATCATCTTGTTGACATCTTCTACTGCTACCTTACCTTTATAGGGACAACCAAACGCTGTCGCAATAGACAACTTGACTTTTATTTCAGGAAGCTCCTCGATGATCTGCGTTAGTTCAACAAAAGATTCAGGGATAGTACGATTAACATTAGCTTTATTATGTTCATCACTAGCAGATATAACATAAGTTATCTTTTTAACTCCACAATTCCAAGCCGCTCTAGCTCCATACATATTAGGAACCAAAGCAACAAATTCTGTAGTAGGATACTCTTTCAATACCTTTTGAATTATTTCTTGTGCATCCTTCATTTGTGGTATGGCTTTTGGATGGACAAAGGAAGTCACTTCTATATGCTGTAAATTAGCCCTAACCAGCCCTTCTATAATCCTTAGTTTTACATCTGTAGGTATCCATTCATTAATATTCTGAAAACCATCCCTAGGTCCAACTTCGACTATTTGTACTGATTGAGGATATCTCATAAAGAACACTCCTATATCGTGCCATCTTTTTGCAGTATTTCTATGTCTTCATCGGATAAACCCACTAACCGGCCATACACTTCCTTATTATCCTGCCCAAGAACAGGTGATGGGGTCCTAACAGATGTTTTGGTATCACTAAACTTAAGGTGTGAACCGGTAATCTTTAATTTACCGGCCACAGGATGTTCTACCTCAACAAACATCTCTCTGGCCCCGGCAATATGGGGATCGTTTACCAATCGATCTATCGTATTAATAGGGGCCGCCGGTATCCCAGCCTTCAGCAACTTTTCCACAGCATCATCGATGGTTTGTTCTATTGTCCATACTTCTACAATTTTCTTAACTTCTGCATGATTTTTTACCCTTTTCGGATTTTTATCATATCTCTCATCATGAACTAGCTCCGGCGTATCCATTAGATTACAGAGCAGCTGCCATAGCTTGTCATTACCACATCCAATAACGATACTGCCATCCTTAACTCTAAAAGAGTCATAGGGATATACCGCTTCATAACGATTACCAATTTTTTGAGGAATGCGACCTTCTGTTAGATATATCTGGTTAATGATCTCTAAGCTTGAGACTACGGAATCAACTAAGGATACATCGACTTTTTGCCCCATCCCAGTCTTATCTTTGTATTTTAATGCTGCTAATATACCAATCGATAGCGACAACCCTGCCAGTACATCTGCCATGGCAGTCCCTGTCCGTGTTGGTTCACCATCAGGCCATCCAGTGGTACTCATTAGACCTCCCATAGCCTGCCCAATGATGTCATAACCAGCCCTATCTTTATATGGCCCATAGTGCCCAAAGCCTGAAACACAACCATATACGATCCCAGAGTTTATCTTCTTTAAATCCTCATAGCCAAATCCTAATTTTTCCATAGTTCCGGGCCGATAATTCTCAACTACGACATCTGCTGTTTTTACTAACTCAACGAATATCCGTTTACCTTCCTCAGCTTTTAGATTCAGGGTTACTCCTTTTTTATTCCTGTTTAAATTCATATAATACGAGCTCTCTTTATTCACAAAAGGTCCGAATTGCCTACTGTCATCTCCAGTACCGGGTACTTCAATTTTGATTACCTCTGCACCCATGTCAGCCATTAACATAGTACAATAGGGTCCTGCTAATACCCTTGTTAAGTCTAATACTCTTACGCCGTTTAAAGCTCCAGCCGTCAGCACATAAACCACTCCTCTCAAATACGAACAAGTTATTTATATGCCTTTTGCAAAATTGCTACTCCTTGTAAGCCACCCAGTCCACCATTTCCATGAACTAAACCATATTCTTTCTCGGTTTGTGGTAATTTCTCACATAAGGCGATTAGAGAATTAAAGGCGGGATTATTCCACGGGGCACGTGCTAAATTCAGACCACCGGTAATGGTGATCTCATGGTTATGCAAAAAATCTGCAAGCTGTTCAATACCCTCAATCATTTTAGTTGTGATCAGAAAAGCCAAAGGAATCGGAGGATAGCACGTGTATACTTCCATTAAAGCATTTCCTTCTTTAAATTCTTTAACAAAATCCACCTGACCCTGCGAGCAGGCATTTCGGAAGGCTTTCCCTAAATGAGGAAAGATATCTTTTTGTTTGCCTACAATGGCGTCGATATTATGCGGTCCATCAGCTACTATATTGTATTTTGCACCTTTAATCTCAATTTGATTTTGAGCCGGGATTTCTAAATAATCGGCTATTTCCTTATTTGTAATAATCATACCACCTGTAAAATCAACATAAGGGTTGGCACAGTCGGTTAACGTAAACAAATCTGCATTCATTTTCTCTAATAAGCTACTTCTATCTACTGCTTTGTTAACAGCATCTGATTCAATACTATCTTTCATATAAGCCTTATTATAATTCTCATATAATAAGGTCGCAGCAGATAAGAACTGCTCTTTTGATATGTCCAATTCCTTCAATAACTCATGGGCTAATTCATTATAAGCTGCCGGTATTGTAATATCTCCAAAAATACTCATCGCGTTAGTAATAAATTCTTTCCCCTGGTTTAATTTAATTGACGCAAGCGGTTCATGTCCAAATACAAAGACCGCATCAACTATCTTATTCTCGATCAACATCTTAGCATCCGATAGTGCTTGTATCGGTCCACACCCGCTTCTATAAATATTCAACATTGAAATGTCAGTACATTCCAATACGTTAAAATAGAAATGATTGGCCGCTTCAAAACTATCTGTTAAAGGATCAATAAACATATAAGCCGTTTTATAATCCCTCGTTTCAAGAACCTGATTGATTTGAATAGCCGTCTTGAATTTTGTTTTTAGATTTTCGGGATTTAAATTATTGCCCTTTAAATCGATAGCCCTATCAGCGTAAATAATATAAGCCACACAAATTACCTCCTTTAAATAATATGTTACTCTAATAACTCATATCTTTTTTCGACAAATGTGGTGATTAGACCTTTCTTTTTCACTTGAAATAGTGGCTGTTTATTAAAAATAAAATAATCTAAATTACCTAGATAATACCTGGTTTGTGATAATCCTAAAAGTAGCGTAATAAAGGAGGCCATGAAAAATCCAAAGCCATAATAAGACTCCCCCATAAGTATAGTGAAATATGTAAAGATTACATTCGTGAAAAAAAATGTTGCCGTAAGAATTAGGGCGCTCCTTCTCTCTTCAAAGTAAAGCATAATAATCATAAGTACTTGTATGATGGAAGTGTTAAAGGCCGCCAATACTAATAAATTGAAAATATTTATCGAAAACATTGATAGACTGAGTTTAGGCAATATAAAATTACCAACAATAATAAATAATATACAAAAGACAAAGTTAAGTTCTATTAGGTTACTCATCTCTGAGTTGAGTCCTTCAAGCATATGTTGTCTTGTGCTGTTTATTTCATTCAAGTTACCTTTGTAGACAATCTTTGAGATATATTCTTTATACCTATCATAGAAACTTACTTCCACAAATACCACAAAATAAATTATGGATGGGATGATAATTAGGAATGCATAAAAGTTTGGGACATCGTACAGCGGAGCATATACGAACACCCCGGCAACATAATCTCCGAGTGGTCCTGACCAGATAATGAAATTATGGATAAATAATGCGGCAGTATAAAAAAAGCTTATAAAGAAAAGATCGTAATGCTTCTCAAAAGTCATAAGAAAAAGAAAGTAACGATGACTTGAAGTATTGAAACGCTTTTGGATATTTAGCATCAGAAAAGCATTTATGAAAAGTATTCCCAAATTCATAATTAGCAGTAAGCCAATAATGATATGAATATATATGTTTGCTAATAAGACATAGCTACTAGCTACTACTATAACAAAACCCACTAGGAAGGAGTAAACAATACTCATATAATCTTGTAATGCCGAAAGATAGGCCTGTAAAAGCCACATAATCATTAATTGCATAAATAAAACATATGCTGCAATCTTTATCTCCATTTCCAAAGGTGCATTCCATAAAAATATAATAGGAAGAAGTGAACCAAGCAATAGTACAATTGATAATATTCCATAAAGGGAGGGTACGATATCTTCATAGGCGTTCTCAAAGACCTTATCGGCAATGAAACGCGTAATAACCATACAAAAGCCACTTGTAAAAATTTGCGAGAATATAAATGAGTAGACAGTGATTATAAGAAATAACTGTCTTATATAATAAGGTTGATCTAGTACTTTTAAAAATAACTGAACTAAAACAAGCATTACCATGACAGTCACAAACGGTCCAACTGTTATGACGGCTGAAAAAAGACAACCCTTAACAATGCTCATAACCCCAGTTTTTTTAAATATTTTCTTTAATTCAAAACCTATTCCCGCCATCGTCACTCCCCCTTTCTCGAAAATTCAATTTAATTAAGCTACGGGTTAGTTTTTTACTTTTATCTACCTTTAGATTCTTGATATAAGGATGCATAAATGTCTTTATATTTCTCGATGACCTGCTCTTGTATATACAAGTTTGACAAACGATTAAAACCGTTTTGCCCAAGCTTTTTACGTAATCCTTCATCCTTTATCAATTTTATCAACGCCTTGGCAAAGCCTTTATAATCCATAACCGGAACGATTATACCAGCATATCCGTAAGTATCCCCTGCTCCATCATCAGTACCATACATTAGATCTCGACAGTTCCCTACATCTGTACAGACATAGGGGATAGCACATGCCATGCCTTCTAAAACAGCTATTGGATTACTTTCACTAATACTGCTTAAGGCTAAAATATCCATTTTACCAACGTAATCAAGCGTTTTAATTGTTCCTGTGAAGAAAACATCTTTCCTGCCTAATCTTTGAACTAGTTTTTTACATTGTTCATAATATTCCTCATCTTCATCGATCGGTCCCATAATATATAGCTTAGCTTCGGGAATCTCATCTTTTACTACGGCAAAACTATGGATCAATGTCATGACATCTTTTATCGGCACAACCCTGATCAATGCCCCAATATTTATAGAATTATCTTTTTCGTCTTTTCTAGCTATATCCTTGAAATTTTTTATACTAATCCCATTAGGTATAATTTCAATTTTCTTTGGGTCACATCCGTAATCCACCTGCAGCTTCCGATTCTTTTCAAAAAGAGTAATTACTTTATCGGCTCTATCATAAGTGAGCTGCGTTGCATTATAAAAAAATTGTATCCATATTCTTTTAAAATATCCTTTAATCCAGTCCAGCTTAATTATATCCTCTTCTCTTTCACGAAAATATATCCCGTGTTCTGTTAAAAGAAAAGGCTTTTTATAGACAATTGAGGCCATGCTCCCTATTATCCCAGCATAACCTGTGGAGACACTATGATACACGTCGGCCTCAGGAATATCATGTTTGACAATATGAAACAACGGTAGCAGCACAGCACGTACTGTCCAAAAATATTCGGTAAAGGGTGTCGTTGCATGCTCTACCCCATATGCCTTTTGTATAGTCCTAAAAAAGTCAAAGCTTAGAAAAAAATTTACAACATTATCAATCTTCTTTGTACGAAACAATAAAAAGAATTGGTCCCAGTTAATCTTACCACCAGAGATCAACTTAGAGAGATTATCTATATCTGCTTGTGGAAGCTTATATTTCTTCCCATACTTTCCGGAAACATTTAAGATGCTATCTAAGAAAACCTCCTCAATCTTTGTCACATTTGGAGGTAGCTTATACTTATAATTCCCTTTCTCTTTCTCCTGGGCTCCTATGGAATAAATAATAAATTCTTGATCCGGCATATTAGAGATGATCGTGTTTACCCAACTAGAAACTCCACCCACAACGTACGGATAACTACCTTCAATTATCATGCACACTTTCATTAGGTATCACTACTTTCATATTCAATACGTACATCCGTATCGTTTACTTGTAGAAGATAAGAATTATCATCTATGAGCCGAAACTCGCAACCCTTTGTTTTTGTTATCTTTCTATTTGTTTTTAGGATGAAAAAGACATGTTCTTTAAAACCACTTACTCTCATGTGGATACTATCTTTATCTTCTTCATAGGCATATTCACTTAATAAATAGTCTTCGAGATACTGTATTCCTGATGACATAGCACCACTTCTCAACCAGGGATATCTTTGATAAAAGTCTTCTAAAACAGTTGTGAATTCATCATAAAGTAATGACCAAGTTTTACCCTCGCTTCTTTGGTCATCCATTATATCGTCAGGATGTATGAAGTGAGTATAAATACCCACTGAGTTTATGGCATTGAATACGCTCCAGTCATTGTAGCGATCCTTTAAAAAGCCACTGGCAACTCGTGGTATTTCCCATACTCCATCACTACTTAGTTCAAACTCCTGTACGTAAGAATCCGTATCTGCCTCAGGAAGATATACCGAAGCAATAATTTTTATATCTGGCACCGCTTGTAATAGGGCGCGCCGACCTTCTGGAGATATGATATTGGACGGAGGGATATATACACGAAAACTATAATTTGGATATGCCTTTTTCGCGCACTCCTCCGTAAAACGCAAAGCCTGGGTTATGGCATCTTCACTAACCCAAGGCCGATAATTCAAATCTGTAGAAAGATTATCCACAGTAAGAGGTTGGTGGTTATAGCCATGAATACCAATCTCTCCGCCACTTTTTAATATTTCCCTCCCGAAGATTTTCATATACTCTTTAAAACTTGGATCATCCATACTATACGGGGAGTTAACCTGGTTGTTGTACGTAACTATATATGCTGTAGTAAATATGAAATTATTAATATTTGCTGCTTTCAATAGATCAGGCCACCATATCTGCCGATAGAATTGTGGCAAACTCATATTGTATTCAGCTAGAAAATCCGGTGAGGCTATCGATGATATAGGTGCAGGAAAATCATCAATATTTAAACTTTTAAAATTTGCAATAGGATATAAATAAGTCTCTTTGCCTACCCCTAGCACCCCAGTAATTAAGCCCCTGTTAACTTTCTCAGTCAGATCAGTACCATTATAAAAGATTATTCTTCCCAACCCATATTTTGTTTCCCAAAGCAAGGGATTGTCGTTATTTGAGGTTAAGTGCACTTTTACATCTTGATTAAGCTTAACATTTAGGGATGATGTCGCTAACCATTCTTCATCAAATATCAGCCCTTTTCCTTGAATAAATATATTGGATAAGAACTTCATTCCACTGTTATCAATATATTCACTACAACTGCTTATACCCATAGCATTTAAATGTTTTTCTAAGACTGAATTAATATCAGGTCGAGACATTATATATAGAAAAGCACCCTGCTTTACCTGTTCAAGGAGTTCTTCCAACATATCCTCGTTTTCTATACTATCTAAAGTTAGGACTAGATTATTAGCAGTACTTTGATCATTGACAAATTCCTGGTTTGATAATACCTTTACCTTCTTTTTCATGTACTCTAGGGTTTTTGATATATTATTTAATAGCTCTATACTGCTTTCACTCTGCGGATCATAGATGATATGATACAATTCAATTTCTGGCATCGAAGATACTGGGACATCACTGGTTTTATGCATTTTCCCTGTACTTAATTCATTCGTATTTTTAACAAATATCGTATAACCGTCAGCCATATTAAATTGAAAGAATACTCCTAGTACTAAAACAAATAATAAAATTGCTAATATAGAATGCTTAAACATTGTTACCACCATCCCAAAACCTTACTATATCCAGTGTGGTAGCTGAAAATTCCACAGTAGAGTTTTTTAACTCAGTCATTTTATCATAAAACTTACCTGCGTTTTTCGTATTATAATACAGCTTCAGAAAATGTATATACGGTTCCTCTTCTTCTGGGTAACATGTCTGAAATTCCAAACAGCATTCTTCTGCCCGTTGATATTCGTGCAATGACAAATCTAAATTTATTTTTTCAATAAAATAGTGTTTCTCTGGCATTGGATATGACAGCATAATCTCAAGAGCATTGTTATAGTTATCCTTAACTGTTTTTAGTATGAATTCCTTTTCATTTTCAAAGCCTAAGTACTCATTCAGCACTTGTATATATGCTTTGAGATACTCTCGATTTCGGAGATTGCTCTTAACGAGTCCTTCTTTTTCATAAATTTCCATTTCAATTTTACGTTTTTTACTCTGCAGTGCGGTTGCCCCATAATGGGCAACTTCTGGATCTTTATCCCGCAAGGTATCAGACATATTCTGATAACCTTGGTCTGCTTTTTTGAACATCATTTCTATCATTAATCTTCTTTTCGTCATTCTATCTTCTAATGAAAGAATTTCATGGAAAGGCAGTACATTTATTTCCTTATCCATTCTTTCCATAATGACCGAATTATCATCGGCTTGTCTTTCATCTAGTTGCATTAACGCATTTTCATTAGTCCATTGTGTTTTGAATAAAAGTAAATAGAAAAAACCTATAAAAGGAAGAAATAATGCAATGATAAATTCACAAAAAGCGCGCTCCGGTTTTTTGTCCTTTATTGAATAAATAGGAAATAACAGTACTAACAAAACATAAGTCATAAATAAGATTATTTTCACCATATCATTCACCAGCAACTTTAATAAATGTCCGACCTTTTTGTTTCAACCTATTGATTACCATATCTCCAGTAAAACTGTCTGTATTAGTTAAGAGAATATAGAGATGTTGGTCATCCCCTAGTCCCATATAGTCTTCATACCTAACCAGCGTTTTAATCTGTTCAAATACTTCACTTGCATCTTGGATCTTATCAACAGATTTCAAGAGTGTATTTTTTATGCCGTACTTTTGATTTCTCTTCTTTAGTTCAAAAAGATACTCTAGAAATGCTTCAAAAATAAGGACCCTTGTCCCTTTGATATATTTCTTTTCCAGCATCGACTCTTCGAACACATAAGCATTAGAAAGAGCATCAGAAATCAGCAAAGTAGTAATACTAAATAAATTTTGATAATACACAGTTAAATGCGAGAAATCCATCTCATATATTGCTATCATCCCAATTATTCTGGTGTTATGCACAATGGGGGCGGCCATCAAGGGTGAACCCTCTTCGAGGTTTTTGTTTATATATAGATTTTTACTATTTATCATAGCAGATAGATAGGGAGTATTATTTATACTGAGTGAATTCTGTAGAACAATATTCTCATTCGTTGATTTAATCTTTA
>PHAD01000005.1 GCA_002841595.1 Firmicutes bacterium HGW-Firmicutes-12
AACCTTAGGTTATTTGAGTCCTAAAGAGTATAAATTACATAACCTTAAAAAAGTTGTCTAATTTAGTGTTGACAATCCATAATGCTATAGCAGTAGTGAAAAAAATACCGCCTTGGTTAGGGCGGTATTTTTTTAAAAGTTTGTTAAATTGTATGTAACCTATTTATAGTTTATCTTTCCCGTATAATATCTGCGTAATTAATGTTTCTCGTATGTACAGTGTGCGACCAAGATACCCTGGTTTTAGCAAAAAGACTGATAGTTATTATGGGTATCCAGCTGTATACAAAGATAAGGTAATGTATAAAAGTCCACTTTATTACCCGTTTAGGTAACTTGTCAATCCAGATGACTAAGAAGGGATACAGTAATTGCAGTGAGCTTACCAGTGCCCATAGAAGCGGTGGCCAAATTTGTTGGAAGATAGGGGTATATATTGGGAACTTTAGATTTATTAAACCTAGAATTGAGAAAAACCCCATACCTACGGCCAACAAGGGCTGTATGATCATGATAACGCCGTCAAACAAAGCAAGATCCTTTTTAATCCAGGTTTGCTTTAAGTATATCCAACAATATGTTCTAAAGACCTCGACATGTCCAAGAGCCCATCTTCTTCTTTGGTGCCAGGCTTGTTTGAAGGTTAGAGGCTTTTCATCATAGACAATAGCTTCGTGAGCCCAGGTTGTCTTATAGCCATGAAGTAAAGCCTTTATACTGAATTCGAGATCCTCTGTCAGAGAGGTTGCACCCCAGCCGATTTCTTTTAGTACATCGAGAGAAATGGCCATGCCTGTACCACCTAGATAATTAGAAAGACCTAGATTATATCTGGCCAACTGCAACATACGATTGGCCACCCAGAAGGCCATCGCAAAAGAAGCAGTAACCCAAGTGTCTGAAGGGTTTTTAGCATCGATATATCCTTGAACAATTTTTGCTCCACCACATATACGATTATTCATATGTTGCAAGAATTTGGGATCGACTAAATTATCCGCGTCAAATATTACTACAGCGTCATAATCAATGGACATGTTATAAAGGTTATTGAACATCCATTCCAGAGCAAACCCTTTTCCCTTTTGAATATCATCAAATCTTTCATAGACAATAGCCCCATGTTCTCTCGCTTTTTTTGCCGTAGCATCCGAAGAGTTATCAGCTATAACAAATACATCATAGAGCTCCTTTGGATAGGAAAGATCCATAAGATTGTCAATTAGTTGGCCGATTACTGTTTCTTCATTATGAGCAGGTACAATAACAGCAAATCTTTTATGGGGTTCAAAAGCTTTAGGTATGCGGAAATGTACTAATCCGGCCATGCCTAAGATAAAAAAATATATAGCTGTTAAGGAAAGAATTATTTGAGCTGGAAGCATGATTAAGTCAAGCGGTAATAAAGAGGTCCCATTAAAATCCACAGTTTTTCCTCCTAGAGGTTAAATTTGCTATATAAACAGGCGTTTAATATATATAGACTATTAAGCAAGGTAATATGTTCCTACAAATTTGTATAGAATTTACACCATGTCTTGGAAATTATAGCATACAGTAATAATAAAAGAAAAACCTATATTGCGTGAAAATCAAACAAATTTCCTGATAATAAGAGCTAAATATAACAAAAGCATAACATTATCTCCGGATTTGACATTATTTCGTCTTCAATTCTTATTTTATTGATATAATATTTTCTCAAATGATATAATTGTTTTAAAGAAATTCAATCAGAAAAAATTAAAAAATAACAGCTTACATAAACATAAGGAGGTATTAAAAAAATGTCAGAGAAAAAGTTATATCGTTCAACTTCTGGTAAAAAGATAGCAGGAGTATGTTCCGGGATAATTCTATATTTATTGTGTTGGCTAATTATTCCTCAGCAATCTTATTAGACTATTAAAAGGAAAATATCAATTAAGAAGAAGTGCTGGTAGGAAGAATGAATTACTGTTATAATAGCGTTACAACAGCTTAAGGAGGTGTAACCGGTATTATAGGTACAGTATTGAAGTATAATGGGGATGCTGAAAATACCGGAAATAAAAGGATGCTTACTGGTAAACAACGAAGATTTCTTCGGGCTATGGGGACTGGTCTGGAACCAATCATTCACATTGGTAAAGCAGGGTTGATCAATCCTGTCATACAACAGTTGGATGAAGCCCTAGAAGCTCGGGAGTTGGTAAAGGTTCGTGTTATTGCCAATTCACCGGTTAAACCAAAGGATATAGGTTCGGAAATGGCCGAAGCAGCACGGGCAGAGATGGTTCAGGCTATTGGCCGCAACCTCTTGTTCTACCGCAGATCCATTACAAAGCCTGTCCTCGAACTTCCCAGCTGAGATATACTTGTAATCAAGGTGGTAAATATGGCAACTAAAGTTAATGAATTTCTTACTAAAGCTCACCGGTTGGTTATTAAGGTAGGTACAAGTACCTTAACACATACAACCGGTAAGCTTAATTTGTTTCAATTAGAACAACTCGTACAAGAGATTGCCGAACTGAAGAAACGGAACTTGGAAGTTATCTTAGTGAGTTCTGGGGCTATTGGAGCTGGTATGGGAAGAATGGGGCTTACCGAAAGACCTAAGACGATGCCGGAGAAACAGGCGTTGGCAGCAATCGGCCAAGGCATTCTTATGCATACATATGAAACAATATTTGGTGAACAAGGAGAACTAGTGGCTCAAGTGCTTTTAACAAAAGATGATATTGCTCATCGTGAGAGGTATCTCAATGCACGAAACACCTTATTGTCCTTGCTCAGAATGGGTGCTATACCTATAATAAATGAAAATGATACCGTGGTTGTAGAAGAAATAAAATTTGGTGAAAATGATACTCTATCGGCTCTTGTTGCAGGCCTAATTGATGCAGATTTGTTGATAATATTGTCTGATATAGATGGACTCTACACGGCAGATCCGCGGAAGGATTCTTCGGCCTGCCTTATTCCGGTAGTTGAAGAAATAACCGAAGAAATCGAACGGTTAGCCGGAGAAGCTGGAACTAAAATGGCTAGTGGAGGTATGGCTACTAAAATTAAAGCAGCCAGAATAGCTACCAATTGTGGGATACCAATGATTGTAGCTAATGGTTCTTCAAACAGAGCTTTACAAGAGATAGTAGAAGGAAAGAACCCTGGAACGCTATTTTTACCGCGTGATCATAAAATTAATACCCGAAAAGGCTGGATTGCTTATGCTTCAAGAGTTCAAGGTTCAATATGGCTTGATGCGGGGGCGATAATTGCTATCGTGGAGAAAGGTAAGAGTCTTTTACCTAGTGGCATAACCAGGATAGAAGGTGAATTCCAGCGTGGCGACGTTGTATGTGTAATGCGGGATTGCGGTGTGATAGCTCGGGGAATAGTCAACTACAGTTCAGATGAACTTAGAAGGATTAAAGGGCTGCAGTGCAAAGAAATTAGCAATGTACTTGGATATAAAGAAGAAGATGAAGTGATCCATCGCGACAACCTCAGTCTTATAGTATGAGTGATATAAAAAGATAAAATATTTATTGGGGAGAGGTGAAGAACAATGCATGAAGAACTACGAGTAAAAGGTGAGAGAGCTAGAGAGGCTAGCTATAAGCTCACCACAGTTGCGACAGAAGTAAAGAATAATGCGCTCTTAGCTATGGCGGATGCACTAGAAGATAACGAAGAAAAAATACTTGAAGCAAACATGCAAGATATGGAGGCAGGTCGAGTAAGAGGGATGAACAAATCTTTATTAGATCGCCTCATGTTAAGTTCTGCAAGAATCAAAGATATGGCTCAAGGTTTAAGGACGCTCGTATCCATTTCAGATCCTGTTGGCGAAATCGAAAGTATGTGGAAAGGCGCACAGGATATTGAAATAGGAAAGATGAGGGTTCCACTTGGTGTTATTGGAATAATATACGAGGCTCGTCCTAATGTTACGGTTGATGCAGCGGGGTTGTGCTTGAAAACAGGTAATGCCGTCATTCTAAGGGGAAGTTCAGATGCTCTTAGATCAAACTGTGCTATTACAAATATTATTGCCAAAGCTGCGGAGTCAGCAGGTGCCCCTGGAGGATCTATCCAGTTAATAGAAACTTCGGGACGTGAGATTGCTCTGGAAATGATGAAGCTGAACCAATATTTGGATGTATTAATTCCAAGAGGTGGCGCCGGACTGATTCAATCAGTTGTAACGAATGCCACTGTTCCCGTTATAGAAACAGGAATAGGGAACTGTCATGTTTACGTTGACAGTTGGGCCAAATTGGACGATGCTGAAGAAATCATAGTAAATGCAAAAACTCAGCGCCCGGCAGTCTGCAATGCCGCAGAATCGCTCTTAGTTCATGAAGCTGTCGCCCAAGAGTTCTTGCCAAGTGTCGGGAAAAGATTTCGTGAATTGGGAGTAGAGCTACGGGGATGTTCGAGAACTAGAGAGCTGTTATGCGAGGCTAAACAGGCTACGGAAGAAGACTATGCGACAGAGTTTCTTGATCTGATCCTGTCGGTAAAAGTAGTGGATTCACTTGAAGAGGCCATGGCGCATATTCATAAATATGGAACAAAGCATTCCGAGGCTATAATCACTGAAAATTATACTAACGCTAGGCAATTTTTACAGGGAGTTGATGCTGCAGCTGTTTATGTGAATGCATCTACTCGCTTCACGGACGGATTTCAGTTCGGCTTCGGTGCTGAAATAGGGATAAGCACTCAAAAATTACATGCCCGAGGACCTATGGGTCTAAAGGAACTAACTACGGTAAAATATATTATTTATGGAAATGGGCAAAGTCGAAAGTAGTAAGTGAGAAGGGAGTAAGTCCCTTACTAGCGAAAGCTTCTTTTGATGTTTTTCAACTTGTATAACAGGCGTCTTTGTGGAGTTTGCCAATACAGAATAGATTTTAACCGCCAGATGAATTTTCTGATTTTATATTGAAACATTAGCTCATACACCTCTTTTCTTTGGTGCTTTAGTGTATGCTTTTGTTATAAGGTATGCTCTTTTTAAAAAGATCTTGTTTGTTAATATTACAAAATGTTATACTAAAAGACAAATAAGGTGGTTAGCTTTCGAGCGAAAATGGGAGTTGCTCATGGATTTTTACGAGGACTTACATCTACAGAGATCTAAAAGAGTCGGCATTATGGGTGGCACATTTGATCCTATTCATTTGGGCCATTTAGTCACGGCCGAAGCAGCTCGTTCGGAGTTTAATTTAGAAAAAGTCATTTTTGTACCGTCGGGTCAACCCCCACATAAAAAAATGAAGACAATAAGCTCTAAGGAATTTAGATATTTAATGACATTTCTCGCGACAGCGGCCAATCCATATTTTGAGGTATCACGTACAGAGATAGATCGCCCTGGAGAATCCTTCACGATAGATACGGTAAGATATATGAAGAATAAAATGCAACCTGGTGGCGAGTTGTTTTTTATTACAGGAGCCGATGCTATCCTTGAAATAGTTACCTGGAAAAACGTCAATGAACTGCTGGATGTCGTCACTTTTATTGCAGCTACTAGACCTGGCTATGATTTGAATGAATTAAAGAGCAGGTTAACTAAGGAACTAGACAATCAATTTTTAAAGAAAATAATTGCACTGGAAGTACCGGCAATGGCTATCTCTTCGACAGATATTCGCATTAGAATGAAGAAGAATCGCTCCATAAAGTATTTGTTGCCTGAATCTGTAGAAAATTTTATTCATAAGAATAACTTGTATCTACCCTAGATTAACAACAGGCATTGTCTCAGACGCTCACTAAAAAGAGTATATTATAATTACTTTAACACATAATAAACTTAGATTTATGATTGGGTGAGCGAGGTGAAACAATTGTCAAGAACATTGTATGTAGGCAATCTACCCTGGGCTACAGATCCGCAGGATCTTGCTGATCTTTTTAGTTCTCATGGGCAAGTAATTAGCAGCAGGATTATTAAAGATAAGGAAACTAATAGATCCCGGGGTTTTGGTTTTGTAGAAGTGGCCGACGAGGATGTAGAGAACATGCTTGCAGCTGTTGACGGCAAAGAGTTTAATGGGCGTATACTTACTGTCAATGAAGCCAAGGTGCGAGAACAGCAGCAATAGATCCTACTGTGCCCCCTAGCATCAGGGGGTTTTTATATGGGAGTTGACTGCAAATGAAGTATAATTATTATATTGATATAATTAAAGAAAGACTCTCTCCAACACGGTTGGGCCATTCCTTGCGCGTCGCGGATACAGCACTTGAAATAGCCGAAGGGAAAGGTCTAGACCTTGATAAAGTCTATCTTACAGCTCTTTTACATGATTATGCAAAAGAACTGCCACATGAACAACTGCTTATGCTTGCCAAAGAGAATAACTTATTAACTTGTGTTGCAGAAGAAAGGCAGCCAGATCTTCTGCATGGACCTGTCGGGGCTTGGTTGTGCAGCAATGAGCTAAATATCCAAGACGAAGAAATCTTGCAGGCTATAAGGTTTCATACCACAGGCCGCGTTTCCATGTCTCCATTTGAAATTGTTATCTATTTGGCTGATTTGCTTGAACCTGGTCGTAAATATAAAGGAGTAGCGGAATTGCGCAGTATATGTGAAGAGGACCTCTTACAGGGACTCCTTTATGCTTTCGATTCTACAATTCTATATGTATTAGAGAGAAAATTTCTAATACATTATCTTACAGTTAAAGCAAGAAACTGGCTTCTCGTTGAGATGTCAGGAAAGACTAGTAATATTGGAGGAATGAAATGACAAGTCAGGAATTAGCTATGCTTGCTGCGGAAGCAATATCAGAGAAAAAGGGTAGTAGAATCAATGTGTTACATTTAGAAGGACTTACGGTGATTGCCGACTATTTTATTTTGGCTAATGGTAATTCGCGTGTTCAGACACAGGCTATTGCTGAAAATGTTGAAAAAAAATTGGAAGAAGCAGGGGTTAAACTTCTACGAAAAGAAGGATATGCTGAAGGACGTTGGATCTTATTGGATTTCGCTTTTATTATTGTTCATATCTTTCAACAAGAAGAACGAGAATTCTATAATCTAGAAAGAATTTGGGGAGATGCGCCTCAAGTCCCCATAATGGAGTAGACATGGAAAGCTACCGTGAATTAGCGGCAGTTTATGATCGTTTGATGAGACATATTGATTTTACGCAGTACACAGACTTTTATATAAAGTTAGCAGAGCGGCACAAATGGGCAGGAGGAAGTATTCTGGATCTTGCCTGTGGAACAGGGAATATATCGCTGGAGTTGTTAAAAAGAGGATATAATGTTACTGGAGTGGATATTTCCGCCGATATGTTAAGCGAAGCGGATAAAAAGCTCTATCAGGCAGGATACAGTCCGCAGCTTATTTGCCAGGATATCCGGGAGCTTGCGGTTTTGCAACAGTTTAGTTTTGTTCTCTGTGCTTTTGACAGTGTAAATTATATTCTCAAAGAAAAGGATATAAAGAAAGTTTTTAGTCATGTCAATAAAGCCCTCTTATCGGAAGGCCTTTTTATCTTTGATATGCATTCCGACTATAAGGTCAAAGAAGTATTAGGTAATAATACTTTTACTTATGAGGACGAGGATATATTTTATACGTGGCAAAACAATTTTGATGAAAAAAGAAGCGTTTGTCGGATGAAGCTCGATATTTTCACTTTGGCCTCAGAAGGCTTATATAGGAGAATTGAAGAGTTTCATGAACAGCGTTTTTATCCAATTGATATAGTTATGCAATTACTTGAGGCTGAAGATTTCGAGGTATTGGGAGTCTATGGCGATCAAAAGGTTAAGAGCCCGGGCCCAACTACCGAGAGAGTGTTCTTTGTTGCTAGAAAAGGCAACTGAAAAAATGATTTACGTGATAATATGAAGTGATCTGATTGTTGCGATTAACTGGGAGTGCAAATAATTGAACATGAAAAAAAGTGAAAATGTAGCATTGTTAATGGCTTTTTTGGGCTATGCTATCTTTGGCTTTAGCTTTTTATTTTCGAAGCGTGCTTTGGATATTGCAACCCCGTTTATGCTGGTGGCTACGCGGTTTACTGTAGCCTTTTTGATATTAAATGCCCTGCTGTTAACCAAAAGGTTTACACTAGAATTAAAGGGGAAAACAATAAAAGTACTTTTTCTTGTAGGTTTGTTTCAGCCCGTTTTATATTTTATCTGTGAAACTTATGGTGTTAAGCTTCTGGCAACCTCGTTTATCGGATCAATTCTGGCCTTGGTTCCTATTATAAGTGCTCTTTTTGGATTCTTATTTTTACAAGAAAGAGTAAGACTATTCCAAGTAATATGTGCTATTTTCTCTGTTTTTGGGGTTTTTATCACTACCTGGGGTCAGAGCATGGGTAGTTTTAGTTGGTTGGGATTTACACTTATCCTTCTGGCAGTTTGCTCGACTTCAATGTTTAACGTCTTAAGCAGGAAAACATCTAAGCAATTTAGTGCTTTTGAAAGAACGTATGTCATGTTTGGACTAGGGAGCGTAGTATTTTCGGCTATGGCCCTTATTCAATGCCGTAATAATCTACAAGGGCTACTCATCGCTCCGCTCTTAAATAGTGACTTTTGGATATCAATTATTTATTTAGCGGGAATATCTTCTGTAGTTGCATTTTTAATGTTGAATTACGCCATAACCAATCTAGATGTTGCCAAAGCAGCGATATTTGCGAATATAACTACAGTAGTAACAATCTTTGCCGGCGTTTTTATCCTGCACGAGGACTTTGGAATACCTCAAATTATCGGCTCTATCATCATTATTGCCAGTGCATACGGTGTAAATAGGACACCAGTATCACAATATTCCTCTAATTCACATTGACAAGCCTGTCCTAAATACATATAATCTTATATGTGACTTAATCATAAATTTAATCATTGGGGGCGTAGCGCAGCTGGGAGCGCGCCTGACTGGCAGTCAGGAGGTCAGGGGTTCGATCCCCCTCGTCTCCACCAATAAAACAATAAGCTCAATCCGTTGTTAAAATTGGATTGAGTTTTTTATATTACTGGGGTTAAAGACTTTAAGGCTTTGTTATAAATAAATGGGATAACAGGTTGATAACATAAAAAAATGTAGAGGAGAAGTCCGTCGGAAAGACGATGACATCGGCATCATTATCTATTGGGTAGCTATATTAGCTCCATTAAGTAGACAACCTGTAATATAGCCTAAAGCCGCTATTTACATAGTTTTTGCCCAGACTGTTTCTTTACACATAAATATTATTGTAGTGTTGGACCTCTGTTTGATCAGGGGCCTCTTCTATTTTTAGCTATAATGGGGAAGTTGACTAAATTCTTTAAGGCCATTTTCAAATAAAAATGCTATTCTGTTATGATGTAGTTGAGTTTTGTGAGTCTCTGCGCACTAATTCTTTGCAAATAATAAATGTTATTACACCCATACAACTTTATTTGGTTTTATGCGTGTAATAGGATGAACAAAGAAAAGAGGTGAAGCTTTGGATGAGTCAAGATTAATTATCCGTGCACAGAATGGAGATAAAGAGGCTTTCCAAGGCTTGATTACTGCCTACTATTCTTATGTTTCCAGGTTTCTTCTAAAGCTGACGGGGGATGACCGAATCAGTGAGGATCTTACTCAAGATACTTTTTTAAGGCTTATTCGTGGTATAGAAAAATATGATGTTCATGGCTCTGCTTCCTTTTCAACCTATGTAATGTCAATTGCCAAAAACCTCTATATTGACTATCTGAGAAGAAATAAACTAATGGTTTTGAGTATTGACGAAGAAAATATTCAATTGGAAATGCATCTTGAGGATGATGTTTTACAGCAAATGCAGATTCAGGAGGTTTTCAAATGCTGGATACCTTGCCTGAAGAACAGGCTATCCCCATTCGTCTGAAATACCTGGAGCATTTGACGTTGGCAGAGATTTACCCTTGATGATGAGATAGACAGAAAATGTTTTGAAATTAAACGGAAGAAGGCGGAAAAAAGGCTACAAAAAATCTTTTTGGCTGCCTGCTTACTATTTCTAGCTACGCCATTCCTGCTTCTATTTGTCGGCGTTAATCTAATTACACTGTTTATACCGATTGTACTATTCCTAGCCATAGCTTTACTCGTTAAAAAGCCAGCTAGTCAGGAAAATAGCCATTTATTTAAGGAGAAACGCCGCTAATGAACAAAGAAATAGAAGTATTACGAATTAAGATTTCTATTATAACCGTTGATAATAGAATAAAATTAACCATAAAAAAAGTACTTAACCTTAGCCAGCGACTGGATAAATTGATTATGATTGAAATGAGAAAAATAAATAACTTGAGCTAAAAAAGCAACAAATATCCCCATGGTTTTTGAGTGTATTTTGCCATCAAAGTATTTGTTTTCATCAACAAGAACCGCCAGTTAATGAGGAAGAAACCTAGAACTGGCGGTTCTTGTATTAATTTGTGTGGTTGACAGTTTATTGAACCATGATTATTAGAAAACTCTCAGATTGATTTCATTTGTTTGCAAGATTTACTGTTTATTATGGTCTCATAAGTATTGAATCAATTTCAAATATTTTATGAGGCAAAAATGAAAAAGAAACTTATGAATTCAAAAAAAAATGTACTAAAAGGTATAGGACTGATTCTTGCTGTTGCTCTAGTATTTGCAGTTCTCATGTGTATGCTTAGGGATACCTCAATGAACTTGATAAGAGATCCTGAGTATATAAAAAGTTATATAGAAAATAAAGGCGTTTATGGAATGCTGATTTTTATTGGCCTCCAGATATTACAAATTGTTGTCGCATTCATACCTGGAGAACCGATTCAACTAGCAGGAGGGTATATATACGGTACCTTTTATGGTTTCCTATTATCTACTGCAGGAATAATGATAGGTTCCGTAATTGCGTTTTTAATTTCCAGGAAATTTGGATTCCCAATCGTTAGTTTGCTGGTAAAAAGAGAAAAGTTACTAGAGTATAAAGAAAAAATCGAAAGCCAAAAAGGGATGACGATCATTTTCTTTCTCTGCCTTATTCCGGGGGTGCCTAAAGACGTACTCGTTTATGCAGTAGGACTTACCCCTCTAAAATATAGTAGTTTCTTTTTAATTTACTTTATTGCCAGAATTCCAGCGATGCTTCTGGCAAGCTATATGGGTGCACAATTAGGGCATTACAATACGATGCAATTAACTGAAATAAGCGCAGGTGCGGTTCTTTCAATAGGAGTACTTTATTTATACAGAAAACAAATAATTAAAGATCTTGAGTCTCTAAAAATGAGAAAATTTTCAGATTGATTTCATAGCAAGCTCATGATACGGATGTTTAATAGTTATAGTTTATAAAATATTTCAAAGTGAAATGAGGTGAAGTAATGCTGAGGACAGAAAATTTAGGGAAAAAATATGGGGATTTTACAGCGGTTGATAACCTAAATTTAGAAGTAAAGGAAGGTTCAATATTTGGATTTCTTGGTCATAATGGAGCCGGAAAGACAACAACAATATCAATGCTGACGACATTGATTTTACCCATATCAGGGAACGCTAACATCGGTGGTTACGATGTGGTGAAAGACAATTTAAAGGTAAGAAATTTGATAGGATATCTTCCGGAAAATGTGACTTTGTATGGAGATCTAACTGCTGTAGAGAATTTGAGATTTTTTGGCAAGCTTTCAGGTGTGAAGGACGTGGATGCAAGCATTGAGAATATCTTGAAGCTGCTTGAGTTTACCGAATGGAAAAACCGTAAGGTGAAAACTTATTCTAAAGGTATGAGGCAAAGAATCGGCATAGCCCAGGCGATTTTACACAACCCCAAAATCCTGTTCCTGGATGAACCGACTTCCGGTCTTGACCCTCAGGGAACGAAAGAGTTAAGAGATATATTGCTTTTGTTAAATCAGGAACGGGGAACTACGATCTTTATGAATACGCATCTTCTGTCAGAAGTGACGAAGTTGTGCACTGATATTGGCATTATCAGCAAGGGGAGGCTTCTGCTGGCCGATTCTATCAAAAATATCGAAAAGGAGTTCCCAGAAGAAAAATCCCTTGAGGAGATCTACTTTAAAATTGAGGGGGCAAAAAGATGAATGGCATCATGACTCTAGCCCGAAAGGAAGTGAAAACGGCGTTTCGGGATAATATATTCTTGATTATCATAGGGCTGTTTGTCCTGTTGTCAGTTATTTCGGTCTATATAGGCTCCAGCACGAAAAATGCGGAACTGCAGGCGTATCAGGATATTTTACATCTGTTAAAAAGCCAGGGGGCAACAAGTTTGCCGTCACCGCCAGCGATTTACCCACTGTCTGTTTTAAGCAACATCGTAAGCTATGTAAGCATGATTGGAGCGGTTGTGGCAATTTTTCTTGGGTTTGAATCCTTCAGCGGAGAGCGTAACAATGGTACTTTGAAATTAATTGCTGCAAGACCAGTATATAGGGATCAGATCGTAACCGGTAAACTACTGGGCGGGGGAATGGTTATTGGCGTTCTTCTTGGTATCATTTTGATTTTTAATCTTGCGCTGTTTGTTCTCGTGTCAGGTATGACTCCTGGCATAAATGAGATTATAAGACTGCTGAGCTTCTTTTTAATCGCGTTTATCTATATGATGGGTTTTTATGCAGCAACAATGTATGTTTCGATTAAGACAAATGACAGCGCGTTCGGTTTCATGTTGATGATGATCATATGGCTTACAATTTCTTTTGTTTTGCCTCAGCTTGCAGAGAGTCAAAGGACCTTTGCCTATGCGTTAAATGCAACAGCACAAACTGTAACACAGGTTTCATCTGATACAGTTGCTTCAAAGATGACAGAGCTGTTTTCGCCAGCTGCACAGTTCCAGAACATTGGCAAGGACTTGCTACAGATGATTCCTGAAACATCAAACATCGGTCTTGGAGAAGTGCTTTTAAAGCAAATAGGAGCTATCATCGAAATTTTGATACCTGGATTGGCAGTGCTTCTTCTTTCCTATAAAGCTGCTCAAAAGGAGGAAGTGTTATGAAAAGTTTTAAAAAATCTATACTACTTTTAAGCCTGTTGGCAATTATGCTTGTATCTTCCGTTTCAACAGTGTTTGCTGCAGAAGTGAGTGCGCCGGAATTTTCAACCGGTTGCAATTTGTCATCTGGAGAAAACAAAGCATTATCGCTGTTTATACAAAATGCTGATGTAGCTCCACATAGTTATACCTTGACGGCAGGAGATTCTGCAAACAGTTATGAACTGTATTTTTCTACGAACGTGGCTACGGTAAAAAGCATGACAGTTCCAGCAGGCACAGGTAATCAAGTCGATTTGAACATAACCTTGAATGGGAATGCGTCAGTCAATGAGGATAAGCTGACCGTAAAAGCTGTCCGAGACGATGGGAAAGAAAATATTGTTAATCTTTCCATCATAATTAACAAAGATTATGCACTTTCTGTCAAAAGCATGCTGGATAAAATTAACGTTTTAAGCGGGAAGTCTGCGGACTTTACCTTTTCAGTAATGAACAACGGATCACAGGATCTTAATAACATAAAGATTAAACCTGAGCTGCCATATAAATGGTTTGCCAGCCAGGGGACTGAGGCTATAATGAACCTAAAGCCGGGAGAAACAGGAACAACTACGATGAAAATTGATGTGCCAAACTCACAAATAGCAGGAAATTTTACAGCCAAGTTCACTGCTGTGAGCGATGAAATAGGAAGTAGCCTGATTAGCGTTCCTGTGACGGTAAAAACCAGTTCAAATATTGGCTACTGGATGATTGGAATCCTGATTCTGATTGCAGGTTTTACGCTGGTTCAATTCAAAAGGCATGGAAGGAGGTAATGAGAAATGATCATTGAAATTGGAAAGAAAGAAATAAGAGACGCTTTTAGAAATAAATTATTTCTCAGCATTCTTGCCATGCTTCTGGTACTTACCGTTGTATCGATCATACTTGGATCTTATCAAGTAAAAATCGCAATGGATAATTACAATAGCTCTATCAGCTTTTTGCAGTCACTGGGGAAGGCTGAACTGCCACCTATGCCAAATCTTAACCCGATTTCCGCCTCAAAGGGTTTTGTTAATTATATTGGAATGGTCGGTGCGCTGATGGCAATTGTGCTAGGAAACACTGCTATTTCGAAGGAGCACAAAAATGGAACATTGCGGTTGATTTTATCGAGAGGAGTGTTCAGAGATACCTTTTTGAACGGGAAACTTCTGGGGAATCTTGCTATATTGGCTGGAATCACAGCTTTGACAGGTATCATTACCTTTGTCTCGCTAATAGCCATCGGAGGCGTCGCCCTTACGACTAGTGACATAGTCAGGCTTCTGTTGTTCTTCGGAATGACATTCCTGTATATGACCTTTTTTACGGTATTAAGTATGGGAATTGCAACTGTTTCCACGAAGGGAAGCAGGGCGCTGCTTATTACAGTGATTGTTTGGCTGGTGCTGTCCTTTGTTTTTCCTCAGATTGGAGATACGATGGATATGGACAATCAAATACCAGGAGGCTTCTTCAGTTCAATGGGAATGTCCAGAGATCAGGAACATCAGGTGCTTCAGCAATTCAAGTTTTATGAGACACTCAGAGATGGAGTTGAAGAGATGTCGCCAACGAAACACTATGAAAGAATCAGCTATGCACTTTTAAATGTGAAGCCAGGTTTTGAGGCCAATACACCGTGGGAAGTTGTCGGCCTGAAATGGATCAATCTGATTGGGTTGCTTGCACCAAGTGCTGCCATCTGGCTGCTCACCTACATCGCTTTTTTAAGGCGCGAAAATATATATCAATCAAACTAAAAATGACAATTAATTTGGAGGTAATGAAAATGAATAAAAAAATCAATTTAAGTAAAATTTGCAAAACAACCTTGGCAGTTGCACTGGTTCTTTCACTCTCGATTTTTGCACTTGCAGGCTGCTCATCTGGAGGTAAATCTAATCAGGCTGCCAATTCAGGGACAAACGCGAATAGTTCACAAGCTGCCGTGGGCAACAGTTCAACGGATACTGATGCAGATGGCATCCCAGATTCAGTGGAGAAAACATATGGAACAAATCCATATGTTGCAGATACTGATGGTGACGGGGTCAACGACAAGGAAGACAAATCACCAATAACAACTGAGAATTTGATGAAAGAAACAAGCACAGCGCAGCTGCCCATAAAAATTAAGGATGCAAGGGTTGAGGACAATGCTACCGCAGACCACTTGGAAATCACTATGTCCAATACTGGGAAAACTGCTCTAAGCGAATTTGATATCTTTTATACTATAACGGATAAAGGTAACAACACTCAGGAGTCATATTATCAGGTACTAAGCGGCTTATTACTTAATGCAGGAGAAGCAAAGACGATCCATTTTGACAATCAAGTTAAAGAAGCTGGACACTATTATGGAAACATGAATGGTTTGTATGGAACTTCCGCTAATGGTCTGATATTTGATATTCAGTTTCATGCAAAAGGTTATCAGCCGATGAAGTTCCAGGTTGAGAAAGCAAAAGGCACTGCTGAAGTAGCGGATTAAATGGTTTAAAATGTATGAGTTAAGGAATATATTAATATCAAGAGGAAGCAATTCCATATAAATGTTAATCTAAAATCAGGGATTGGAGCATTTATTACTCTAATCCCTTTTGTAGATGAGGTGATAGATTTGAAGATCAAGGACATTCTTATAATAGAGGATGATAAGGCGATTACAAGAATATTAGAGCTTGAATTCAGGCATGAGGGATATACCTTTGATATTGCCTTTGATGGTAAAGAGGGACTTGAAAAATTTCAGAGTAGCCAATATGGAATTATTTTGCTTGATTTAATGCTCCCTGAAATCAGCGGTATGGAGGTTTGTAGAAAGGTGCGTAAGGTGTCAAGTATACCAATCATCATGCTTACAGCAAGACGGGATATAACTGACAAGGTCATTGGTCTGGATCTTGGGGCCGACGATTATGTTACCAAGCCGTTTGAAATGGAAGAATTGCTGGCGAGAATCAGAGCAGGACTCAGGAGAAGCAAGGCTATAATTGGAGAACTGAAATTATTGGAACTAGCGGATCTTAGCGTAAACCTTTTAACCAGGGAGGTCATAAAACAAGGAGATCACATTGAACTTACTAAAACTGAGTATGATCTACTTGAGTATTTACTCCAGAATAAAGGGTTTGTATTAACTAGGGATCAGATTATTGAGCATGTTTGGGGCTATGATTTTATCGGAGATAGCAATGTTCTAGATGTCTACATCCGATATCTGCGAAATAAAATTGATTATCCGTACGAGACGAAACTGATTCATACAGTTAGAGGTGTGGGTTATTCACTTAAGGAGTAGAGAAAATATGATTAAATTCAAACCGACTAAAATATCACATAGATTAACGATAATATATGCTATACTGTTTTTTGTCGCTCTTGCTATGGTTAATTTTGGGACTCTACTCAGTGTCAATTACTATATTAACCAAACTTCTGCACAGCAAATTCAAATGGTTGGCCAGACAATAATAAATGATGTTAAATCGTTAAACGACATTCCAAAGATTGACTTAAAAAAATTCTCGCAGATTGCTAATAATGTAGATGTCAGTCTTATATATAACAATAAGATAATATATAACACAGGCGAGCAATATACTTTGCAGGAGACAGATAGCAAGGATGTCGGGAAGGTATTAACAGCTGAATCAGGAGAAAACAAAATAATGTATTTGAATGATACTCTTACTTTGGACGATGGGGCAAGAATAGTCATTCAAATCGTAAAGGATATGGATAATGAAGAGAATTATGTACATGCACTTGCTGGAATCATGCTCTTTATTGATGGGTTTGTTTTCATTTTAGCAATAATTCTTGGTTATGTTATCAGTAGGAGAGCGTTAAGCCCTATTGATAAAATTACAAACCAGGCTAAGCAAATCAGCGCGAGCGATCTTTCTGCAAGAATTCAAATAGATGGGCCGGATGATGAACTAAAAAGGCTTTCAGAAACTTTTAATGACCTAATTGCCAGAATCCAGTATTCTTATGAAAAGCAAAATCGTTTCACCCTTGACGCTTCACATGAACTTGCTACCCCGCTAGCGGTTATTAAGGGCTATATTGATGTACTAGACCGTTGGGGTAAGGATGATAGAGAAGTATTAAATGAAAGCATCTCATCAATAAAAGTTGAATTGGCAAATATGACTGCCCTTCTGGATATGCTACTTTTTCTGTCAAAAGGCGACAATGAAATTTACAAAATAGAAAAAACAAAATTCTGGATGAATGATTTAATAAAAGAGCTTATTAAAGAGAGCAATCTCATAGATGAAAAGCATAATATATTTTGCAGCACGTTTCCTCAATTTCAAATTGTAGGAGACCGAAGGTTAATCAAGCAGATGCTTAGAGCGATTGTCGATAACAGTATCAAGTATTCACCTGAAGAAACAAAAATAAATATAGAATATAGTGCATTAGATAATACGGCTGTTGTTAAGATATGTGACGAAGGTATCGGCATATCGAAAGAAGACCTTACTCACATTTTTGACCGTTTTTACAGGGTAGATAAAGCTAGGTCGAGATCAATCGGAGGATCCGGACTTGGCTTGTCACTTGTAAAATGGATCGTAGATATTCACAAAGGAACTATAAAGGCAGAAAGTGAAATCGGAAAAGGGACGAAAATGACGGCAAAGCTGCCACTGGGAATATAATCCAACATTTGCTTCTCATGTCTTTTTCAGCTGATTCTCAGATTCATTTTATTGTAGTCTCATCTTCAGGCTTTATTATAAGAGCATAGGAGGTGAAATGATCGACTTAATAAGATGGAAACTAAACAAATAATTTAGAAATTAGATTAAGGAGATGCGTAAAATGGATAGAAGAAAAATCGTGACATTAGTTTTAGTGGGTATATTCGCACTTGGAGGAACAGTAACGGCCTTTGCGACAACTGCAAATGCAGCTCCACAAAATAGTCCAAAGGTAACAATGGAAGAACAAGCGACTGTAGTTGAATCACAGGATGAGAGTGTTACATTACCAGTTGGTGGAATAGATCAGGCTACTGCAGAACAGAAAGCCCAAGCATCAATTCCTGGTGGTATAGTTGTAGCAAGTGAATTAGAAGATGAAAATGGCGTAATTGTGTATGGGGTCGAAGTTAAAACAGGAAATGCAGTTCACGATGTAAAAGTTGATGCAAATACTGGGTCAATAGTAAAAACTGATCAGGACAACGATAAAGACGAAAAAGGTAACATAGAAGAGGACTCAAAAGCTGGGGATAACGATAACATTCAACATGAAAATGACAACGAAGACCCTGCTGGATATGAAGACTGAGAATTAACAAACTTAAACTCCTCAGAAGAGCAGATACTCCCATGAAAATGGGAGTATCTGCTCTTCTAAGGAATATACTGCTTTTAACCCACTAACTTAGCAGATTTTTCATTAAATTTTCTTTCAATGCGATATTAATCAATCCAAACTATTATGAGATAGAAATATATAATAAAGGCATTAATTTTTGAGAAATGCAAATATAGAGGTGAAGAATGATAACGTTTTTATATAACATAGATCAAACGATACTGTTTTTATACAAGCAAACTTTCATTTTACGATAATAGATAAAATAATGATTTTAGCTACTACTTTAGGAGATAAGGGTCTAATTTGGATATTGATCTCTTTTTTGCTTCTTATTAATAGAAAAACAAGGTATATCGGTTTAATAACATTGGGTGCCCTCTAGAGAAAGTAATGGTATTCGACGATAGTTGACCATTTATTTTAAGTCCTACGTTTAGATTGACATAGAAATATATAACTGAATGTGGCCGGCGATAAAGGAAATAACTCCTTAAGCGGCTGTTTTCTTTTATACAAATGTATGAACAAATATATATACACACGATTTTCTGAATGTATAATTGTATGTGAAAACAATTCCATTGAGGTGAAAAGCATGAACATAAAAATTGATAGCCTAATACCCTTTGATACATTGCTTACAAATCCGGAGCAGGTGTTTTCTGTTGTTGAGAAAAATGGCAAAGTTATTCTTCTTAAAGATAACAAGCCTGTTTATATTGTACTCAAATACAATGCCGAAACTATAAATACTGAATCTGCATCGGAGAAACAGAATAATAATACACTTCAAGAGGCTATGAAAATTGTTCTTTATGAGGCTGATGACAAGACAATGCATGCTTCAAAACTTGCAGATGAAATATATGAACGGAGGTTGTACTTACAAAAAAATGGCAAGAAGGCGCAATATACTCAGATTAGAGCACGGTGTGGGCATTATCCGGATATGTTTGAAGCACTTCTTGGCAACTTTATCAAACTGAAAGAAAAACAAAATAATGGCGGTGGAACTTATGAAGAAACCACTTAACAAGCATACCATTATCAATATCGGCTTTTATAGCGGATTGGGAATCAAAGCTGTAAATGCACTGGTGGAATTTATTGGCGGCTTTCTTATGATTGTGCTAAGTCACGAATGGCTTAATCGAGTTATAAGGCTTATAGCAATTCCTGAGCTGATAGAAGATCCGAATGACTTTATAATGAATCACCTTATAATACTAGGGCAAAATCTTTCAATCAGCTCACAGCTTGTCCTGAACTCCGTGTCCTTCAGTGATGGAAAGCGGTATTACGACAACAACGCCACCTACGCCCTCATGCGTCAAGTCTCCGATCGGCTGTGCCGGGAATACTCTCTGTCCGTCATCGAGAACCCAAAGCGGGGAAAATCCAAGCACTACGCCGAGTGGAAGGACGAACAGGAAGGCAAGCCCACCTGGCGGGGGCTCGTCCGTGAGGATGTGGATAAAGCGGTTGCTGCGTCCATGACCTTCACGCAGTTTATCGCTGTTCTCCGCGAACAGGGCTATGAAGTCAAAACTGGCGTGAAATACATAGCAGTGCGACCTCCGGGCAAGGAGCGTTTTGTCCGCCTGAAAACGTTAGGTGACGCTTATATCGAAGAAGCCATCAAGCAACGCATCCTGCAAAACCACACACCCAAACGGCCGGAAGTCCTGGCGGAGCCCAAGCGGAAACGCCCCGTCAAAGGTGGATATAATCCCAAAAAGGTAAGAAAGCTCACCGGCCTGCAGGCGTTATACTTTCACTACCTCTATAGAATGGGTATTTTACCAAAACATCGTGCGTCCAATAAACGGACGCATTTTTTATTGCGTGAGGACATCCGACATATGGAGGAAATCAATTCCCAAACCCGGTTGCTCTGCAAGCACCGGATTGAAAGCAAAGAGCAGCTTTTCATATATCAGTCAACCGTGGAACAGGAAATGAGCGCCCTGTACGCCGACCGCAAAGCCCTTTACAACAAAATACGCTGGTGCAAGGACGATGAACAGACTGCGGCATATAAGGAACAGATTGCCGGTCTTTCAAAGAAGCTGTCCCTGCTTCGCAAGAAGGTGAAGCTCTGTACGGGCATCATCGTTCCGGGGAGATGAGGGATAAGATGTCCCAGATCAAGCAGGAGGAAATACAGCAAGGGAAGGAGGGAAAAAACAATGAACAGCGGAGCCGAAGCAGCTGATCAAGTCGTCGGTATGAGCCTTAAAGGATCGAGGTACTAGCTAAAATCTCCGGCGAGGGTGCGAAAAACCTTGCCACCTATCTCTATGCTGTCTTAAAAGACCAGAAGAAAACCAGGGGCAAAATCCGCTTGGAGGGATTGCTGCGAAGCGGCAAGGAGTTAAAGGTTTTTGCCGTGCGCAATGAGGACCTGAACAAATTCGCCATGGAGGCCAAACGCTATGGCGTCCTGTACTGCGCCCTGCGGGACAAAAAGAGCTTGGACGGGATGTGCGACATCATGGTACGGGCCGAGGACGCATCCAAGATCAACCGCATCGTCGAGAGGTTTAAACTGGTAACTGTGGATATGGCTGGTATCAAAAGCGAAATTCAAAAATCCAGAACCGCTAAGCAGGAGGACAAAGCACCCGCCGCAAAGGAAACGCCCGCTGAAAAAGGCACGGGCGATTTTCTGGATAAAATCATGACAAAAACTGATCAGTCGGAACCAGCCGTCCCGCAAACCGATAACCCAAACCCCACGACGGCGACGACGGAGAAATCCCGTTCGTCCGAGCCTACTTACGAGCGCAGCGGGAAAGCCGCCGAGGGTACTATTGAGCCGGAACGAAAGTCTATCCGTCAGGAGTTGAAAGAAATTAAGGAGGCACAAAGTGAGCAAGCAGAACCCAAGCGCGAAGCGGTCAAGGAACAAGGTAAATCCACAAAGCCGCCTGCCCAACTAAACAAGCCGAAAGCAAAGAACGAATTCAAAAAACCGAAAGAGAGGTAAAACGTTATGTACAGCTATGATAATCTTTTCCCGCAGGAAAACAACCAACCCGCGCTCCAAAGCGATGAGTGGCAGTAACCGGAAGGAAGACTGGAGATGTTGCAATGAAGGAAGAAAAAAGAGTGCTTAACCTGGACCAATATGAACATGGTGTCATGGTGAACGCCTTAAATGAATTCAGGAATGAGCTGATTGAAGAACAGCGCCCCACCGATGCCGTTGACGAGCTGCTTCTCAAAACCATTGATGCCCCGACAAAAAAACAGAAACGAAGGGACCACGATGAATCCCGTTGAAGCCGCAAGGAGTAATCTGATACTCTTTGTGGTTTTTTTAATTCCCGTAGTATGGGCAGCCTTGCTTATTGCCCCCTCATTGTCCGGGGGATTACCTCAAATACTTGTCAATCTCACGGCGGCGATGAACCACCCCTTTGACATCCAATGGGTGGAAAATACACCCAAGTGCATCCTAATCTTCGTCGCCGCCTACGGCATGGGTATCGGGATTTACCTTTCTACCAAACTCAATTACCGGCGGAGGGAGGAACACGGCAGTGCCCGCTGGGGCATTGCTACGGCTGTCAACAAGAAATACAGGGATAAAGACCTGCAAAAAAACAAAATTCTGACCCAGAACGTCCGCATTGGTCTGGATGGCCGGAGGCACAAGAGAAATTTGAATGTTTTGGTAGTGGGAGGCTCCGGTTCCGGCAAGACGAGGTTTTACGCGAAGCCCAACGTCATGCAGGCCAATACTTCTTTTGTCGTCCTCGACCCCAAGGGGGAAATTTTACGGGATACGGGCAATCTGCTCAAAGGCAAGGGTTACGAAATCAAGGTGCTGGACTTGATCAACATGCACCTTTCCCACTGTTACAACCCCTTTGCCTATCTCAAAGATGACAAGGACGTGAAGTGGCTTCCATTCCAACGCGGACAAGATCCGTCTGGTGTTTATCAGCAGACTGCAGCAGACGCTGCAACAACGTTTCAGCTCCGGTTAAATCGTTGGGAATAGAGAAGGAAGCCAGAGCATCACCGCTATCATTCATGAACTGTACAGAATGAGAACGGAGGCTCACGTCAATTCCTACCATAAGATTTGCCATATCCACACCTCCCTTCAAAAAAATAATCAAATACTTCTCAGACCTGGGTGACATGGAAAGATATTGCCTGACACTCGGCATTATGCTCTCTCCTGAGGCTTATCTTTTCCCCGGTTCCAAACCAAGTTGTCCCTTTACGAAAAGGCAGATGGAAAGCTGGTTTGCAGAACTTTTAAGGCTTGCAAATGTCGATCAAAGGGAGAAGGAGCCAGGTGAGCGAGGGGCGTCCTTACATTGCTTCCGTCATGTTTTTGTATTAAAATCCATGCAGCAGTTGGAAGCAGCGGGCCACCCCGTTGACATGAACGACCTGCTTCTGCCGACCTATCTGGGTCATGAATGTCTGCTCGATACAGACAAGTACATGAGGTTTTCCGGCGCGCAGATTCCGGAGTCACTGGATGCATTTGAAGCATTTACCGAAGGGCTGATTCCTAAAGTGGAGGTGCCGTATGAAGATGAATAAGGCAGAATTTGAGTTTCTTTCCCTGCTTGGGAAATTCTTTACAGACTACCTCCCGATTTCTGTAAATGCCAGCCCGAACACCATTGAATCCTACAAATGCGCGTTCAGGCTCCCGTTTCACTATCTGAGAGATGTGGCTGAGATAGATACCGGTCGAATTACCTTTGAAATGCTAAATTTTGATTTGCTCACAAATTTCTTTAATTGGTTGGTAACCGATCGAAAGAACAGCAGGACAACAACGAAGCAGCGGATGGGGGCTTTGTCTTCTTTTGCTGAATACGCGCATAATCGAAATCTGGAAGCCGGTTATATCTTCAGGAACAGCTTGGAAGCAATCTCCAAGAAATCGTTCAGGCGGGTAAGAGGAAAACAACGATGTGCTTTCACTCGTCAAGAATTGGAAGTTTTCTTTTCCTTGCCAGATTCATCCGATAAAATCGGGTGGCGAGATCTTGTACTCCTAGTTGTGATGTATGCCAGTGGCGCAAGAGCACAGGAAATCTGCGATCTCACTGTGAAAGACATTGCACATGACAAGAACGGAAATGCAATTTTGACACTTATGGGCAAAGGCGAGAAACAGCGACGTGTGAAGATTACAGCCGATGCTACCGAACTATTGAACAAATATATTACCTACAGAAAAATTGCCGATCAGCCAAACCGCCATGTATTTTCCAGTCAAAGAAACGAGCAGATATCTGTAGCCTGCATTGAGGAAATCTTTGCAAAGTACGAAAAAATGGCTAAGGACGCACATCCGGACAAATGCTGCTCCGGACGTTACACTCCGCATGTCATGCGTCATACGACCGCCACCCATCTGATCGAAGCCGGTGTTTCGCTTGCCGTCGTTAAGAACATTCTCGGTCACGCTTCGATTCAGACAACACAGATCTATGTGGAAATTACCCAGCAGACCGTTGATCAATCAATGAGAGAATGGAGTACAAAATGGTTTCCTAAAGATGGCATTAAACAGGAAATGCTGCCGAAAATTCAAAATTCATTACCTGAATTTTTGCAGTAACACATGCTCATGTTATTTAAGAAGAAAGTGAGTAAAGCCACGACATATGGGGCTTTACATGATCTTTTCGAATAACGGATTTCCTCTAATAAACCAAACCTGGCGAACAGGGACAAGGCTGAAACAAGCTCCCAATAACAAACGGCTGGCCGTGTTTTTGGTCAGCCGTTTGTTATTGAGGGTAGTCGGCTCTCCGCTCATACGCGGTGCTATCCCGAAAGGAGGTGCGCACATTGAAAGAAATCAAAACCAAGCCCACCATCAAGGACATTAAGGTGCTTGAGAAAGCGGTAGACGTTTCCTACAGGGCAAAAAACACCTTTATCCGCACCAAGGAGCAGGCCGAACAGATGCAGCGGACGGATCATGGAAACTATGTGGAGTATGCCGAAGATAAAATCAGGGGAAGTACGAAAACCATTGCCCGCGAAACCGGTCATGTCGTGGGGCGGCAGGGCAAAAAGACGGCTTATGCGCAGGTAAAACAAGTGATACGGAGAAAAGCCGCGCCGGACAAAGCGAGGGAAAGGGTGATGCGAAAATACACCCTGCCAAATGAGTCGGCGATACAGCGGTTCGCTCAAAGCAGGGCAAAGGCGAGGCTTTCTCAAATGAAGGCTGCAGAAATCAAAATCGTACAGGCCACTTATAAACCGGCTGAAAAAACAGCATGGAGCATCACTCTGCCAAACGTAAGCGGTGCAGGTCCCACCGTAAAGCAGTCTGTCCGCTCCGGTAATAAAACTATAAAAGGACCGATAAAAATGGCCCAGAAATCGATCAAGATTGCCGAGCGTAGCGCTAAGGCCGGTATCAAGACTTCCCGGGCTACGGACAAAACCGCGCGGGCTGCGCAAAAGGCGGCAGAGGCAGCACGGGTGGGAGCTAAAGCTGCTACTGTTTCTGCAAAGACGGCAGTAAAGGCAATGGTTGCATCAATCAAAGCGATTATTGCGGCGGTTAACGGACTGATTGCCTTGCTTACAGTGGGCGGATGGATGGTAATTACTATTATCCTTGTCATATGGCTTGCGGGACTTTTGTCGGGTTCTGCTTTTGGGGTTTTATTCTCCAATGAAATCTACGATGTGAATTCACCAATTATGACTGAGATTGTCAGCCAGGTTAATGAAGAATTTGCGGCGGAAATTGAGCGGATACAGAACGAGAATCCTCATGACACGGTAGAAATGTCCAATAACGGAAGCAGCACCATCGTCGGTAACTGGCGGGATATCCTGGCGGTCTATGCAGTCAAGGGGGCTGCCAATCCGGATAACGGAATGGAAGTTGTCACCCTGGACGAAGCAAAGGTGGGAATCCTGAAGGAAGTCCTTTGGGATATGAACAAAATCGACTATTGGCTGGAAACGATTGAGCATGAGGAATCTGCAACTACCATTCTGCATATCAACGTGACTTCTAAATCCCATACGGATATGATTGCCGAGTACGGCTTCAATGCGCAGCAGGTGAAAATGCTGAATGGGTTAATGCAGGAGGAATATCAACAGTTATTTATGCAGCTTATCAGCAGTTAGGCTGATATTTCCCTGTCTCCATAAGGAATAGGCAATCTCGGCCTATGTTGTAAAACTTCTGAAAAGAAACAAAATAGTAAAAGACTAAATCATATGAGAGGTGGAGGAAAGGATGAATTTAGATAAATTAAAGGAGAAGGAATATATAAAGTGCGTGGGTTTGCTGGCCGAGTTGCTTGCCTTGGATGCGGATGCAAAAGAAGAAATTCATAAATGCTTTCAAAATATGGGGATTAAGAATTTTTTTCTGCATCTTGAATCGGTGGACTTATCCCCGGAGATTTCCGAGAGGCTGAAAAGTATAAAATGCATCATTGAAATATTTGATGAAGAAGGGGGGCAGGCATAGATGAAACGAGACATGCAGCATACCGAGAAATTTCTAAAAGGTTTGACCTCTTTAACGGGCCTGCCATACAAAAAAGTCCTGCAATACGTAAAAGGAAATAACCCCTTTAACATCTTAGAGCATCCACGTGTTTTGGAACCAAATGAAAAACAGCTTGAAAAGATAGGGCTGCTAAATGAGTTTATTGCCTCTTACAACGTTTTGAAAATTTATGAGAGCAATGAGAAAATCAAGTTCAGTTCATCAACCGTAGTAGGGACATATTTTTTAGCTCTTCTAGGTGGGATGAAGGACAAAGAAAGGTTTATGGTTGCTTTTTTAGATAGCGGAAATAACGTAATAGAGATAAAAACCATGTCGGAGGGGACTATTGGACAGGCAGCGGTTTATCCAAGAGAGCTATTAAAATATGCCTTAGCTTGTGATTGTAAATCAATGATTTTATCTCATAACCATCCTGGCGGTTCTAAAAATTCTTCACTGGAAGATAGAGCATTGACACAAAGAATTGTTGATATTTTTCATCCTTTGGAGATTAAAGTTCTCGACCACATTATCGTTAGTGGCAATAGCTATTCTTCTATGGCGGAAAGAGGAGAAATTCCTCAAGAGTGCAAAAGTACAGCGAATTAAGAAGTGATTGCATTTGGTCCAATACCTGTTGAAGAACGAAGAAATAGGTATCAATATACACGCTAATTTAAATATATAGTCTAGGATTCACACCTTTCCTTGGGGAATGCTTTCATTCTTTTTGAATAACCTAGGCAGTGGTCTAATTTCGCTTCTAAGAGTTCCTGGAGGGTATCCGCAAATAGATTCTGAACTGCGTGTTGGGCATCCTCCGCACTAACAATATTATTCTGCTTAATAAACTCTCGCATTACTTCTCGGGTAAAGAGAGATTTCCTTTTTTCATCCTTCTTTGTCATTTGTACAACCTGCCTTTCCATTTTATTTTGTTTCGGAAAAGACAGAAGCACAATTTATTTTATACACTCTCTAAATCTATTAGATCAAAAAACGTCGTTTTCATGCCTTATAGTCTGAAACGATGTTTGTCTACGGTTTGATCTGGCATGATCAAACCGTTTATTCTTTATTATTAATCTCTTGCATTATAATTTTGTCTAGTGCTTGACTAAGCGTAACAACTTTTTTGCAGCATAAACTATTATGACACTATATACAACGTTCAATTTTTTACAAATTTCTCCTTCGACCAGGCTGCGTATTTTCACTACTTGTCCTCCATGGCCCTGGCTGTGTTAAAGGACGAAAAGTAGTTTCATAAAATTAAATCAGAGAGGTAAAAGAGTTACATATCTATAGCAAGAGATTTACATCTCAGCTTGTGTGGGGTTACATTTAAGATTATAGTCTACTAAAATATAGTAGGTATAAAATTCAAACAAAATACACCCGATTTTGACACATAAACTACATAACTCTGTAAAATTAAGTTGCACATTCTTAATACTTTTTAAATATAATGTAATACAAAGAATAAAGTTGAAATTATTCTTTGTGAAAAAACTTATGCACCAGTGCTATGTGTCCTCCATCATAGCTGGGTGGATATCAAGGATGTTCTGCCGGGCAGCAAGGACGTTCTTGAGGGCGATTTGGCGATTTAGGATATAAAGAAAGAAACCTGTTGTCTGACCGACAACAGGTTTCTTTCTTTATATCCTACGATATGTTTTGTCAGTATTAAGCTGTTACAAAATTATTATGGAAATACTAAACTTGCGATGAGAATCGCTGGAAAAAGTATGAAACGAAATGTAAAGGATACTGATTGGAGCAGTATCATATTAGTTGAATGAGAAAACTCGTAAATCTGGAAATAATAACCATCAAGGAAGGAAGGAATCCAGATGCGAGATTATGACAAAGACTTCAAAGAAGAAGCCATTAAAATGTCCTACGAAATAGGACCCACAAAAACCTCTGCACAATTAGGGGTGCCAGTAACAACCCTCTACACATGGCGAGGCAAAGTCAAAAAGCATGGAGCTATTGCATTTGTTGGTAGCGGACATCCCCGTGTAGACCCAAAAACAATAGAAATGAGAGCACTTGAAAAGAAAATCAAGGAACTTGAATCAGCTAATGATATTCTGAAAAAAGCGTTAGGTTTTTTCGCAGAGAGCCAAAAGAAATAGCTGCACGAGAACTTTTTAGGTTTATAAGGGTACAAAAGATAAAAGAACCAACCAAGCATAGCGTCCAAGGAATGTGTAAGGTATTAAAAGTTAGTGAAGCCGGTTATTACAAATGGCTAAACCTTTAAGGACGCCCTTATAAACATGAAGACCTTTTGGCTAAGATTCGTGAGATTCGTGCAGAAAATCCGGACTATGGACCCTATCGGATTTATCTTCATTTACAACTTTTCCAAGGCTATGCCGGAAGCTATTATCTGATCCTGAAACTATGCAAGCAGCATAATCTCATGCTCAAGAAAAGATTTCATGCCAAAGGGGTTACCAAGGCAGATACAGCAGCCCAAGCAAGCGAAAACCTGATTCAACAGGATTTTAGCGCCTCGGCCCCCAATGAAAAATGGCTGGGTGACATCACAGAAATCCCAACAGCTGACGGTAAGCTTTATGTAGCCGCCATATTAGACTGTTTTGACGGAAGTATAGTAGGTTTCAAAATGGCGAACCACATGAGAGCTGAACTTTGTAGCGACGCCTTCACTAGCGCAGCTAAGAAACACCAAGCTCTTGGTATGATTTTCCATAGCGATAGGGGCAGCCAGGTGCGACAAGAAGTCGCGTAATATATTGTCGAAAGACTACCCTATCCATTCGGGGTAACTCTATCGTGACTAGCGTGGATGGTAACGTCTGGGTTAGAAAGCTCACGAGACAATGTGGAAGTTCGAGTAGCCTAAAACTGGGACAACTGCTAGAGTAAGAATGCTATGGAGAACGTAAAGTGAACCACTGTAGAAATCGTTACGCTGGAGGAAGCGAAATAGGCTGAAACGCTTCGACCAAAAGGTAAGGAGTCAAGCAAAGGCTATCTGTCAAACCAATGCGAATGGATGAAGAACTCCCGGTTAAAAGGTGGCTCCTAAGGCATTCACAATTATGTATTATGCGGAACTTGGTAAACCCTATATGTTCCTCTCTAAAGAGGTATTTACCCGCAAGGGGATGAAATGACACAGAGGGCAGACGAAAAGGATAAAAAGCCAACGCTGATTTTGTAATGAAATCGGATAAGGGTTCAAAATTTGCCCTGACCTGAAAGGGTGCAGACTTATCCAACGGTATTTCTTGGCGGGAAAGGATAGTAAACCTATGAATTTTAGTAACTTAACGACGGATAAAACCGAGAGTCTAAAAGACACAAAATTGCTTGCCAATCAATGGGAATTCATTGATTGGTCTAAAGTCGAGCATGAGGTTAATAGGCTACAAACCCGAATTGCCAAGGCAACGGCAAATGGTGATAGAAATAAAGCTAAACGATTGCAATATCTACTCACCACTCTTTCTCAGCCAAAGCTTACGCAGTAAGAAAAGTAACTACCAATAAAGGCAGAAACACTTCAGGTATAGACAAAAAACTATGGTCAACATCTGCATCAAAAATGAAAGCTGTACTTTCTCTTACCGACAAACACTATCGAGCAAAGCCTCTCAAGCGTGTATATATCGCAAAGAAAGGTAAAAATGAAAAACGTCCATTAGGAATACCAACCATGTATGATAGAGCTATGCAAACATTATATTCTCTGGCACTTGAGCCCATTACGGAAACCAAAGCAGATACAATCTCTTTTGGTTTCCGTCGAGGAAGGAGCGCAAAAGATGCGTGTGAACAGATATTTTGTGTACTCGCTAGAAAATGTTCACCAACATGGATACTTGAAGGAGATATCAAAGGATGTTTTGACAACATCAATCATGAATGGTTACAGTCTAATATTCCAATGGATAAAAGCATCATGAAACAATTCCTAAAATCAGGTTTCATCTACGAAGGAAAGCTATTCCCAACAGAAACAGGTTCACCACAGGGAGGAGCTATCTCAAGTCTATACGCAAATATGACGTTAGATGGTCTCGAAAAAGTGATACAAGATAAATACCATCGAAACTCCAAAGGTAACATAGAAAACCATTATCGCGCTAAGACGAAAGTTAATATAGTTCGATATGCTGATGACTTCATCATCACAGCAAACTCAAAAGAGACTGCCGAAGAAATTAAAGACATCATCAGCTCATTCCTCAAAACCAGAGGATTAATGTTATCAGAAGAAAAGACCACAATTACTCATATAAATGACGGTTTCGACTTTCTTGGATGGACATTTAAAAAATTTAAAGGAAAGCTCATTGTTAAGCCTCAAAAAACTCCATCAAAAACCTGATTAGAAAATGCTCTACCATCATACTTAAAGAAGGGAAAGCAAGTACACAATCTGACTTGATACGGAGATTAAACCAAGTAATTAGAGGATGGACTAACTACCACAAACATGTTGTGGCAAGCCAAGCCTTCTCATATGTCAACAATACACTTTATCTCCTACTGCATCTATGGGCTAAACACCGCCACCCCAACAAGAACAAATGGTGGCGGTTAAACAGATATTGGCATGCAAAAGATGGGAAACCGTGGATGTTTATGACTGATGACTATACTCTCATCAGTTCAAAACCGAAACCCTGAGGATGGAGACTATAAAAAGCATCGTGTTTCGATTCATAGAAATTTATTACAACAGGAAACGAATCTATACGACCAACGGAGGTTACCCACCACTGATGAAGCGTTCAAACTATTATCGGAACATTTGGCACAAGCAAGTTTGGATCATTTTCAGGGGCTTCGCCCCTGGAGTTTATCGCTTTTTGGTTCCTCCTAAGGATAGAAATAAAGATACCAGGGCGAATAAATATTCCCTGGCTATCCTTAGCAGAACTCTAACGGCCGCTAGGCTTGCTCTCCAGCATAGCCCTATCCTGCCGATAGAAAAGAGCCAGTTATATTTTTACCAAAAGTTACGAGTTTAAGGACTCAACCGAATTTGACAATTCTAAACAGCCTCAAGAAGGTCACGGTCCAATACTGGGTCAAGTACCCATTCTTCAGTCATCGAGGATTCGAGCCAACGTACACCTTCCTTAATCGGTGCTTAGTCATGGGGCTCGCGTATCCTCACCAGAATAACGGCTACACCGTGGTGTCTTGCAAGATCCCAATAAGGCTGGGCTTAGCACGGCGTCATAATGCTGGTGACGGCTAATTGCCATTTTACAGTTTCGGGCACCATGATACGGGGTAAGCTGCTGTAATCTTAGAAAGCACTTACATGGGCCGATAGCCATTTGCCCATCTTCTTGTCTGGTAAGGCTTCAACATATGGGTAACCGCTATGCTGCAGTACACATACGAAAAAGTGGGCTTCGAAAACCTCACCCATGTCAGGATTGACTGCGAGTTTAATGATGTCCGCCCATCAATTCGACAAACATTTATTCCTCGTTGTGCACTCCTGACGGATGGTTACATTCTTGCCGGTGCTATCTTTCCAACGATAGTAACGCGCTCAGAATTGCCTGTTTTCAAGCCGCCCGACTGATGTGTCTTGTATTTCATCCATAGAAATCGCAGATTCAGGTTGGTGTGAAGCTGTAGTTCGCTGAGGATACATTTATTGTCTGGTTTGGTCTTTATGATTTTTCGGGCTGTTATCTCTAGTATTCCCACAGGTTCTTCGCACCTCACTCCTTACTTACAATGCCTTGTTACCATTGTAAGTAAGGAGTGAGGTGGGGCCGGATGTCTCTGGAATCTGTGACAGAGTGTGGCCGGATTATACATTATTTAATTACGAGTTATGAGAATTTTATGATGGAAAATATTAGCAAAGAGTCGCTTAGTTTTTTCAAGTACTTAGCACGTGGGTGATATTAATTAATTCTACTATTTCTGCTATATAAGATTATCGTACCTTTTCCCATGCCCATCCCACATTTTCTGCAGTTTTGTTTATTCTATATTCTGGTTTACATGAATGCGTATAGTTTCTTCCCGTGCAGGGAATGATTGGGATCCAGATAAATAAAATGACTATGTATGTTATACATCTTTCAGTCATTTTTTTTATTTCGTTATATTCAATTAAGACCTGCGGTGCTAGACAATTACAACAAGAATAATAGTCTGGTAAGGGCTTACAGGATAAAACAAATGTTTCAAAAGGTATAGAGAAATCGAAAGCATGAACCGGTTGGCACGGAGCATCTACTACATATAAGATTTGCATATCAATATTTCCTTTGAGTATAACTTTAGTACCCAAAGGGCTATCAAAAGTTTTGTATTCGATTATCTTGGCAGTTGCTGTACTGCTGATAAATTGTTCAAGATCAGGTTTAATACACGGCAAACTAAATTCGTTTTTGAGAATTATCTGCTTTGAGGTCATAATTTTATCTTTTTTTGGAAAGTTGAATGGCTCGCATATATATTCAATATTACATTTCAAGGCATTAACCCTCCTTTTTTTTAGCGAGTACACAGGTAGAAGAGTATTGGCAGGTAGAGCAATTAGTTATGCTGCCACCACAATGCATATGATAATCATGCGGAATGGGCGGGTATGGTGGATGACAGTGTGAATCAGGGGAATGGTGTGCATGTTTAGAAAACCATACAACCAAGATCAAACATTTGGCGACCTCCCTATCCCCAACCTTATGAGCACAGAGGTATTCAACCATAATTTCAGGATGGCATTGTGCATGTTCGCTAAATTCGGTTGAGCAAATAGATTTATGATGCGGAATTTCCAGGAATGTGCAAAAAGGTCTGCTTGCATGAAAGAAATGTACCGACTGACAGGATACGTTGGCAACGTATAATATTTTTTGCGTAATATTGCCTATAATAATGAATTTTTTTCCAAAGGGTGTATCAATGCTTTTGCATACATCTATATGCGGATAAGCTCTTACTTCTAACAAGTCTTCAATATCAGGCTTACCTTCCGGCACAATCAAATCTTCATGAACGGTAAACTGTTTGTAATTACATACATTATCCATAATTGGGTAATGGTGCATATCGCACTTATATTCGATTAGTTGTATATTGTTCATCATTTAACCTCTTCTCTAGTTGTTTTGAGCATCTAACAAATCCATTTATACTCTTTTTGGATAATTAAATGCCTAGAATATAATATGGGAAAAACTATTCTCTTGACACTATGGAATTAAATGATTTGATATTGTCACTCCATATCTGAAGAGTGCATAGATTATATAGACTACCTTATAAGTTCTCATACGTAATTTTTGATAAGATGTGTGCGTGTTTCGTTACACACAGTAAAATATAAGGAGCTGCTATTTATGGCTAGTGAAGTCCAAAAGTTAGTTTGGTATACGGGTTTGGCAGACGAATTACCGTTATTTAACCAACCCTTGGATACCTTTAAGCAATTTATTGTGCAAAAGAATTTAGTATTACCTGCTGACAAACCTAATATCGAACAAATAATTCAGGTTGACAGCAGGGTAATAATAACAAGCAAAAGGTTTATTCAAACACCCATAGCAACATCGCTTGAGGAACAGCGGTTGACAGGGTGGAAATTAGTTGTTGAAGGACAGATAAAACTAAAAGTTAAATATGTTGCAGATATAGCAACGCAGAATGTGCATGGAGCCCATTTTAACGTACCTTTCAGTATTTTCATAGTTTTGCCGCCGGATTTTGAAGAAGAGACGCTGGTTGATGTGGAGAGTTATGTTGAAGCTATTTATGCGCAACCGCTAGGTAAACGAAAAATATTTTATAATGCGTCTATGTTGTTGCTATCCATCAATAGATAAGAAAGTGGGTGTTAATAATGCCGACAACAAAAAACACACTAATTCAGGGAATTGGCATAGCCGAAGTATTGCCACAGAATCCTGTATATTTTACTGAAATAGCTATTCCGGAAACGGTCACAATTCCGGAAGAAAAGCCTGATATGGAAATGATTTTGTCATGTATGGTTGAAGCTGTTGTAATTAGTATCCGTTTGATACAAACTCCCTGTATTAAATCTTATGAGGGACAGCTGTTAAGCGGGCGCAAATTAATTATTGAGTTGAAATTAGATCAAAAAATAACTTATGTGGCTAACGTAGAGGACCAAAGTGAGCATTCGGCTCATTTTGAGAATTTAAATAACAGCGTGTTCGTTGTTGTTCCACAAAGGATCGCCAATACGCCAATTGAGGATTTTATCAAGAAGGGAAGATTTATTGTAACGCCATATATCGAAGATATCTATTGTGAAATGCTGGATAGCAGGACTGTTTTTAAAAATATTACCCTTTTGCTGGATGTTACTTTCCCGGTTTGAACGAGAAAAAACTAAATAAAATGAGTATTTAAAATTGAAAGGAGGACCTAAAAATGCCGGTTTTACCTAGGTTTACTGGTATATCTCCCGGAGCTCTAGTCTTTATTGGCAATACCCTGGGACTCAGCAAGCAAAATAATACTAATAGACCAGGAACTCTGAACGCAATTGGTGCCTATATTACCACAAATACAGCGCTTCCCGTGCCAGTCGGCTGGGGTGGTGTTGTAGATTTGGGAAATAATGAGAATGTCACATTAAATTATCTGGAGAGTAGCTCAAGTGCCATTTTGAATATTCCTCCGGGCAGTGTTATTCTGTATGCCGAATTGATTTGGGGCGGGAGCAACCGGGTAATTGGTGAAGATGTAACGGCTCTAATAAATAACCCTATCAACTTAACTACTTCCCAAGGCACGTTTTCAATAAGCCCGAGCATTGATACCACAACCGGTCTCTTTAATTTTATTCAGGATATAACAAGAGCCTTTTATTTGCGTTCTGCTAACATCACAAGCCATGTTTTGACCGCAGGTGCCGGAACGTATACGGTGGGTGGGGTGCCCAGTACTTTAGCTGCGTCGGATAACTCTTTTAACCACGCTGGCTGGACCATTGCCGTAGTCTATGAGAATCTTTCCTTGCCCGTGCGCAGCCTCTACTTAGGCGTTGGGGGAGTCGCTATTACTAGTACTTCACCCCCAATGGATATAACAGTCACTGGGTTTATCACACCACCATCAGGGCCAGTAAACGGGCGGGTATTAATAAGCGCACAGGAGGGGGATGCTGACATCATTAATGATCAGGCTTTTTTTGGTCCGAATGCCCTCTCTCTCTCGGTACTTTCCGGACCCAACAATTCAGTGAATAATTTTTTTGCATCACAAATCAATATTACTGACTCCAATGACCCGAACGTAGGGCAGATAGATACTACTGGAACTTTCGGCAACAATAACCATAATGCTTTAATGGATACTGACGTTTTTGCCGGCCGCCAGGGATGGGATATTACGAGCATAGACGCATCTTCAGCTTTATCGAACGGTCAAGTATCGGCTGTCTTAAGATTAACAACCCAAGGTGATGCCTATTTACCCAATACAATAGGGATCCAAGTGGATGTGGCAGCAGCAAATATACAGCCAACAAAATTTGTTGATGAATCCTTTGCAGAAATAGGAGACACCCTGACCTACACGGTGGTCATACCAAACAATGGTTCGGAAGATGCCTTAAATGTAACAATCACAGATATACTCCCGGTAGGTTCAACCTATGTGCCTGGGAGCTTTGAAGTTGACGGCACTCCGGTGCCGGGTGCCGACCTTCTTCTTGGGGTCAATATTGGCACGATAACGGCCGGAAGCTCAAAAACTGTAACTTTCCAGGCTACTATTGATTTTCAGCTTCTTCCAGTTACCTTGATGAATTTTGCAACAATAAATTATGAATACGTACCTTCTCCAGGACTTCCACCCATACCTGCTGTAGCCGTGAGTAATTCGGTTGCTACGGAGGTAAATGGATTTGAATTGACTATTGTCAAGGCGGTTGATAGTTCTGCTGCCCAAGTTGGAGATACGCTAACCTACACTATTGTAGTAACAAATAACGGAACTATCCCTGTTACCAACGTAATATTTCAGGATACGGATCCCCCTGGGACTTCCTTTGACCCCAATAGTGTCTTTATTGATTTTATTGCGCAGCCTGGTCTGGATCCCAATGCGGGATTTTCCCTGGCAGACTTAGCCCCGTTGGCATTTACGACGGTGAGTTTTTCTGTCATTGTGGATTCAGTGCCAATCCCTAATCCTACAACTGATATAGCGTCAGTTACCTATGACTTCCAGGTTGATCCGAGCCAGCCGGTAGAGACTCGTACCCAAGATAGTAATCCAGCAGATACATTGGTAGTTTTGGGCGAGCTTACGGCAGATAAAAGCGTAAACCTGCAGTATGCTGATATAGGAGATACACTGGTCTATACTATCGTTGTTGCTAATACCGGGAATGTCGCCGCGCTAAATGTAGTTTTAACAGATTCGATACCGAATGGAGCCAGTTTTGTCACGGGAAGTGTTACCGTGGATGGAGTGTCCCAACCAGCCGATGATCCCACCCTAGGTATTCCCTTAGGCACGATGCTGGTTTCAGAGACACGTACGGTAAGTTTTGAGGTTACTGTAGACCAAATACCTACACCCAATCCGCTTTCTGACACAGCCTTTGTGGAGTATCAGTACTTAGTTGACCCACAAGGCCCGCTGGTAGATAAATCCACGACTAGTAATACAGTTACCACCCAGGTGAACAATTCAGATGTTGAAGCCGTCAAGGTTGTTGATAAACACTTTGCTGATGTTGGAGATGTTTTAACTTATACTATAACTTTAACAAACAACGGTAATACTTCGGCCGATAATGTGGTGTTCACTGATCCCATACCTGATGGAACCAGCTTGGTACCAAACAGTGTAATTATTGACGGTATACCCCAGCCCGGAGCCAACCCTGATACAGGAATAAATATTGGAAGTATTGCCGAGGGAGCAAATACTGTGATCGTTTTTCAGGTTACGGTTGACGTAGTACCAACCACTAATCCTATCCCCGATACTGCGAACATTGATTATGAATACACCACTGACCCGCAGCAACCGCCAACAAGCGTCTCTGTGACTACCAACACTGTTACCACCCAGATAAATCATGCCGAGTTAGTTGCAGAAAAAAGTGTGGATAAGAACATTGCTGAAGTTGGTGATACGCTGACTTATACCGTTACTCTCGATAATAGTGGCAATGTACCGGCGGATGCGGTGCTGGTCACTGACCCAATACCTGCCGGAACTGTCCTTGTTCCCGACAGTGTAACAATAAATGGTATTCCTCAACCAGGCATAGATCCAGCTTTGGGAGTCAATATTGCCGGGATACCTGCAGGCGCAACTTACGTTGTGAGCTTTAATACAAATATAACCGCTTTACCCATACCAAATCCAATACCTAACAGTGCTACGATCACTTATCAATACACGGTAGACCCTCTTCAACTCCCGACAGATGTTGAAATAACCACCAATATGGTTACAACACAGGTTGAAATTGCCGAATTAACATTATTCAAGAGTGCTGATAAAGCAATTGCTGCTGTTGGTGAAACAATAACCTATTCAGTAGTAGTAACAAATACAGGGACGGTTGCTGTAAACAACATTATTTTTAATGACCAGTCACCATCCGGAACAAGTTTTACTCCCGGCAGTGTCACTATTGATGGGGTAGCTCAACCTCTTGCAAATCCATCAGTGGGTGTAATCATTGGGAGTCTGCTACCAGGAGGTTTCCGTATAGTTACATTTGGTGTTATGGTAACTTCCTTACCTTCTCCTAACCCAACCATAAACGTAGCTACAGCTACCTTCCAGTTTATAATCGATCCTGCAGTTCCTGCTCAGACAAGAACCGCTACCAGCAATCCAGTGCCAGTAATGATTGTGAGAGCGTTGCTAAAGATAATAAAAGCGGTTGATAAAGTTGTGTCAAACGTTGGCGATATCTTGATTTACACATTTGTGATAATGAATAACGGAACATTAACTTTAGATAACGTCTTTTTTATCGATCAGCCGCCGGCAGGATCCAGTTTTATTCCCGATAGCTTTGCAATTAATAGTATTGTTCAACCTGGCGCAGATCCGTCATTGGGTGTAAGTCTTGGCAGCATAGCCCCAGGAGGTTCAGTTAATGTTAGCTTTAAAGTCTCAGTTGATTACATTCCCTGTCCGCCTGAATTAATAAACAGTGCAACAGTAAGCTTCGAGTACATTGTAGAAGTAGGTCGTCCTGCCATTACAGCATCATCTAGCAGTAATCTAGTAGTTACTGATGTAGGGTTGCGAATCTTTAAACAACTGAGTGTTCAGGAAATACTTGAGATTCCCATTGTGAAGCCAGATATCGAAGATATTCTTGATGTTTCTGTTATATTTGAAATCATCTTCACAAAGGTAAAGCCTACACCGATAGGGGAATCCTATGAAGGCCAGGTTCTGACTGGTTGGAAATTAATCGTAGAAGGCAAGCTCAAGCAGGTAGTGGAGTACATTGCTGATAAACCTGGACAGCCCGTACATGCCGCACACTTTGATGTTCCCTTTAGTACATTTTTAATTTTGCCAGGTGATTATAATCAAGAATCGATAAAAGTAACCGGTTATATTGAAGATGTCTTTTACTCTCTTCAAGATAATAGAACTATTTTCAAAAATGTAACAATACTAGTAGAAGGTTTTATTTATTCTGTATAGATTTGCTTTAAAAAATATAAAAAAAGCAAGAAAGTTATACTCACCCAAACATGATAAACTGCATAAAATATCATGTACACACGGCGTAACTTAATACCATAAATCAAAACTTAAGAGAGGCTTTTAAAATTATTAAGGAGGTTAAATTATGGCCATTATGCAATCAAGTGTGGTTGAACTATGTCCGGCATATCCAGACAAAGTAGCCAAATATTCTACGGAAATCTTTGTCTCGGAAACATTCAAAATTCCAGCTCAAAAACCGCCGAAGGAACAGATTGTGAACGTAGACAGGAAGATTGAACTGGTAGATGTTCAGACTGTTCAGGTTACCCTTCCAGGAACACCTGTACCGCTTCAGCCTAACCCAGGAAACAAGGTGTTTGTTGCAGGTAATATCTATCTTGGTGTTCAGTATTCGGCACTCCGTGAGGATCAGAAGGTTCACTTTGTACGTTTCCAACTTCCTTACCAGACAATTATTTTGAATGATTGTGAATTACTGATTGACCCAGCAGATACTATGTTCACCAATGGATATGTAGTCCACGTTTGTGTGGAAAAAGAGATTATTACACAGATTGATGAAAGGACAATTTCTGCAGAGCTGCTTTTGCTTATCTGGGTTGATGAAATTGCCTAATAATATAGAAAAGGAGGTTTAAATTAATATGGGTTGTGTGAATAATTGTATTAGTATTGCCGACCATTTATGTCCACCTGATCAAAGCTTATTGAATTACTTTACTGAGATATGTCTCTGTGACCATTTGGTAATACCGTCTCAAAAACCTGATTTAGAGCTAATCACCAATGTGATAAAAAACTTCTGTGCCACAGATGTTCAAGTAATCGACGTTGATTTAGGTGACCGTGATCCCGCTACTGAAAATATTCGTCAAAAAATTGCCTTAACCGGAACTCTAAAACTAGGGGTTGAATATTCTGCCGATATGCCAGAACAACAAGTGCATTTTGCTCAATATAACATTCCTTTCCAGGGTATTATAGGCTATCGTCCCTGTGATCCGCTTACTAACCGTGGATTGATAGACGATCCAACTTTTGATATTGACGATTATAATGTGCATATTTGTCTCGAACATGAGCAGTACCACCAGTTAAATTCCAGGGAAATAAAAACAGTTCTGGTCGTTTTAATCTGGCTCGAACTGAAAGTTTAAACAAAAAATTGTTAATAAGGAGGGAATAAAATGCTAACATTTACAGGCGTCTTTGCTGAAGTACCTATCAACAGCAAATTAATCATACCACCTCAGAAACCTCCCATGGAATGCATCTTAGATTCAATTGTTGATGTGCAAATTACGAAGAGTGAAGTTATAGATACTCCTCTATTATATCCTGAAGGCATAACCCAACAGCTTCGAAAAATAATTGTTACTGGTAATGTTAAGATAAAGATTAAATATTCTGCGCTGGTAGAAGATCAACAAGTACACCTTGCACATTTTGATGTGCAGTTCTGTAAGCTTCTGGAGTGGCCGGATGGTCCTCCTCAAGGAACTCCAATAGAAATAGTTCCTATAGTGGAAAAGAAAGTTTTTTTACAGGAAGATGAACGACGTATTTTTAAGGCGCTTTTATTACGTTTAGAAGTATATCGTAAATAGTAGCAAATTATTAGTAAAGATAATAAGGAAACAGCTTAATAGCTACTGACAGTAAAATAATGGGATTTAGATTTTTACGCACATAACTGACGCTCGTTGAAAAAAGGCGTCAGTTATGTTTTTACTGCAGTACTAGTAAAATTGTTCTTGCACTACTATCATTACTCGCTTGTCAAGACACGAAAATATAATTTCTAAGGTGCAAATACTGAAGTCAGGAAGAAAGCCGTGTGAGAGGTCGGATAAGGACATAGTGCGTGCGTGGCAGCACGCTCATCAGGGTGGGTTAAAGTCCCGCTGAGTCCCTTGTTTTTGGCAAGTAAAAAGTAGTATAAGGGGGTGCGGACATTTTATTGGACATTTTTTCGTCCGCACCCCAACTCTGTACTTTTATTCTGCCATATACATCCCTGACTGGGGGGGCTCATATCCAAACCTTGGGGTAATGTCTCTGGGGCTGATGCTATAGTAGCAGAGGGCAGGGCGTCCACTGCGAAGTGGAGTCTGAAGGGCTTGAGGAGAAGTACCAGGCTGTAGTATATTCTTTGAAACATTTTCTAGTAAAGGTTTAAGCGGAGAACGATTCCAAGAGGATATTCAGCATTTTGATAAAGTTTGAAAGACATAGGATAGTCGTGAAACCATTGGTGCAGGATTAACTAGATGTTCTCCAAGAATCGCCATTAAGTTCTGAATAAGTGTTTTATCCGGTACTTTCCCCGTATGTCCTGTGAAGGGAAGCCAGATTGCAGGTACGCCAAGACCACCTGTCCGCCATCAGTCGGATCACAGCCGATGTATTCATGCCGTTGCGGATTGGATGAAGGTAAGATGCGAGCGATCGATACCAATGCAATACTAAATGCTGGTTGCATTTAAGGCGATGACACATACGGAGGGATTATGATACTTGCGCACAGTTGAGGTTAGGTCCCAGAGTGCGCCCCGGTCGTTGACGGGGAGGTGGAATTCCTATGAGGACGGTAACCGCCGTCCGCCGAATAAAACCAAAAAAATAAAGCCAAAACAGAGTGCGGCAGGGGTAGGGTATGCTCTATTAACGTTATATGCTTCTAAAACAGGGCATACCCTAACTGCCGCATATACAATGGTACAGCCCCCCCTTGCATGGTGATGTACACAGGCCTTGAAGAGGAATTACAAAAGGCATGTAAATATATGGTATAATATATAAGAAATTGTAATGTATAGTATGTTTTGAACATGATACCTAGATAGGGGGTTGTGCATTAATATTAATTGGTTACCTTCTAATGATTCGGAGATTAAGAGAGGGAAGCCGTGGATTAAGATTATTGGCAATTACTTGATAATAGGATCTTATTTAACGAAAGTAGTCGACAAATATGTCATGATTGGTGAGACAGAAAATAGTTTGTTAATCATTAAACCAAATGAGGAAAAGACAGAGAACACATTTGATGTTAAAAAAGTGAATGGCAAGGGATAAGTACGTTGTCCACAGTTAGCCAAGGCATATAAAAAAAACAGGTCAGTATTCGGGTCAGTAGAGGATGGTCTCTTTGTATCTGATTTATCTGGATTATTAATAGATAAGTAAAATAGTTGAAGGGTATTAAATAGCAAGGATATTTGGTGTGGTACAATTAGCTTTCTATACCTGAATGTTAACATAGGAGGTTTGTAGTACAATTATCTTTCCAAAGGATGGATAAGACCTCATCACCAGGCTGGTGATGAGGTCTTATCCACATTGATTGAGAGGATAATTAACATAGAAAAATATAATGTAAAGAGTGTTGGGTTTTAATATTAGATGTCAAATATCTTACTAAAATAGACTGATCGACAAATATTTTTATCAAGAAATTCCACATTCTATAATAAGGATGGGAGTAAAGACTGCTATCTAGGTACTAATAAGAAATGTTGAAGTAGAATGTCAAAGCATCTGATACGCAGTTAGAAGGTTAGGCGTTTGAATTCTTATTTTGTGTAATTTGCTGTTAACCAGAAGATGTGTCAAAGATTCTATAAGGGCGTTATATAAGCACCTGAGATTAAAATATCAGGTGCTGTTTTTATGCTTAAAAAGTTATGATGAATTATTTAAAGTAAATCCCGTATAGAAAGGAGTGAAGAATGTGATTACGGATAATATAAAAGATAGTTCTTCTTTACAGGAGGAGGCTATTTCACGGTCGTTAATCATGAAAGTAAACGGACATAATGTTACACACACATTTTCCACTGAAAGAAACGATGAGGTCAGCAATCACGTAAAGAAGATACTTCTGGCTTCTTATATAAATAAGGATTCCGTAATGTAGTTGCAGCGTAATCATTGGATAATTACAGGCGCATTCTGAATTTGGATACAAAGATATGAGATAATAAGAATAGATAGATTTGTTCCTTGAAAACAGAATAAATGGTATCAACCTGTTATCTCATATTCAAGATTGATGAGAGAGGACAGGTGCCCAAAATGAAAAGAGTTTATTGTTTATAACCGATCATATCCGATATTGGCAGGCGTCCGGGGAAAGCATAAAGACCTCTATGAGAACAAAGGCGCGGCTCGGGCAGATTGTTGAAGAGGGCCGCTACAAAGGTGGTACAGCCCCTTATGCTTATGACCTTGTAAGGCGCGGACGGTTTAACAAGAAAAATAAAGAACTGTACGAGCTTGAAGTCAATGATTTTGAAGCTACCATTGTTCAAATCATTTTTCACAAGTATGTTAATGAAGGTTTGGGCATACAGCGTGTTGCTACATATTTGAATGAAAGCGGCATAAAGACAAGGTCAGGACAGAACTGGCATTCTGCAAGTATTCGTGGAGTATTGAAAAATACTACATATACCGGTATCCTTCGCAGTGGTGAATCAAGATCGGGTTTTCTGCCTGAATTGAAAATTATTGAGCAAGAAACCTTTGATTTGGCACAAAACATATGTCTTCAGCGTTCTAATAATTATCAGCAAAAGCGTACAGTCCCATTAAACACAAGAGGGCAATCATTGCTTGAAGGAAATGCCTACTGTGGTCATTGTGGCTCAAAGCTCACACTCACCACTAGCGGAAGCGGATATGTTAACAAAAATGGGGGAGTAACGGGCAAAAAAAGAATTCGCTATGTCTGCTACAACAAGACAAGAAAGCGATGCGATTGCGACGGACAGACAGGCTACACAATGTCGATACTTGATAAGACCGTAGAGGATGTAATATATCAGGTTTTTGACAGGCTGAAAGGTATTCCCGAGAATGAAATTGTGGGTAAAAAGTATCAGGAAACGGTTAAAGCTGCACAGATAAACCTAACAAAGCAAAGGTGGATTTTGCCAAGGCAGCCAAGGAGTTAGCTGATTATAAAACCGAGGTTGTTAAGGTGATACGTGGAGAAAGCAGTTTCACAGCTGTATTACTCAATGGCCTAATAACAACTGCACAGGAAAAAAGCAACGATACCGAAAAGGTGATTGCAACTTTGCAGAATGAGCTTGAGGACAGTAAACGGATGCTTACGGAAATCAAAAATCAGTATAACAAGGCCCTCAACTGGTCTGAGGTGTTTGATGATGCAGACATAGAAGCCAAAAAGATGATTGCTTCCTATTTGATTAAAAAAGTATCAGTAAGACGGGATTATAACATTGATATTGAGTTCAACATTGATTTTGAGCAATTTAGCATAGGTATGGATAAAAAATAAACGCATTTTGGGGTATGTTACCGTTTGTTCTGGGAGCGCGCCTGACTGGCAGTCAGGAGGTCAGGGGTTCGATCCCCCTCGTCTCCACCAAAAACAATAAGCTCAATCCGATGTTAAAATTGGATTGAGCTTTTTATATTAACTGAGGTCAAAGACTTTAAGGTTTTTGTTATAAATAAATGGGATAGCAGGTTGATAACATAGACAAAAAAGTAATGGAGAAGTCCGTCGGTAAGACGACGACAGCGACATCTCTTATCTCTTGGTCAGCTATATTAGTTCCATTACATGCCATTGGTGGCATGTTCACAAAATCATGTAACTGAGGTATAGATTAAAAGCGCTGTTAACATAGGTTATCAAGATTTCGAATAGATCTGATTACTATAATATTGCAAACGATACACTTGGAGTTTACATCCGTACGATCATAAATGTGCGCAATTGTGAAAATCCTATATAGGCAACAACCTGCGAGTTTAGATTATAGATTTGGGTTTTATATATTTTCTCTCTAGGTACATATTGCGTACGCTATGTACATAATATATACTTGGAGGTGAAATATA
>PHAD01000145.1 GCA_002841595.1 Firmicutes bacterium HGW-Firmicutes-12
ATATTCACTTGTTATGTTTAGGGTATATATAGCCGCATTTGAGGTTCTCATAATCCTTGCAACAACATCTATTGCCCCGGAATAAATATGTTCAACATTCAAACTATCTAAGCTTTTGATAGCCTTATATATCGTCCCAAAGCTATCTTCTGAGGAAACTATTTGAATTTGCAGTTCATCTTTAACTTTATTACACTCTGCATACATTTGTGTTAAGAATTGGTTTCTTTCTAAAAGGATCTCCCTTTCATTTTCTTTTGTTGTTAATTCTCTATTCTTTTTATCAGTCACATATCCAGCTAATACACCTAGAAATAAATAGGTAACTAACTGAAACAAATAAACCGGCTGATATAATAACGCGAAGATATCTCTGCCCGAATTTAGGGCGGTCATCAGGTAAATAATTATTGAGAAAACAGCAGCTAGGGTACCCTGAACTTTTCCATATAGAATTGCCATCATTAAAATGTAAATATGGCTAAAATCTATACCCGTGACCATATTCAACGTATCATTGCCAAAAAACACCAGTTGGATTTGCAACAGTATTAGGAAAACTACGCTATTTTCTATATAAGGCCTAACAGTTCTGAAAATATTCCTTCCAGTTGAAGGTTCAATCTCTTTTTTTTCAGAAATATTGACGTACAATGGATTTTTTTCATACCAAACTAAGGTTTTTTTCAATCCTTCTTCCAGAGAATATTTGACAACCCAGTTAGGAATAGTGGTTACAGCATTACTTTTTACTAGTAAGGCATCTACCTTTGTCGTTATATACTTGGGCCTATCTACTCGTGCAATTTTCGCATTAGCTGTAATAATATTCATAATGTCTTTTAAGGAATGCTCCTGATCAACCACTACATAATAAGTACCCCATACATCTTTCTTTGTACCCGCTCTATACATCGCATCAATAACATCACCAATGTAAATATGATTATCATACGCTATCTCATCTTTAGAAATCGGCATTTTATTTTCAACTACAGTATTATGCATAAATTTCGCAATTTGAGCATAAGAACCAGGTCTTTGCCTGGGGCCATAGACTTTAGAAATCCTCAGAATAACAACTCCTAGACCAAAAAGCTTTTGCCAGTTTTTACATTGATTCTCCCCGAGAAGCTTATGCATCGCAAATAAGGAGGGAGGCCTTCCTCCGCTTTCATTAATATTAACCAGCCCGGACACACTTTCAATCATACTTGTTGAAGGATATATAAATTTCTGCACACCATATTTTTTAGATAGGTTAAGCATATTAAAAAGACCCTTTTGTTTAGAGGTGACATCCGTTTCAAACTCTTTAGCATCTTCATCCAGAATATTCTCAGCCAGATGAAAAACCAGATCAAACCTATGTATTCTAAAGACTTCTTCACATCTGTCGTCTGCAGTATCATATTCAAAGGTCTTGCATTTCCCCTTTACGTTTTGGAGACTGCCAGCCGATAGGTTATCAATAATGACTACTGAATGTCCAATTTTATTAAACCTGTCCACCAAATGGGAGCCAATAAAACCGCATCCGCCTGTGATTAATACTTTCAATAGCCTCTCTCCTGACGAAAGAATTATTTATTATAAAAGTCTATTAAAGCTTAACTCTCCTCAAAATAAGTATAGGCGTCTATAACATCCAAAAATACTCCATCAAAACCGGCCCTAATAATTGAATCAAGATATGAGTCTTCCTTACCATAAATTATGCTCTGCCAGTCTTTATCCCAGTATCTCACTTTATAACAGCCAAGCCAATCCTGGTTTTCAGCTTCTATCCACTCAGGCTGTTGATTAGCCCATGTGGATTTCCAATAATACCTATAATCCTCTGCCTCACCGATGCTCATATATGAGATCACCTTTCTTGTGCCACCATTCTTCTTTTCCTTCAGTACTTGGACATCCTCTGCCGTTAAAGCATCATCATAGAAGAATAAATCTATAATTAAAACATCATAGTTTGTTTTAGCAAGACTATTAATGAATTCCTCTTTGTTATTAAATTCTTCAGGGTTTAAAATAATCAGAAAATTCTTCGCATCAGCTATTCCTTCAATATTATCATTGTTTTCACTTGCATACTTATTAATACTGCTAGGTATGGTAGTCAAATCACGCTGCTTTGTAGCAAAAGATATAAAACCAAGCTCTAAAGACAACTCATAAGACTTATCTATATTTTTCCCTTCACAATAATCAATGTTAAAAATAGTTGCTCCGGCTTGTCTTGGAAGAGCAAGGTTCTCCATAAAATACTCTTGGGTTTCAACAGACGTTGGACTATTATCTTCCATATCCATGCCAAAATAAAACTCCTCTATACAAATCCCATCTACAGCAGCTAAAAACTGTTCATATAAGCCTGGGGGATCTTCTGGTAACATACGATATATTTCCGTACCGTTATTAGTTATGACAGTAAAATCTCCATTTTGCTCTTTCCCATGACTAGCTATGTTCATGATAAACTGCCTCATTTTATTCCGATAATCCATATCTTCCAGGGTAATAACAGTTGCCGGTGAATTTTGGGCTTGCAACGGATTTTCTGTGTTTTGTAGTGTGATGTTTTCTTTTTTAGTAATCCATATGTTATAAGTTAGAGAAACAAATAGAGCAAAAAGTAAAACAATAATTATCTTTTTCAACAATTCATTACCTCCATATACATTGCTTATCGTAAAAAACTCTTATACATTACTTATCGTAGAACTCTTTTACTTCTCGTTTCCCATCAGCATAAATCATCTCACCCCAACCCCACAGTTTATTATCTCTGAATTCACCAACATACACATCTCCATTGGCATAGTAGAAAGTACCGTCCCCATGGTACTTACCATCCTTAAATTCTCCTTCGTATTTGTCACCATTGCTCAAGCTAAGTATTCCTTCTCCATTATATACATCATTAACAAGGTAACCCTCATATTTGTTTCCATTATTATAGGTAATAACAGTGTACTCATTATTCTTTACTTCACCAGCAAGAAAGACTCCTTCATACATATCCCCGCTCGCTAAAGATAAGACGCCATTTCCATTATATTTTCCATCTTTAAAGTACCCTTCGTATTTTTCCCCTGTAGCTAAAGTTAGTACCCCCTGTCCATAGTACAACCCATTATCAAGAGAACCCTCGTACTTATTGCCATTTTCATATGTAATTGTAAAATATTCCATTTCCCTAAATTCCCCATTGTAAAAAACCCCTTCGTACCTGTCACCACTTGCTAAGGTAAGAATTCCATTTCCATTGAATCGGCCGTTGCTGAACTGACCCTCGTAACGATCTCCATTAGCATATTGCATGATCCCCTCACCATCATAATAACCTGCCTTGATTGTTCCGTCATATTTATCTCCATTAGCATATGTGATTACGCAGTATTCATTGAGGAGATTCCCATTATGAAACTCACCTTCATATCTGTCGCCATTGGCTAGATCTAATACTCCATACCCTTCATAGTATCCATTAGCAAATTGTCCTGCATATTTATCTCCATTTATACGGCTTACCGTCCCTTCTCCTTTTAAGAAACCATTTTCAAAATAGCCTTCAAATTTATCCCCTTTAGCATTGGAATAGACACCATAGCCGTTTTTTTCCCCCACGTAAGAGTCCCCTTGGGCCCCTTGAAAGGTAATAGTCGTGTTCATCAACCCATTTGAAAACTCAGCAATAAAGATGTTTCCGTTTTCATCTTTTAGTAAGCCATCCCCTTCAAATTGGTTATTCAAAAAATCCCCCTCGTAGGATTGACCATTTACCCCAATATATTTGCCTCGCCCATTAAGTACCCCTTCACTAAATTCCCCTTCATATTTATCGCCATTAGCCATTGTCAGGACTCCATTACCTTCAAATCGGCCGTTCACAAAATCTCCCTCATATCTAACCTCGGAAGCACTTATGTATTTTCCTGCACCGTTAAGTAACCCATATTTAAAATTACCCTCAAATATATCTCCATTAGCTCGTAACAGTGTTCCTTCCAAAGTGCACTTTTCCCCATTTTGGAAAATACCTGTATAGACGTCGCCATTAACTTGAGTATATTCTCCTTGACCATTTATCTTTCCCACTGCAAAGACTCCCTGATATTGATCACCATTGCTGTAAGTAATAGTACCGATTCCATCGTAGCGACCATCTTTGAATTCTCCGACGTATTTTTCCCCCTGGGCCGATCTCAAAACACCATGTCCCATAAATTGTCCTTCTTTGAATTCACCTAAATATTCGTCACCGTTTTCGGCATAGAACGTTCCTTTTCCATGTGGGATCCCATTTATCCAATCACCACTATATTCGCCCTTAGTACTTCCCTGTTCACTAATTATTTCATATTTATATATTTCCTGTTTATTAGTATCACAACCACTACAAACCAATAATAGAATCGCTAATATTAAAAATATTTTTGATAATAACTTTATATTTCTTCTATTCTTCATGCCTATAGCTCCTTATTACCTCTTCTTAACATTTTAATAATTTCGTCGATAATATACATAACTTGTCAGTTTCTATTATACAGGTTTAATAATCTCTCATAAACAGTATTCTAAGGTTCAGGTGGAGTTTTTACACTATTAGGTTCTCTAACTGATCAATTTCTGGACGAACTGTTTTATTAATCATTTCCTCCATAAAGTTTTTCAATTGACTATCACCAGCATGGTTCACTAAAAATTGGTATTTTGTTACACATCCTTTGGCCATCAAGAGATGCTTCCATACACTAAATACTTCCCCATAGTGCATTGATTCTAATTTTTGTTTTCCAGATAATAATCCCATTTTGGCCTCCTAACATAAATATAACAATTTCATCTAATAAGTATTATTTTCATTAGAGAAATCTTTTATCCGATTTACTATCGTTGACATAACGAAGTATCTGTATCATGCACCTTAGGGACAAAGTTAATGATATTATGGGAAAAGGGTTTTAAAATTTCTCGCCGAAATAAATATGAATAGTAAGAATAAAAAAGCCTTGTACAACGAATGATGTTTTTTATAGTCGAATAAGACACTTAAGGGGATGAATATATGATATTTAAAGGTTTTCGACGTCCAGATGGTAAAGTAGGGATCAGAAATTATGTGCTGCTTTTGCCCACTAGTATCTGCTCTACTCAAGTAGCTACTGAGATCGCCTCAAAGATAAAGGGCTGTACCTCTGTGAGTAACTCTTACGGCTGCTGCCAGGTAGGAAATGACGCCAGAACAACCTTTAAAACCCTGGTTAACACAGGGAAGAACCCAAATATTGGCGCCGTTATCGTAGTAGCACTGGGCTGTGAAGGAATTGAAGCTACCAAACTTTTAGAAGCATTAAGCACAACTGGAAAACCTATTGCCAGTATTAATATCCAGGAGCTTGGCGGCACTATAAAAGCAACCGCAAGAGGCTGCGAAATTGCGCGAGACTATTCCCAGCAACTCTCTTTAATAGAAAGAGAAGAATGCAAT
>PHAD01000146.1 GCA_002841595.1 Firmicutes bacterium HGW-Firmicutes-12
TGTAAACATGATGATCGCCTGGTATTTCGCAACGGCATTGGCCAAGCAGTACGAAGCGGCTTTGCCGTACATTCAGGAGAAGCGTTTGGAGAAGCGGACGCACAATAAAACTATCCAGAAAGCGATTGAGAGCAATCGGATCGAAACTAACGTAAAGGCGTATTTGCGGACACTGAAAGTAAAATAAGACCGGGATTACAAATAACTTAAAAGAAACCATTATTCCCGTCTGGCTATTAATGGGAGTGTTAAAATGGGTTAGAGAGGAAACTTCATGAAAACAAAACTTTATATAATAGCTGCAATCCTTTGCTTTCTTGCAGCTATAGGTTTCTTTGTTTCGGCAATCATAGGTAAAAGTACTCTATATGTAATAATAGGCGTAATGTGGATATGTATTGGAACTTTAGATCTTGTATTATCCAGAATAAGAAATGACAATTAAAAATCTTTTCCTAATTTATTGGCGTAGTATGAGCTACCCATTATCCATTTTGATATGCAATAAAAGTTAGAGGTGTTAACATGTCATTATTCAAAGATATACATACCTTACTAAGGAAAGGCCAACCTAGCATGCATGAAGACCTACTAACTGAAATCTTCGCAGAGTGTTTTCACGATGAGGAACTGTTCATTAGCTTTCTAAATAATATCTTGGATATTCCTATTACTAACCCACATGGAATAAATATTGAAACACAAAAGACTTTTCTTAGGTTAGATGATCATTATACTGACAGTAGACCAGACTTATTTATCCAATTCCAGGATGGTGACAAGAAATATGTCCTATTATTTGAAAATAAAGTTGAATCCCAAGAGGGTTTAGCACAATTGGAAAGATACGCAGATCACCTTAGGTCTTATCAAGTAAATGGTTACTATACATTCCTAATTTATATGACGAGGTATGATGATTTAAAAGATATAAAAGTAATATTCACAAAAGGTGTTTCAGCTAAATTTATACAGCTTAGATGGTTTAAAATCTATAATTGGTTCTTGAACCATAAAGACGCTTATGTTAACAGAGTATTAGAGTTTATGGAGGAGATAGGATTGAGTGAAAGTAGAAGATTTTTACCCCAAGATATGTATGCCCTTCAAGAAATGGCTAGACTCCAGCATATGATGGACGAATGCCTAGACGGAGTTGTGGACGAAACAATGACAAAATTATTTGGTAGAGCGACAGGTTGGTCAAATAGATGTGTTCAACTAAGAGATCATTATAGGTATTACAAGAAGAATGATCAAAATGGCACATGGATTGGTTGCGGATTTCATATAACAGAAGAAGATTATCCTCTGATTTGTGTTCAATATGAAGTAAGTCCAACATGTTTGCAGAGAAAAGAAGTAATTAAGGCAATGAATGAGTTCCTGGATACTAATCCTGATTGGGACGGGTATGACCTTGACAATGATTCAAAATGGTCTGGAATAAGCTGTGATAAACCGTTGCTGGATTTCCTAGCTGAACAAGACCACATAATTTCTATACAAAAGTATTTTATCGACAAGCTTAAAGAACTATATATTTTGAAGCAGCAGAATAATGGGCTGGGGTGGAAATAAGAATGTGATATATATGAACTTAGAAAGTCGTTTTGGCATGAGTTATTAGCTGAATTTAATACAATATCGCCACAATATAAAAATATTAATCCTGGTGGGGATCACTGGTTATCCAGTGGTTCAGGTGTTAGTGGAGCTCCTTTTAATTTTGTAGTTACAAAAAGCTATACCGCAGTGGAATTATTTATTAGTTAAAGTTGAAAAGACGAGAAAAAAATATTTGATAAGCTCAACACCTAAAAAGAAGAAATTGAGAATTCATGTGGGTCTAAACTTACTTGTGAACGTCTTAATGAAAAAAAATCGTCACGAATAACAGATAGGATGTTTAATGTTGATATCACTAATCGTGATGATTGGGAAAAAATAATAGATTTCTTATGTCAGGCTATGGGAAAGTTTGAAAAAGCCATTAAGGAACCATTAAAAAAAGCAGCCACTAATACGTAATTGCTTTATGATATAAAAACTTCAACTGCCGATTATCCATAGTACTTGAAAGGCTAATAATGAGAATGAGTCTCATTATGGAGGGAATGAGGTCAAAAATGATAGACAAGCTTATCGCTCCCTGTGGAATGAATTGCAGATTATGCATTAGTTATCAGGCTATAAAAAACGATTTAAACAAGCAAGGATTTCACAAGAAATATTGTCCCGGCTGTATTCCCAGAGGAGAAAACTGTACCCACATGGGCGATCAGTGTGAACTGCTTGGAAAAGGAAGCGTCCGCTTTTGTTTTGAATGTAAGGACTTTCCGTGCAAGCGGCTAAAAACACTAGATAAACGATACCGTACGAAATACCATATGAGTATGATTGAAAACCTGAAGTTTATCCAAGAAAACGGTATGCAAATGTTCTTGGATAAAGAAGAGACAATGTGGCACTGTAATGAGTGTAATAATATAATCTGCTGTCATAACGGACTGTGCATGAATTGTAATCTTGATACGTTGCGTAAAAATAAAAAATATCGCTGGAATGAGGAGTAGACTAATGGACTCACTAAACAATCATATTAGGGAATATACAATTCAATTAAGCAAAGGGCAGATCCAGAAAGCTTACAAAGGAATTATGACCTTTATGTCCGGTCTAAGCACATATTTAGAGAGCATGTATCCAGATTATACCGCCAGCTCCTTATATTTTGGCTATATGGATATGACATATTTCGCTTTTACACCTTCCGATTTAAAAAATAAAAAGCTAAAGATTGCCATCATATATTTGCATGAACAAGGTAAATTCGAAGTTTGGCTGGGTGGAAGCAACAGAAAGATCCAAGCTGAGTATATCAAGCTTTTGAGCGGCAAAAATCTAGGTAAATATAAACTGTCGCAGACTCTTCCGGGAGTGGATTCAATCATTGAGTCCATCGTATCTGAGCAGCCGGATTTTGATCACCCTGACGAACTCAAGAAACATATTGAGAGGAAGACGATTGAATTCGTAAATGACATCACTTCTATACTGAATGAGAAATCGTAAGGAAGAGTTAATACTTGTAGCAACAGAATCCTAGTCTCTCTCCCTATCCATGTTGAGTGATTTTACAAGTTTCCTAGCTATCTATATGGCTAATAATCGGAATATATTACTTACAAATCTATACAAGGAGTATTAAATGAATAAAGAGAATTGGCTTCAAAGAATTGCTAGAAGAACTGATTTTACTTCTGGTTTGGTTCATCTTACAAAATCGCAAATAATTGATAATAAAAGTTATTCAGGTCTAGACATTCTCATGAAAATATTAAATGAACAAATACTGAAAGGCAGTACGACAAAGTCAGGCTTTATATCTGGTAGTGCTCCAGCTGTTTGTTTTCAGGATGTTCCTTTGTTTTCCTTGTCAGAAAATATATATGTGAATGTCAACGAATATTTGAGCCAGGTGATAGTGAATTTTTGAGCCACCAATGCTAATGAAAAAGTATACCATTTGCATATTTGTGCTAACGAATTTCTGAGCCACTTTTTGTAAAAAAGAAGGGAATTCTGGGATTAACCTTCTTTCCCTTAATCTATTGTTTATATTTTGGTACTATCTTTACGATATGAATCCCCGTTCATGTTCAACACGTGAGAACGGAAGGTTATCCTATCCACCAAGGCTGCCACCATTGTTGGGTTGTCAAAAAGTTCTGTCCATCTTGAAAATTCAAGGTTTGTAGTTATTATTATGCTCCCTTTTTCGGAACGGTCTGAGATTACTTTGAACAGTAAATCTGACTGGTGTCGATTGAAGCTAAGGTAGGACAGTTCATCCAATATCAATAAATCAACTTTTGCCAGTTGCTTTTCAAGTTTTGTTAGCCGTTTATATTCGCTGGCCTCAACCAACTCGGTAGCAAGTGATGCAGCAGTATAAAATCTTACGGAATATATACAAATACAAGCTTTCAAGGCGAGGCTTATTGTAAGATGTGTTTTGCCTTTATGTAAAGCTTTTCATAAAGGCAATTATCGAAAGCTTTTGGTTATCGAAAGATTCTTAATGAGTACCTGATAATTCCCTAGATACTTGTTAAAAATCTTTCGATAATAAATTAACTGCAGAAGTCCTTCAACCACTGTATTAGTTCTGTATTTTTAGTCCATAAAGGTATGTCCTGTGAAACTATCTGAGGATATGCATTTTCAAGTGCATTCCTCTTAAGCTCGGTTTCAGCCTTTAGATATATTTCAGTCGTAGTTATGCTGACATGTCCCAATATATCACGTATATAAATCAGATTAACCCCTGCTTCTAGAAGATGTACCGCCTTTGTGTGTCTTAGTATATGAGGATGAATAGTTTTGGGGAATGATATGTCCGGGCTCTTTTCTCTTGCGAGGTTGAAGTATTTATTCAGGATATATGAGATGCCAGGACGTGTAAATTTTTCATACCTACTGTTATGGAATAATGGGATCTGTTGTCTACCGTTCTCAAACAGGTTAGCTTCTCTCATATATGTCTCAAGAAGGTTTTTTGTCTTATCCATTAGTGGTACACAACGGCTTTTGTCACCCTTACCCGTAAGCAGAACAGTAGCAGGTTTCTGAAGACGAACATCACACATCTTTAAATCAATGAGTTCTTGTACACGCGCTCCGGTATCATACAATGTTGTGATCAATGTCAAATCGCGTCTGCCTCGTTTAGTAAAAATATCCGGTTGCTCTAGTATGCAACCCATACAATCTCGTGTCAGGTAATCAATCGTTGGGTGATTCTTCTTTTTAAATTTAATTCCCAAAATACGCTGGCTTTCAAACAGGATGTCAGGGTATTCCGTTAGGGCATATCGGTAGAAGCTATGAATTGCTGCCAGTCTTTGATTCCTTGTACTTATGCTGACTTTTCTCTCCTTTTCGAGCCAGTTAAGATAGTTTTTAATATGTTCTGCGGTTATATTGATGAAAGCAATGCGTTCCGGTTTCAAACCATAAGTTTCATTAAGAAAGATAATCAGCTGCTTACAGGTATCTCTGTAGGAGCGCATTGTGTTAGTACTGACATTTCGCTGTCCCGGCAGATACTCGGAAAGATACTTTGTAATAGCCCATGCAAAATCAGTCTGTTTCATCTGCAACCACCTCCGGTATCATCCATGAACAGGATTGCTCAACCTTATGAATAATATCTGGATACAAATCAGCTGTAAGACGTAAATAATGCTGAGTACCTCTTAGGTCTTCATGACCGAGGTAGGCAGACAGATATGGCAGACAATTTGTAAGGTCCTTACCATTGACAACCCATTTTTTCAGGCAGTGAACTGCAAATGTATGTCTGAGATCATGTAAGCGAGGTCCGTTCCCCGTATGTGATATCCCTGCTTTCCATATAATTTTTCGAAAATGA
>PHAD01000147.1 GCA_002841595.1 Firmicutes bacterium HGW-Firmicutes-12
CCTCCATCCCAGTTATAATGCAAATGGGCGCAGAAGCCTATGCCGCAATTGGTACGGACACATCAAAAGGCACCAAAACTTTTGCTTTGACCGGTCATGTAGCTAACACAGGTCTTATCGAAGTGCCTTTCGGTGGAACACTGAGGCAGATTGTGAACGATATAGGTGGCGGGGTTGTAAATGACGATGGTACATTGTGCGGTATTGATTTCAAAGCCGTACAGATAGGAGGACCTTCCGGTGGGTGTTTGACGAAAGAACATCTGGATATGCCCCTCGACTATGAAAACTTGACCGCAGTCGGTGCCATGGTTGGTTCAGGAGGACTCGTTGTTATGAACAACCAAACCTGTATGGTGAAGATAGCAAGGTTCTTTATGCAATTCACGCAAAACGAATCTTGTGGTAAATGTGTCCCCTGCAGGGAGGGAACCAAGCAAATGCTAGCCTTGCTCGATGATATAATCGAGGGAAGAGCGACAGGAGAGACGATAGAATTACTTGAGGAATTGGCTCAAACTATTAAAATTGGTTCACTTTGTGGTCTCGGTAAAACCGCACCTAACCCAGTATTATCCACTCTCAAAAATTTCCGAGATGAGTACAATGCCCATGTATTTGAGAAGCGCTGTCCTACATCAAGATGTTCTGCTCTTAAAGAGTATAAGATTGACGTTTCAAAATGCAAAAGTTGTAGCCTTTGTGCAAAGAAATGTCCTGTTGAAGCTATCACGGGTGCCAAGGGTATTCCTTACGAAATAGATCAGACAAAATGTATCAAATGCGGTGTGTGCCTTGAAAGCTGCAAGTTTGATGCGATAAAGTGAAACCAATCCAGGAGCTAGCGTCGGTTAGCTATCGGGTAATTAATTGGGTAAAGAGGTGATAAAAATGTTAAAAAAACATAGTGCTATTATTGACAATATAGAGGTACTTATCGAAGGGGAACGAAACCTTCTTGAGCTCATTAGAAAAGCTAACATTGAACTGCCTACTTTCTGTTATCATTCCGATATAAGTGTTTACGGGGCTTGTCGCATGTGTATGGTAGAGGTGGAGGGTAGGGGTATTATTCCGGCTTGTTCTACACCAGTGTCTGATGGTATGGTGGTTAGTACCAATACCAAACAGATAAGAAGCATGAGAAAAATGATTGTTGAATTGATGCTTGCAAATCATGACCAAAGTTGTACTACCTGCCCGAAAAGCGGGGACTGTAAGCTACAGAAAATTGCTTGTCAGTTAGGGGTCACAAAGGTTCGTTTTAAGCAAACAAGTAAATATATTGCTAAGGACTTATCCTCAGACGCGATACTTCGTGATCCGAGCAAATGTGTACAGTGCGGTGACTGTGTACGTGTATGTCAAGAAATTCAGTCAGTCGGAGTATTAGACTTTGCTCATCGCGGTGCCGAGGCCCGAGTAATGCCCAGTTTTAATAAGGGTATCGGAGAGGTTGAGTGTGTAAATTGTGGACAGTGCGTGAAGGTTTGTCCGGTGGGGGCCCTTACACCCAAGTACCAGATAAACGAGGTGTGGGAAGCTATCCATGATAAGAATAAGCATGTTGTTGTGCAAATAGCCCCAGCGGTGCGCGTTGCCTTGGGTGAGTACTTTGGTTTCAAGCCCGGAACAACCATAACGGGACAAATTGTTACGGCTCTAAGAATGATGGGTTTCAATCGGATTTATGATACGTGCTTTTCGGCTGATTTAACGGTCATTGAAGAGGGTAATGAATTCCTAGCACGAATGGAAAAGAAGGAACGACTGCCGCAGTTCACGTCTTGTTGCCCTGCCTGGGTAAAATTTGCGGAGCAATATTATCCTGATATGCTAATGAATTTGTCATCTTGTCGTTCACCGCAGCAGATGTTCGGTTCTCTTTGCAAGGATACCCTTACAAAGGAGCTAAATATCCCGCGTGAAAACTTAGTTGTGGTATCTATCATGCCCTGTACAGCTAAAAAATTTGAGGCGAACAGAGAAGAATTTCAGGTTGAGGGAAACAAGGATGTAGATTTCGTATTGACGACCCAGGAGCTTTCATTGATGATCAAGGAAAGGGGTATTAGATTTGACTTGCTAGAACCTGGCTCCTTTGATATGCCTTTTGGCTTCAAAACCGGAGCGGGCGTTATCTTCGGTAGCTCAGGAGGCGTAAGTGAGGCAGTGCTTAGATATGCTGCCCAAAAAGTTAGCAGAGGAATAACCCCTGAGTTCAGCCAGCTTCGCAGTGATGGAGATATGATCATTGAGGTGGTATCTGTTGGAAGCATTAAATTACGGCTTGCAGTTGTAAGTGGTCTTGGCAAAGCACGAAAATTGGTTGATAAAATCCGCAGAGGCGAAGAACACTTTGATTTGGTGGAGGTTATGGCCTGCAGTGGAGGATGCGTAAATGGAGGAGGCCAGCCGATTACGGAGAATCGGACTACAGTAAAATCCCGTGCAAAAAGTCTTTATGATAGCGATAAAATGCTTCAATTTCATAATTCACAAGATAATCCCTATTTACAGAAGATATATAACGAAGGCTTACACGAGGAAAAAGCGCATAAGCTTCTTCATACTAGTTATCAGAACAGAAAGCGCATCTCTGGAGAGGATTTTATCCTATCCAACGCGAGTGGAAATAAAAAGCTTCAGTTAACAGTGTGCTTTGGTACAAGCTGTTTCTTAAGAGGAGCACCTCAACTTTATAGTAAATTAACTGAATATGTAAAGAACAGAGGAATTGAAGAGGAAACTGAGTTTAAGGTCTCTTTCTGCGGCGAAAAATGTGAAAAAGGACCCGTACTGGTAGTTAATGAAAAAGTGATCGAACGCTGTACCCTCGATAAGGCGATTGATGAAATAGAGAAAGTGCTGGGCTAGAAGTGGAGGAATTGATCCATGCAAGCAGATGAATATAACAACACACCCACTTTCGAAAATATACAAAACACCATATATACGGTTGAGGCGAACTGTCAGGACTGTTATCGTTGTGTTAGGGTCTGTCCGGTTAAAGCAATAAGTGTACGTGGTGGGCAGGCTAGTATCGAGGATGATCTTTGTATTAAATGTGGTACATGTGTTAGGGTATGTCCTCAACATGCCAAAACAATTTGCTCGAGTCTTGATACAGTAAAAGAGCTTATTTCCTCCGGTAAAAAGGTAGCGGTCAGTGTTGCACCGTCTTTTGCTACGGTGTTTAATGGATGGCGCAGTACGCGGCTACCATCAGCATTGCGGCGGCTTGGGTTTCATTATGTCTCTGAAACTGCAGAAGGGGCAAAGCTTGTTACTGAGGAAACGCTTAAGCTTACGGAAAAAGGGTGTATATGCACGGCCTGTCCGGCAGTAGTAAACTATATTGAAAAATATCGCCCGGAATATGTGGATATGATGATCCCCGTGGTGTCACCCATGGTCGCGCACGGCAGACTCCTGAAAAAAAGGTTAGGACAGGATTGCTTCGTTGTATTTATTGGACCCTGTGCAGCTAAAAAGCAAGAAGCTTTATGGCCGGAAAATATTGATGCAGTTGATGCGGTGCTGACCTTTACAGAGCTTATTCAATGGTTTGAAGAGGAGAGCATTGAACTTTCTACCTGCACTGAGAGCGGATTCGAAAGCTATGGGTATATTGACCAGGCGCGACTTTTCCCTTTGCAGGGTGGTTTACTCAAAACAGGAAGTATAGAATGTGATGGCACGAACATTGATGTGATTCATATAAGTGGAGCCGAAGATGTGATGGGCTTGTTGAATATACCGGCCAGAAAGTGGCGCTATACCATAGTTGAACCGTTATTTTGTTCTGGTGGATGCATAAATGGCCCGGGTATATCCATAGAAAAAAATATTTTCTTAAGAAAACAAGATATCATTGCGTATGCGGAAAAAGCCTCTGTAGCAGCCGCAAAAGATCTCGACAGATCGGTTAACTGCCAAATTAAGTTTTTAGCGGATGAAAAAGCGTTTGTATCCAACGAAGTTGACGAAAGTAAAATTAGCCAGGTTCTAGAGACCACTGGGAAAAGCAACCCTGAACTGCAATTAAACTGCGGTGCTTGTGGATATGAATCGTGTAGGGACAATGCTATAGCAGTTGTAAGGGGAATGGCGGAACCTGAGATGTGTATACCCCATATGAGACGCCTTGCGCAGCAACGCACTGACCGGATTATCGAAACAAGTCCTAATGGTGTAGTGATTCTAGACAGTGAACTGCATATAATCAATATGAACCCAGCTTTTCAAAAAATGTTCATGTGCAATAATGGGATAATAGGGCGGCGCATTTCTTATTTAGTCGATGCAGATGGCTATGAAAAGCTGGCTTGTGGCTCTATGGAAGAATTTGAATCTATAAAAAGCAAATACGGAACTAAGTATCATGAGCAAATCTACGCGCTGCGCGAAGAATGTCAGTATGTTGGAATGTATACTAATATGACAAAAATTAATTTTGATGCCGGTCATATCGACCTGATAAAGAAACAAACCATTGAGCATGCCAAAGAATTACTTAACCACCAAATCAGGTTTTCACAAGAAATGGCGCATTATCTTGGAAAAAGCACGGCCCAAAGTGAAGAACTTGTTAAACGGTTAATGGACCTATACGAGGAACAGGATTTGGTTTAATCGTGGGGTGATGAGGTTGAAATATATTGAAGATATTGTAAAACAAGAATCAAAGCACAATCAAATAGTATGTGGGGACACCTTTCTCTGCGAACGGACCATAGAGAATACCGAGTTTGTTTTGTGTGACGGAATTGGCTCAGGTATATATGCCAACATTGCCGCGTTAACATGCGCAAACCGGCTCATTGAATTGTTTCGTACAGGTGTTTCATTGCGATACGCATGTGAGAAAGTTGCTGATTCCATGCATAGAGCACGAAAAGAGGAAATTCCCTTTTCAGCCTTTTCTGTAGCCAAGATTTTAAATGATGGGCAATTTACTGTATACACTTATGAGGCCCCTATTCCTATATTAATTAAGGATGGAAGGGCACAACCATTAAAGCCATATTTCTACACGGCAAGTTATGAGATTATCGGGGAGTCATCCGGAACTCTCGGGATTGGAGACGCTCTTGTGCTTTGTTCTGACGGTGCTACACAGGCTGGGCTTGGTAACGGGTATTTCTTTGGGATTGAAGTAGAAGGAGTTGCAGATTATATAAACACTAGACTTACTTATGGTGGTAACTTGTTTGATCTACCCCAGGAGATTATTAAAATGTGTTGCAAGGTATCAGGCGGTAATTATGCCGATGATATTACTGTTGCGGTCTTGAAATGCCGAGAGGCGGCACAACTGACGGTAATGAGTGGGCCACCATCAGTTAAAACAAAGGACCCAGTAATTACAAAAAGGTTTATCTCGTCACCAGGAACTCGTGTTGTGTGCGGTTCGACAACCGCGGACATTTTA
>PHAD01000006.1 GCA_002841595.1 Firmicutes bacterium HGW-Firmicutes-12
AGGCCTCAGTCATGCCTTAAGTGGTCGGAAGCTATCGGTAGATAATTCTCTGGAAGTACTGGAGAAAAAAGGTATTCTTACCCCGAACATAGAAGAGAGTATGACGGATATACAGAGAGCACCAACATTTGGTGAGCTCTACATGCTATTAGCGAAAATGTATGAAGTGCTGTTGCGCTGATAACATAAATGCGGTATTAATGGGGTGAGTTGATGGCCTATTTCGAGCTTTCCCGCAATGAACCCTGTATCTGCGGGAGTGGTAAGAATTATAAAAAGTGCTGTATGTCAACCCTAGAGATTCTCATCCGTCGGTTTTACAATAGCGCCCGCTGGTTATGGTTGGAGCCGCGGCTCGGGTTTTTTCTAGCCTTAACTTGTGGATTGCCGTGCCGTGAAGGAGAGAGGTTACCTTCTGTGGATGAGATGGAAGAAGCCCTGGATTATATTTCTGAGAAGATTTATTTTGGTGAGGAAAAAGATAAGCAGATGCAGGGTATTTCTGAGTTGCTGCAAACATTCAGCAATTTGCTTTTTTATGATGAACGTCTACGGTTATTATTATTACCTGAAGAACTTTTGGCTGATTATTTTTACGAGATTGACAAAAAGCTGGCTAAGGAAACAAAAGAGCCAGACGAAAACCGCGTATATGAGGTATTGGATGAGGTAGCGGAAGAACAGTTAAAAGAGTATGTAGATACTAAACGAACGTCTGAATTATGCACTAAAATTATGCAGGTCCTGCGTTTAGGTGAATACAATAAGGAAGAACGGGCTGCCCTGATATTTGCTATTATCACGTGCCTGCTTGAGCCAGGCGTGAACTCGGTTTGGGATCAGATTTCACGGGTTTCGATAGCTCTTGTATTAGAGATTAGCGAAGAAGAGAAAAATGAAGTACTTCCCGACCTATCCTGGCTAATTGTTAAAGCCTTTGTTCCAGATCGTGAAGTCATGTATATCTGTGGTTTTGGTTGCACAGGCTTCTTGCGGGAGCAGCCCGACGGGTTGTTAAGTCTTACGATCTTTAGGATAAATGCCTTGGAGGGAGGCTTAAACAGCGTTTATATCAAAAATGATCTTGATTTAGAAGCATTGGATAACTTATTAGAGAAGCTTAAACATGATTTACCTCCCTGGCAAGAAGGAACACCTGAGCAGGCTTCACTATGCATCTGGGGCTTAGATTCTTTATTTAACAAGGATAAAAAAGATAAAGAATGGCAGATTCCACTAGAATCATACTTGGCTTCAGTGCCGAAACCGAAAGGTGAGCCGAGAGAATGGCAGGCTGCCTTAATAGCCCCAGGAGGATTTATTTCATCCGATCTTTTACAATTTTTAAAAGGTCGGGACATTTCCGAGGTTATTCCGGAGGGTAAGGAGATAGTTACCCTCACGACTGTAACTTACTCTATTTGGGACCCGGACAAGATTGTAGAAATATTGGTAGGTCGGGAACCGGAATTTAGTGTTGAATTCAATCGAGAGGCTAAAGAGTGGCAGTTTTCTTGTATGTGCGTATATACAGAGGGTGATGACAGTTCCTTGGCCAAGTTGGGTGCAAGGAAGGTTCTGGCAGTCGGAACTATCGGTAAGGATACATTGGTTGTAGAAGGAATGACGCTTTCTATGACGGGTAGAGCATGTTACTACCTGCGTGAGCTGGTTGGTGAGTTTCTGACCTTCAAAGGGGTCAAATGGGTGGACCCGCTGGAACATTTTCGCAAGGAAGAAAAGAAGCGCACTGAAAAGGGAAAGCGCTGATGTGCCAAATTGTCTAAATGATGTTGCGTAACAATGATATTTGTACAAGTATCCATAATATGGTATTATAGGCTTGGGATTTGCCAGAGCTTTGATAATAAGGGGAATTATCCGATGCTTAGAGAGAATAAGATTGACTTTCATGATTTTGATGAGAAACTGAATGCATTTAAGGCAGCATTGGAAAAGTACTCTTCCGATGTTGTAGTTGTTTATTTATTTGGATCAAGTGCGCGGCGTGAGACCAAGCCCTTAAGTGATATTGACATAGCCTTGTTACTAAACGATAATTTCGATGAGCAAAATAATGAACAAAGTATAGAAGCAAGAATTTTAATTGATGCCATGAAAATGATGGAGACGGAAAAAATAGACATGATAAATCTTAATCATGCTCCATTGCATATTAGATACGGGGTTTTGAAAGATAGGAAAATATTATATTGCTCGGACCATACAAAGAGAGTGGACTTCGAAACAAGCGTTGTCATGGAATATCTTGACTTTGCTCATATCCGCAGTATGTTTTACCAAGATTTCATGAGTAGCCTAGGAGTTGGGAGAGATTAATTATGGATGAGAGATTGGCGGAACATCTTAAATTGCTTTGCAAATACCTGGGGTATTTGGATACCTTAGCCCAAAATCCGCAAGAAAGAATTATAAATGACATTACTTTACGGGGGGCGGTTGAACGTTATCTTCAACTTGCTATAGAAAGCTGTCTAAATGTGGGTGGTAGGATACTTGCTATACAGGCGAATGATCCGGAAATAGGTGCGCCTGAAAACTATGCGGATATTTTTGTTAAGCTCGGGAAACTGAATGTATATTCGGATGAAGATGTCTTAAGCTTAGTTAATATGGCAAGGTTCCGCAATAAGTTAGTACATGGATATTGGGAAATTGACCCCAAAATGATATTTGAAATATTGCATAATAGTCTCAAAGATATTAATAGGTATATGGATAATGTTACAACTTATTTAAACAAGCAGTGATAGACAAATAATTGTTTAGGGTACCGGGAAGCTACGAGCTACCGGTATCCTTTTTAGGTATATGGACTTGTTTATTTACGTAGAATTTGCGAAAATGGATATGGTTGTATTGATAATAGATAATGAGGAGTGGAACGCTTGAAGCTAGCGAAGAATATGAGGTATATCTTAGGAATACTGGTGATATTAATCTTTTGTACAGGAGCCTACTACATCTGGGGTCCGGATCAGGCGGCCCCGGCGCCAATAATTGATGGGAAACCGGGTTATGACGTCATTGTTGTGGGAGGAGAGCCAGAAGGAGTAGCGGCGGCACTTGCGGCGGCTAGAAATGGCCTTAAGACCTTGCTGATCGAAGACGATGAGGCCTTGGGTGGTTTGATGACCCTAGGCGAGTTAAACTTCCTGGATATGAATTACGGTCCGAATAATGAACTGTTGACTCGGGGTATCTTCGAGGAGTTCAATAAGGACTTGGGAAATGCCTTTGATATTGAAGAAGCTAAGAGCTGGTTTCTGATGAAAACAGAAAACGAGAAGAATATTACGCTGAAACTAAATGTCGCAAGCGTGGAGCCCATCCTTCGCGAGAAGGAGATTGTGGGGGTGCGACTTGAAGAAAACGGAAGCTCCCAAGAATATCTGGGCTTGCGGATTATTGATGCGACGATCGATGCAGACATAGCTGCAGCCGCGGGTGTTCCCTACACCATTGGCGGGGAGGATTATGGGGAAAAGGGCCTCTTGATGGGAGTTACCTTGGTCTTTGAGGTGGCCGGTGTAGATTGGGACGGTGTTGTACAGTATCTCAAGCATGAGGATACAGATCCCCATTCTAGCGCCGGAAAAGTAGCCGCCTGGGGTTATGGGAAGGAAGCCATGGAGTATCAGTCTGAGGATGGGAATATGCGCTTCCGTGGCCCAAATATGGCCAGGCAGAAGAACGGCAATATCTTGATTAACGCTCTCCTAATTTTTGGTGTGGATAGCTTGGACCCCCAATCCAAAGCCGAGGGGATTAGACGAGGTAAGGAAGAAATCCCGCATATCATTGAATTCATGAGAGATAAGTTCTCGGGTTTTGAAAAGGCCGAATATGCAAGCGCCGCCGAACAGCTCTATGTGAGGGAAACCAGACATATCCAAGGGGAATATCGATTGACAATTACGGATGTCTTAGAGAACAAGGATCATTGGGATAGGATTGCCCATGGCAGCTATCCGGTAGATGTACAGCCCACCAGTCCAGATAATTACGGTAATATCATTGGCGTGCCAGACATTTACAGCATACCTTTTCGTTGTCTCGTACCGTTGGAGATAGAAAACCTCCTTGTGGTAGGGAGGAGTGCCTCCTATGACTCTCTTCCGCATGGCAGTGCCCGAGTTATACCGATCGGGATGGCGACAGGGGAAGCAGCCGGTGTGGCAAGTGCCTATTCTCTCAAGAACGAGATATCCTTTCGTGAGATGACAGCATCAGAAGAAGCGGTGGTTTGGGTACAGCAACAGCTGACCAAGCAAGGGGCTTATCTTGTAGAGTATTCTCCGCCGCACGTTGCGATCATGGACCATTGGGCTTATCCAGGAGTCAAAATAATGCGAGAGCTCGGGCTAATTGAAGGCGGGTATAACAATGACTACCGTCTGGAGCGGGAAGCCAATAAATGGAGTATCCAGAATAAGTTTAACAAGGTGATCCGTGTCGCCCATGAGAAAAACCCTGTCGTAGAGCTTCGCATTGTCGAACTGCCGGAGGTATTAACCGAACAGGATCTCATAATTGCCGCGGTCGAAGGAATAAGCGGGGAGAAATTGTCCTTCGAAAAGGCTCTGAAGGTTTTGCAGGAGAAACAGATACTCACAGCGGAGCTAGAGGAGCATATTACGAGTTGGGAGCAAGTCCCTCAATTCGCCGAAATGCTCATGCTCTCAGCTAATATGTATGAGTATCTTCTGAAGCGATAAAGTGAGACTAATTCAGAGGGAGTCTTGTGGAAACCGAAGATAATATGGTAATGCCTGTTGGTACAATAAGGGAAAATGGTGGTACTTAGGTTCCGAGACAGGAAGGAGAAGAAGGAGTTGCATAAGAAAATTAAATTTTTAGCAGTGGCCCTCATTGCGATATCCCTGCTAGGCGCGTTATATTTGAATTATTTTCGCATACAAGCTGAACAGAGCTATAAAGGAGTTGAGCTCCTCGTTGATTATGATGAGCTAGTATCATTAGCTTCGTCAAATGGACTTGCCCTAGAAGAAGTGGCTAGAAGCTTTAAGGAAGCCGGTGCAACAGGCGTAATGGTAAGGGAGAGATCGCTACATGAGTTGCAGGAAGGTGGCCACATTGCTCTTTTCAAAGGAGCTGAAGCGAAACTCCTGCAGCTGACTAATAAGGAATTTGACGGTCTAGAATATAAAAAAGATGATACCTATATCATCACAGAGAATAAGGCTGTCTATGAGCAGATTAATAAGGAATTAGCGGCTATTAACAAGGAGTACTCTAGTTCAAACAACGATAGTATATATATAATCTCCGTACATATTACAGAAAAGGAGATTGAGAAGGTAGGCTTCGGATTTATCTATGAGGATCTCGAAGCAATGAACAAGGGAGGACTAGATATTGTACCCCGACTTAGAGAATACGCTAAGTCTACCGAAGAAGCGATTGATCTAATGGAAGAGAAATTAGCGAGTATTCCAGGCCTACAAATGGTTGCCTTTAACGATCCCGCTATTTTAGGAGCTTATAATATTCCTTATACGGCCGAGAAGTTAGAGAAGCTTAATGTGCCGGTAGGTATGTTTGAATTCTATAATCAGGCGGGCTTAAAGCAATTAGCCCTGCAGACCGGTAAAAACATAGTGCGTATTCATTCCATTAGTGAAAATGACATGGCCAATTATAATGAGAGACAAGCCATAGATAGATATCGACTTGCCGTCTCTGAAAGGAATATCCGTTCTATATATGTGCGCTTATTTGGCTTGGAGCATCCGTCTACAGCAATCGATAGGGGCTTAAACTATGTGAATATTTTAAGGGATGGGATGATAGAAGAAGGCTTTATTGTAGGGGATACAAAACCTTTATTGGGCATTCCCTATTCTCGTGTAATTGTCTTCGTGATAGGCTTAGGCGTGATAGGAGGAGGACTTCTGCTTCTAGGATTTTTCACTACATGGCTTTGGTCAGCAGTGTTGGGCATCCTGGCCATTTTGGGTTGGGCCGCGCTACTCTTTGTTGATCCCTTGCTGGCCCGAAAAACCTTTGCCTTATTAAGTGTTATAGTATATCCTGTAATGAGCGTTATCGTCATGCTAAGAGGGGAACGGCGTAGTTTGGTAGAGTCCGTTATCGCCTTGCTGAAGATGTCAGCACTTAGTTTAATCGGTGCTGTTATTATGACGGGACTTCTTGTAGATAAATCCTTTATGCTTACCTTGGATATATTCAGCGGAGTTAAGCTGGCCCATGTCTTACCACTTCTTATAATTCCGGCCTATTTTATCCTTAAAGGTACTAACCCGGTCAAAGAGATCAGAGAAATTCTTAATTATCCCGTGCAGAATAAGCATGTAATCCTAGGGCTATTTCTCATCGCGGCTTTAGGGATATATATTGTCAGAACAGGTAACCAAGCTCCGCAGCTAGTCAGCTCCTGGGAAACAGCCTTGCGCGACTTGCTCGACCAGGTTCTGGGTGTGCGTCCACGGACGAAGGAGTTTCTCGTAGGACATCCGGCCATGCTCTTATTGCTTTATTATGGCTATGATATGCGCAAGGTAGCTGTTTTAGTGATTGCCGTTATCGGTCAGGTTTCTTTGGTGAACACTTATGCTCACCTCCATACTCCTCTTATTATTTCTCTTATCCGCACCATCCATGGTCTTTGGATAGGAATAATCATAGGTATTGTTGTAATAATATGCCTTAATTATCTGCTAAAATGGTTAACTGCGAAGGGAGCGCTTGAAGTTGAGTAAAGTTGTCCTTTCAGGATATTATGGGTTCAATAATGCTGGTGACGAACTAGTACTATACTCTATAATTAGGACATTGCGCGAGATCGAACCAGGTATTAGCATTACAGTATTATCCCAGCAACCGGAAAAAACTGCTAAGCAGTACGAAGTACAAGCGGTTAATCGTTGGAGACTGTTTAGCTTGATAAGGTCCATTGCATCCTCTGAACTCTTAATAAGTGGGGGAGGATCATTATTCCAGGATGTTACTAGCGTTAATAGCCCTTTGTATTATTGGATGATAATTTTCCTGGCTAAGCTCATGGGCAAAAAGACTATGATATATAGCCAAGGGGTAGGGCCACTTCAGAGGCCGAGAAATCGAAAAATGCTGGCCTGGCTTTTCAATAGACTGAGTAAAATAACGGTAAGAGACGAAGGTGCTAAGTCGGACCTGCTTGCAATGGGTGTGAACAAAGAGATTATCGTTACGGCAGATCCCGTACTAGGTATACCTCCTCAGTCCATAGAGGCACAACTTGGAAGAGAGATCCTCGAACGAAGTGGACTAGAATTAATAGTAGAACAGCGTTTGCTCGGGGTATTTATACGCTCCTGGGAGGATAACAGCTATCTGCCGGAATTAGTGAAAGCCTGCGATAGATTAGCCCTTGAAGGCTGGCAGGTAGTTTTTGTACCCATGCAATTTCCGCAAGATATAGCTGTAGCCAAGCAAGCAGCGAAATTAATGGCGCATGAAACTGTATACCTCAAGGAAATGTATGATCCCGCCGAGATGCTGGCGATTACGAAGAACTTTGATTTGATTATTGGAATGCGTTTGCATTCATTGATAAATGGTGCGGTAGTAGGAGTTCCTCTGGTAGGTATTTCCTACGATCCTAAAATTGACCGATTTCTACAGCAGATTGGTCAGCAGTCCTTAAATTCGGTACATGATCTAAACTCAGAAACACTGGTTCAACTAGTAAATTGGGTCCATAATAATCGCGAGGAGATACAAGCTGATATGGAAAAAAGGGTCAAGCTACTATACCAAAAGGCCTGGAAGTCAGCGCGGATAGCTATGGAACTATGGAGGAATTAATAGGTGAGCAGAAATACGCTAGCAAGAGCAACTATGGTAATCATTGCGATGAACCTTATCAGCAAGGTACTGGGCTTCGTTCGTGAAACAGTTATAGCTGGGAAATACGGAGCTACGTATTCAACGGATGCATATAATGCCGCTTATACAATACCCTATTTCTTACAGATGGTCTTGGGAATGGCCTTGGTTACATCTATTGTACCGGTCGTAACTAAGTACTTGATGAAGGGTGAAAAGGACGAGGGCTGGAGAATTGCCAGTATTACCTTGAATTGGACAGTTCTATTTATGACAGGTCTTGCTGTTATCGGGATGCTGGGTTCAGGCGTTATCGTTAACTTGATTACACCCGGCTTTTCCCAGACAACTGCGGACTTGACGACATATTTGACCATAATTATGTTCCCGTCGGTCATCTTTATGGGAGCCGGCATGTTGATCACAGGAATTCTCAATGCCCGCAAGTATTTTGCTATGGCCGCCTTTGCTCCCGGCTTATCTAATCTTATCATCATTATATTTGTAATTTTCTTAGGACAGTATGGCATCCAATATTTAGCGCTAGGTACTTTAGTGGGTATGGTTGTCGCGCTGCTAATCCAGCTGCCAGCGTTGCGCCAAGCTGGATTTATATACTCTTGGTCGTGGAACCTCAAGCATCCAGACGTTAGAGGGATTTTCGCTAATCTTCTGCCGATATTCTTAGGAACGGCAGTTAATCAGATATATTTGGCTATTAACCGTTATTTCGCCTCAGGCTTGAGTGAGGGCAGTATCTCCGCCCTAAACTACGCCGGAAAGCTAATGAACCTACCAATGGGAATATTTGTCCTGGCAGTTGCTTCAGCCATCTTCCCTACACTTTCTGAGCACGCGGTGAAAGGGGATAAACAGGCTTTGGGCGTAACCTTGAATAGGGGCCTGAAAATGGTACTTTTGATTACGCTTCCAGCTGCAGCAGGTCTTATGGTATTAAATACCCCTATTGTCAAACTGCTTTTTGAACGAGGAGCCTTCGATGCTAATGCCACCCAAATGACGGCCAGTGCTTTGTTCTATTTCTCCCTGGGGATGTTTGCTATGTCTCTTAACATGGTGCTTACCCGAGCCTACTATGCAGTGCAGGATGTTCGTACCCCGCTGTATATTGGTTTCTCATCTATAATAGTAAATATATTAGCCAGTAGACTTCTGGTCGGTTCTATGGGGCATAGTGGTCTGGCCTTAGCAAACTCCCTAGCAGCGATCTATAGTGCGGTGGCAATGTATCTGCTCTTGAAACGCCACCTACCGCAGTTGAATTTTGTTGATCTAGCCACATCAGTTACAAAAGCGGCAGTTGCCTCAGTGCTTACTGCTGTGACAGCTTTACTTGGTTATAATTATATGACCAGATTGTTTGTCGGACAGGATTCCAAACATTTATTAATACAAGTGATGGTATCGATTGCTTTGGCGGCCTGTGTCTACGCAATTAGTATTTTGCTTTTGCGCGAAAAGGAAGTACTGCTAATGCTCAATCGAATAAAAGCGAGACTAGGGTTCTGATACTCCTGGATGTAAGAAAATGTAAAGAGGTTATTGTCGGATTACGTCGAAATTAGTTTTGAGGAGGAATAGTATGTTTGATGTTACACGCATAGCAGAAATTCTGCCGCACCGTTATCCCTTTCTCTTAGTGGACAGAATTATTGAATTTGAAGAAGCAAACAGGGTAGTAGGCTTAAAAAATGTTACTGCTAATGAGTATTATTTCCAAGGGCATTTCCCCGAAAAGCCTGTAATGCCCGGGGTTCTGATAGTTGAAGCCTTGGCTCAGGTTGGTGCGGTATTGGTTTTGAGCAAGCCGGAGAACCAAGGTAAGATTGCCTTCTTTGCAGGTATTGATAATTGCCGCTTTAAGCGTCAGGTTATTCCCGGGGATCAGCTCAGGCTAGAGATAGAGGCTATTAAGATAAAGAGTATTGTCGGAAAATGCAAGGCACGAGCAACCGTCGATGGGCAACTAGCCTGCGAGGGAGAGCTAATGTTCATGTTAGAAAAATGAGGCCCTTATTTTAAAACACAATTTGCAAGCTTTAGATAGACAAAATATGTAAACAGTGTTATAATTCTTATTTGAAACGCTTTATAATTTCGCAAACTATAATTAAGGAGGCATATCAGGTGAATGTTATAGCCGGATCATTAGTTGCGGCCTTTTTGCTTACTCTGCTTGGTACGCCAATAATAAGAAAAATTGCCATAAAGATTAAGGCTATAGATAAGCCTGAGGAAAGAAAAGTGCACAAGTTCGAGATGCCACGACTGGGCGGACTGGCTATTTGCATTTCTTTTTGGCTGGTGGTAATCAGCACCCAAGAGTTAACCCGGGAAATATATGGTCTGCTTGGGGGTGGATTAATCATTTCCTTGGTAGGTATTTGGGATGATTTATATGGTATATCCGCTAAGAAGAAGCTCTTGGTCCAGGTGCTAGCAGCTACCTTTGCTACATATATGGGGATCAGGGTTGAGTTTCTGACACACCCTTTTCAGGATGTATTCAGTCTTTATTACCTGAGTTATCCAGTGACCATACTTTGGATTATAGGGATAACTAATGCTGTTAATCTAATCGATGGTCTAGATGGCTTAGCGGCTGGGGTTTCCGCAATTGCTGCTATTACATTGGGTATAGTATCAATGTTGGAAGGATTCAGCAGTATTGCCATCCTGGCGTTTATTTTAGCGGCGAGTATTTTTGGTTTCTTAAAGTACAATTTTCATCCGGCTAAGATATTTATGGGGGATACTGGTTCATTGTTCCTCGGATATAATCTGGCTACGATTGCTATACTTGGACTTACGAAGAGTGCGACAATTGTATCCTTATTTCTGCCTGTAATTATCCTAGGTATTCCGATAATTGATACCATGCTGGCCATATTCCGGCGTTATAATAATGGCAGACCTATCTTTAGCCCGGACAAAGAGCACTTACATCACAGACTATTGGATCTAGGCTTGACTCACCGCCGGACAGTGCTTACCATTTATGCCCTAAGCGTAGTATTAGGCATTACTGCAGTATTAATGTCAAAGCTTACTCCGCCACAAGGTATGCTGGTTTTGCTGGCTCTGACACTGGGCGTCTTTATAGCGGCCGATAGAATAGATGTTCTTCTCCGGAAGAAAGCGGAACAGGATAGAGCATATCAACAAATTGCGAAGTAAATCTTATAATAGATAAATTTTTTATTTAGCTTTAAAATAGGAGGAGATTACGCAGATGAGGCTTCGGGGTTTTATTATTGGAGGAGCTATACTATCAATTATTGTTGGTTTTGTTGTTGGCAAGACTGTAGATGCGGGTGCCCCTGAGCCAGGCTCGAGTGCTGACCCGGTAGTTTCCAAGAGCTATGTGGATAAAGCGCTAGAGGAGCGGGTAGGCGAACTGGAACTTGAGGTTGCCGAGATTACCGTTCAAGCTCAAGCCTTGCAGACTACGATAAATGAATTGCAGGACAAGCTTAACAAATCAGGGATTAAGACTACCCCGACTACTAGTACTCCCTCGACTAGTACACCTTCTACTACTACGCCCTCTACTACAACTGGCACTACAACCGGTGCTACTATTGGGAAAACGGCCTATATCAAGTCTTCAAACAATTATGTAAATTTACGTAGTGGACCTTCAACTGACACGAACACCATCAAGCAAGTCCAAAAGGGTGAGGCAATGAAGATATTTGAAGTTAAGGATCAATGGTATCACGTCGAACTCGCCGATAAGACGGTGGGCTGGGTTGCCAGCTGGATTGTCGATGTTAAATAATTATAAAATGGATGAGTTATATGATAATAATATGTATAAATGAAATTATATAAAAATTAAAATGGCTGTTCTCTTATCAGAGGAACAGCCATTTTAATTTATTTTGACTCTTAACTAAAAGCCACCTTCGAAATGGTAACTATTTTTCTCCGCGTGGCCAAGAAGATAAAGGAAGGCAAAAGCGGGTATTCGGTAGATCCGTTCTGGTTGTGCTTGCAATGGTCCATAGTCATCCTCACGCTTGGTGATAAGTAAACAGCTTTGGGCCTCTTCACTGAGCATTACTATCGCTTCGCCAGCACCCATATTGTAGCTTTCACGATATTTAACCTCAACAAAAATCTTACTTCGCGGGAAGTTGACTACAACGTCGATTTCCTTAGCTTTGCTACCGGAGATGCGGTGGTAACCAACGGTTGTTAGAGAGTTTTGATAGTAAAATGCGCGGATATGTTTATAAACAGCGGTTTCGACCATGATTCCCATTTCTTCGGGATCGGTTAATACATCATCTTGCATAATTACGGCGTTGCGTATGGCTGCGTCAGCAATATAAATTTTGGGCTGTACTTTAAGAACTTTCTTTCCCTTGAGCTCTACAGGTTCACTGACATAGATGAGATTGGCGCTTTCGAGATACCTAATATACTTTTCAACCGTTGGACGTGTAACGCCGTTAAGCTCCTTGGCAATGGCATCAATGCTGATGATATTTGATGAATGGTAACAGAGATATAGAAATATCTTTTCGAGGTCACTAATACTACGAATGTTATAGATCGCAGGAATATCTCTTTTTAGTACTTTGTCTACTACATCCTCACGAAGCATACGCTGTGCGTAGAATTCATCGCTAGACAGGGCAAGTTCCGGAAAACCACCTACTTGCAAATAACGCAGGAAGTGCTTTTGTAAAACGGAAAGCTTGAGAAAGAGGTCTGTTTGTTCCTGCTTGCTTAAGCGGATAAGCTCGCTGGGCTTAATTTTTATGTCAAGCTGCGGGAGATCATTAACTCCGATAAGTTGACAGTATTCGTAAAATGACAAGGTAGGGATTGAAAGCACCGTCCACCTGCCGACTCCGCTTTCACCAGCTTTGTCTAATAGAACTGGACTTGCTGAGCCTGTAGCTACGACTTTGGTTTGGGGCTGGGTATCATATATGGTTTTTAACCAATTATCCCATTGATCAGCATACTGTATTTCATCAAAAAAGTAATAAGCATCCTTATCACCGTAAACGTTGGAGTGAAAGATATCCAAAATCTCATCAATGGAGCATAGCTTGAGGACTGGATGGTCAAAGGAAATATATATGATTTTCTTAGGATTTACGTGATGTTGCAGAAAGTTATCTATCATTTGATAAAGAACAGTTGTCTTGCCGATTCTTCGTGCACCAGAAATAATCACCATACGACGTATATCTGTATGGGTTAGGATTTTCAGAGCTTCATAATAGGCAAACCGCCTAACAGGTTTGGCGAAGTCTTTTGTCACACTACCAATCTTCCACCAGGGGTTGAAGGCCGATAGAACCTTTATGATGTTTTCGACGCTTTTAATCTGCATAGAATCACATCCTTTGTAAATATTATAACCATATTATAATTATATGTAAACAAAACCTTAAAGTATATTTATATTATACGGTACATATTATGATATTTAACCAAACAAAAAGCCCTGCACATTTATGCTGCAAGGCTTAATTCGTGGCGAGATTAGGTACACATTCTATTTTGTAATATCTACACGAATTGATTGCTTATCCTCATCTGGTTCATCGTAGCTAACCGCAGTAGCCATATAGTGGAGGAGATCAAGGGGAACAAGGATCTTCTCGTTTATTGATAGAAACGCTCGTGTATCGAATTTAACTTTTACACCGGATACACTTATGTAATCTTTCCACGGTGATACTTCAATTCTGCGGGGGCCCTTTGCAAGTATGACGTGACCAATGCCTCTATCATCAGCTATGTATTGTGATGTATAGCCCAGTCTCTGAGCAACCAACTTAATCGGAATTCTAATGCTATTATCTATTATATAGGGAACATCAGCTCCGAACTTTATCTTAGTATTGTCAAGATATAGCGCAATAGTTGGACCATTTGGCACTTGCAAACCTTCCACCAGATAAGGCTTGGGAATTATAGCATAGTCTGTCTGGATATCATAGCTGACAAGTCCCTTCGGCGAGAGCTCCCAGTATTCACCTTGAGGATTGTAATGAGCGGCACTCCATTCATTTTGAACCTCCTCACTCACTATTGAATAAGGTAACAGCTGTAACCTTTCTGGGTTATTGGCTTGTAACCAGCTTTTTGCGGCATAAAGATTGTTGTAGGACTGAGGAAGTTCGATATCATACTGGAGTCCTTTTGTTATTCGTCCATAGCTCATGCTGCCTTTGTAATCGACCTGACCTAGAATTCCACTATATTCATCATAGAGGCGATGGATTTTCATACCATCACCGCTTAGTATCTCAACCTTAAGAACCCTGTAGACCTTGCCGGGAATGACCTGGTAATCATTTGTGACATCGGCAAAGGCGAATTGTGTTGTGACGAGCATCAGTAATAAAAGTAGTAATAATAGTCTTTTCATATGTATCCCTCACTTATCTAATTGAATGTATTGGTTATAATTATAATTCATTTCAGACGAAAATGAAAAGCATGAAAACTATATCGAGGGTTAGATAAGTATTTTTATCGTACTTATAATAGTGGGGATAAAAGACGTGTAGCGGATTCTAGAACTCGTCGGGTTAGTGGACGTTCCTTAAAGTTTTCCAAGATAATTTGTTCACAGTATTGCAGATCATTCCAGAAATCCGTTTCTAAACGTTTTGTTGTTTCTTCATCGTAGAGTAGGGCATTAACCTCAAAGTTTAGCTTGAAGCTGCGTTGGTCCATATTAGCTGAACCAACGGAAGAAAATATCCCATCAATGGTAAGTACCTTAGCGTGAATAAAGCCTTTTTGATACAAGTAAATCTCTACCCCAGCCTCTAATAGCTCTTCAAGATAAGACATGGCAGCCCAGAAAAGGATCTTATGATCGGGGTTAGCAGGAAGAAGAAGTTTAACATCTACACCGCTTAGAGCTGCTGTCTTGAAGGCCGTAAGGATACTTTCGTTAGGTATAAAATAAGGGGATGTAAGAAATATGGACTTTTCTGCGGTGGCAATAGCGTAATAGTAGATCTGCATAATAGATTCCCAGTGGGTGTCAGGACCACTTGCGGCAATTTGTACCAGTTTATTTCCAGGTCTATTTTCTAACGGACAAGGGAATTCATCTTGGGAAGGCTCTCGCATGACAAAGAACCAATCCTGCAGGAAGATATGATCAAGATAACAGACGGCATTACCGTTAATACGCAGATGAGTATCACGCCAGTTGCCAATTTGTGGATCAAGCCCCAGGTACTCATCCCCGATATTAACACCACCCAAAAAGCCGATTTCGTTATCAACAACGAGGATTTTGCGATGATTACGATAGTTGATGCGGTTGTGTAGAAAAGAAAATCTGACTGGGAAAAAGGGTCTAATATTTACTCCAGCATCGCGAAGACTTTGCAGGTATCCTTCTCCTAGGTTTCTAGAACCAAGACCGTCATAGATGACACGTACATCCACACCCTCTGCGGCTTTGCGTAAGAGTATTTCAATGATTCTAGTACCAATATTGTCACTGCGCAGAATATAGGTCTCCAAATGAATAAGCTTTTTGGCTGATTCCATGGCTTCTACCATAGCGGAGAATATTTGTTCACCATCTGAGAGAACTTTAAGATCATTGTAGAGTGTGACCGGGAAACTGCTATTATTCATAATTAGTTGCATAAGTCTTTCTTTTGATTTGTGTATTATTTCGTGTTTGGAGATAACCTCGCTGAAGGAGCCCTCCTGAGGATAGAAGTACCCATTCATTTTTCGTTTTTTCGCAGTAAGTCTGCGTTTGCGAAAATGTCTACCAACTGTAAGATAGAGAATGAAGCCTAAAACCGGGATGAAAATTAGGATTAGCAGCCAAGCCAGTGTACGGGCAGGATCACGTCTTTCAAGTATAATAACTACGGAAGTAAATACTACTAACGAGGCTAGCAATACTGAGAGTATATCAGTCGTTATCTGAAAATATGGCGTAGGAGCAATTTCTCGGAAAAAAGTAAAGATGGCTTTGTAAGCAGTATTAATAATCAAGGCGTTGATTATTAATAGTAAAAGAATGAACAGAAGGACAATAGACGCTCCCGATTTTTTCATTTAGTGCCTCTTTCCAAGCTTACATATTATTTATATACATATTTTACTATTATTTATATTATAAATAAATAGTTTGAGTCCTATTTAGTATTGACAATGTTATCTATGAGCAATAGAATAGTTCTGTAGACCGACTGACTGTTCGGTCGGCATGGAAATTGGGAGGGAAATTAATGCGAAACAGTAAACTATTAATTGGATCAGTTGTCCTACTATTACTAACAATGTTAGTCTCCGGATGCTCTAGTGATCAAGAGAGTGAAACGGTAGAAGCGAAGAAAATACCTGTCGTTATAGAAGCAGTAAAAAAGGATGCGTTAGCTAAGATTATTAACCTGGGAGGCTTGATAGAGCCTCAAGAAGAAGTGCTCTTGAGTGCCAAAAGCCCAGCCTTTCGTGTTATACATAATACGGTGAATGTTGGTGATGAAGTTTCTGCCGGTACACCTCTGGTTGTGTTTGATTCGCGCGAACTTGATCTTCAGTTGGAGCAGATGCGCTTAGATTATGAACGAAACTCTCAACTGTTCGAAGCAGGTGCGGTATCCAAGACTCAATTGGAGCAACTGAAATATACACTGGAAAACTTGGAATTACAAAAGGAAAGCTTGGTCATAACCAGTCCCATAAATGGGATAGTGGCGAAGACTGAAGCAGTAGAAGGGCAGTTGGCAGGCTCAATGCCCTTGGTATCTGTAGTAAATATGGATAAATTGAAGCTACGGGTACAGGTGGGAGAAGCGAATATTAGTAAATTGAAGATAGGCGAAGAGATGGAGATTGAAGTGTCGGCTGTTAATAGAATATATACAGGGGTAATATTTGCAATAGCTCCTAAGATAGACAATACGACTAAAGCTTATCCAGTTTCTATTGAAATAATAAATGAAGAAAGATTGATAAAAGGCGGAATGTACGGAGAAATAAAGCTAATTGTAGAAAAGAAAGAAGATATTATAACTGTACCGCAGAGCGCTATTTTAGATCATGCTCAACAGAAGGTCGTCTATATAATTGAAAATGAGACCGCTAAGATGCGAGAAGTGAAGCTTGGTCTAACCCTAGGGGATAAAGCTGAAATCATCGAGGGTCTAAAGGTCGGAGAAATGATCGTAGTAGAAGGACAATATGCCGTCAATGACGGGAGTGAGGTCTCTGCCGTGTTGAGGGGTGATAAGCAATGAAGCTTTCGGACATCTCTGTCAAAAGACCTGTAGCGGTAATGATGCTATTTCTAATCGTCATACTCTTAGGTTCGGTATCCGTTTACAGGCTAAACATGGATCTAATACCTGAACTTAACTTGCCGATGGCAGTAGCTTTTACCACTTATAACGGGGTAGGACCGGAAGAGATTGAGAACCTAGTAACTCGACCGATTGAGAGTGTTTTAGGTACAGTAAATGGGATCAAGAACATTAACTCGACTTCAAGTCTAGGAAGCTCTATGGTTATGGTAGAGTTAGACTGGGGCTCTGATATGAATTTTGCGATAAACCAAATGCGCGAAAAGATTGATCTCATTTCAGCTGCATTACCTGCGGATTGCGGAAAAACAACGCTTATCAAACTAGATATAAATTTAATGCCTGTCATGGTATTGGGTTTCGGCGGTGATTTAGAACTACATGATCTGGATAGATTGGCCACTGACGTCATTAGGCCTCGTTTAGAAAGGGTTAATGGTGTAGCTTCTGTAACTGTAGAGGGTGGAGTTGAAAGAGAAATTCGTATTTCCGCAGTTCCTCAACGGTTGCAAGCCTATGGACTGAGTCTAGATAGAATAATCTCCTATTTGCGCTCAGAGAACCGCAATACTTCCGCAGGGACTGTGGAGGAGGGATTGCGCGAACATATCGTGCGCATCACCGGTGAATTTGAAGATGTCCAGGAGATAGAAAACATTCAGATCCCACTTACAACTGGAGGCTATGTTCGTCTGGGGGAAGTGGCTCTTGTCGAAGATACCTTAAAGGAAAAAAATGTATTTGTATATATGAACGGAAAGCCTAGTGTGCAGATTTCAATCCAGAAACAGACGGATGCTAACACTGTAAAAGTTTCTGATGCGGTCACCGAAGAACTAGAACAAATTCAAAAGTTACTGCCGGAAGGGACAGAGATCAATTCAGGCTTTGATCAGGCAGAATTTATTAGGCTTTCTATCAGTAATGTAGCAAAAAATGCTTTGATAGGTGCCGTCTTAGCTGTCCTTGTACTGCTTTTGTTTCTAAGGAATTTCCGTAGTACATTAATTATCGGCGTAGCCATCCCGATATCTGTTATCGCTACTTTTATTCTCATGTACTTTGGCGGCTTGACCCTTAACCTCATTTCAATGGGGGGGCTTGCTCTCGGCATAGGGATGATGGTTGATAATGCCATAGTAATATTGGAAAATATTTATCGCCATCAACAAGAGGGTTACTCTCGAATGGAAGCCGCTCGTAAAGGAGCAAGTGAGGTGGGTGTAGCTATTTTCGCTTCTACCCTTACTTCGATAGTAGTATTCCTGCCGATAGTTTTTGTAGAAGGAATGGCCTCGCAGATATTTAGGCCCATGGCCTTGACAGTTTCGTTTTCACTCATTTCTTCTCTAGTGGTAGCTCTTACTTTGGTGCCTATGCTATCGTCGAAAATACTAAAAATTGATCAGAATGGGTTCGCAAACGGGAATGGCACTATTAAGAAGGCTAAAGGACCGATAGGTAGAATAGCTGATAACTGGTACGGAATAATAGATGGTCTAGAAGATAAATATAGAACGCTTTTACACTGGGCAATCAACAATAAGAAAAAGGTAATTATTTTTACTGTTATATTATTAATTGGTAGCTTAGCACTGCTTCCCATGGTAGGGATGGAGTTTATCCCTAAGCAGGATAGCGGCGAATACGTCATAAATATCTCCATGCCAACCGGCAGCGCTATTGAAGAAACAAAACGTGTGACGGAAATGGTGGAAGGATATGTCCAAGAGCTTCCTGAAAGTGAGTGGAACTTTTATGCAGTGGGAAGCGCTGGAGGCATGATGGGCAACTCTGCTAGCTCAGATAAAGCAGTGATACAAGGCAAGCTGATAAACAAGAATGAGCGTACTCGTGATATTGATCAAGTATTAGATGAATTACGCGTAAAATGCTCTGCTATACCAGGAGCTAAAATAGAGATTAGTGCTCAGTCAGGCACTATGAGCGGTGGTTCTCTAATAGATGTAAGAATTACGGGAGATAATCTTGATGTATTGCGTTCTTTTTCGGAAGCAATGGCAGAAAGGATTAGAACTATAGATGGAGCCCGTGAGGTGAAAAGTAGCTTCGAGGCCGGTGGACCAGAGCTGCAAATTAAACTAAATCGACAGAAAGCGGACTTGTACGGAATTACCTCGGCGCAGCTTTCAGGCATAGTTGCAACAGCCGTTAATGGCTCAACTGCGACCCAGCTTCGTTCCGGAGGAGACGAAATCGAAGTAAACGTGATTCTAGATGATGACTACAGGCAAAATATTAATGACCTCAAAATATTAACGATCGTTTCACCGACGGGGGCGCTTATTCCCTTGGGGGATGTAGCAGAATTTGAGATGACAACTGGTCCAACCAAGATAAATAGGATTAACCAAACAAGACAAGTATCTGTGACTGGTGATATATCCGGGCGAGATTTGCGGAGCGTAAGTGCCGAAATCCAGCAAGCCGTTAATGAAATGAATATTCCACAAGGCTTACAAGTGGAATATGGCGGTGCTAACCAGGAAATGGTGGATGCATTTACCGATTTGGCTTTGGCCCTTTTGCTGGCTATCATCCTGGTCTATATGATCCTGGCCTCGCAATACGAATCGTTACTATATCCGTTTGTAATTATGTTTGCGATGCCACCTACGATTATAGGGGTTATATTGTCGCTGTTAATTACTGGAAGAACCTTCAATGTTCCAGCCTTCATAGGAGTAATAATGCTGGCAGGAATTGTAGTTAATAACGCTATAGTTCTTGTGGACTATATCAATACACTGCGGAATCGTGATGGCATGTCGCGTAAGGAAGCCATTCTAAAGGCAGGGCCTACAAGATTAAGACCTATTCTCATGACTGTTCTTACCACAATTTTGGCGATGTTGCCTCTAGTTCTTGGATTAGGTGAAGGGTCAGAAATGTCCGCGCCTATGGCCACTGCGGTATTCGGAGGCTTGACCTTCTCCACGTTGATCACCCTTGTCCTGGTTCCTTGTATGTATATTTTATTAGAAGACATCAAGCAAAAAACACTGAAAATATTAAGACTAGCACCGCAAACGGAGGAAACTACCAATACTCCTAATGGTGGGAGTGAATACGATGTCTGAAGGAAATGTAATTACTAAACGAGATATTATATTAAAAGCCGCGGCCGAGGTTTTCTCGGCCAAAGGCTTTTATGGAGCCAAGATAGAAGATATCGCCCATGCAGCTGAAATCGGCAAAGGCACTGTCTATGAGTACTTTCGTAGTAAGGAACAACTATATATCGAGATGATTAAAGAAGCAGTCGGATTCTTTGAGGAGATATTAAAAAAGGAATTACAAAAAACTGAAAGTACCCGTGATAAATTGGTTTGCATAATACGTACTAAGATTCTATTCAGCCAACGCTACTGTCTCATGGCCAAGGTAGTAACTTTTGAGAGTATTCCTTTGGAACCTTCCTTCTTCGAATGGATGCGTAAACTGCATACTCACCACTTGGGATTGATTGAGAATATTATCCAAAAGGGTATTGAAAAAAAAGAGATACGTGCTATCGATGCTTCTGTTTTTGCTCTTTTATTCTACGGTGGTATAGGGGTGGTAGCCAACCCTTTTACGGGTTCGAATTTATCAGTAGTAGAACTTGAAAATTTAATTACAAAGGTTATGAACTATTATTTTGATGGAATAAAGATAAATGGAGGGGAGCAATGAGCGAAGTAACGTTTGTAGCCCTGGGAGCTTCGATTACGTACGGATACCCCTACAAACAAAAAGACTCTTGGGTTGAACATATCAGGGAAAAAACAGATTGGCAGGTTATTAATTCGGGTATTCCTGGAAATACCTTTGAGGATATGTACAACAGGCTTAAGCTAGACGTTTTGGATCATAACCCGGATATTGTCTGTGTAATGGCGGGTACGAATGATGTTAACCAATGTATGTCTCAGCCCCAGATACAGCAAAGTTTCCTCAAATTGCTTACGGAGCTCTTGAAGCGAAACATTCAAGTATTAGTAGGCTTGCCACTACCTGTGGATACTCCTAATGAAGGAGCACTACGGCTTTTACGAGCCTGGTTGATTGAGTGTTGTGAGGAGAAAGATCTGGTATTGATCAATTTCTATCAGGATTTTATAGACGCTCAAGGAGAAATTCGAGAAGATTTGCTGCTAGATGGCTGTCATCCGCGCAAAAAGGGATATGCAATAATGGGAGAGCGAGCCGTAAAGACGCTGCAAGAAAATGATATAATAGACTAGAGGTGTATTGTAATGAATACAGAAAAACCGCAAAGGGAAATAGAAGACGGAAAGAGAAAATATCAGAATGATGACTTAGTTGTTTATTGGGATGCGAAGCAATGCTCCCATTCAGGCAAGTGTTGGCAGAGGCTTCCCAAAGTATTTATACCGACTGAAACGCCCTGGATTAAAATAGATGATGCCACCCCGGAAGAGATTATTGAGATTATAGACCTATGTCCCACGGATGCTCTCAAATACGAACTGCCGCAAGGATCAAGAGTAAACCCAGATATTGCCCAAGGACCTGGTTCCGTTAATTTCATCAGAAAATCATCGACGGAAGAGGTTCAAATAAATATGGTGCAGGACGGACCGTTAGTTGTTAAAGGACAAGCACGGATTATAAGTCCAAAGGGGGAAATTCTAAAGGAGTCAAACCGGATGGTACTATGCGCCTGCGGCAAGAGTTCTACCCGCCCCTTTTGTGATGGCAGTCATATGCGATAGAAAAATATACTTGCAAAATAACTGAGTACTTGGGATAATATGTGTACAATACTTTAGGAGGGAGTGGAGATTATGACCTCTAATGCTAAAGACAGAATTAAAGATAAATTTCAGGAGCTAATGGATATAATCAAGGAAGAAGCAAAGACAGAGAGTAAAGAAAGAAAGCAAGATATTATACAGGCTGTTAGTGATATCAAGCAGAGTCTTGAGAGCAATTGGGACAAGGTTGAGGGTCAATCCAAGGAAAAATTTATGGATATAAAAGAGAAAACCCAAGATAAGGTTCAAGAGAGCCTTAATGAAATGATAAAGGATATGGAAGCTAAAGCCTTGAAGGTTCAATACACTATCCAGGATAAATATTCTCAAGGAATGGAAAAGAAAGACGAATACATAGTAAAAACAGCAGAAACTTTAGTTGAAGCAATAACTAAGGCCAAAAAAGCGATGGTTAATGATAAGGAATAAAGAAAACATATAATATGGATAAGTGACGAGTTCAAGTTGGGGGACATCCTTTCATGCAATTCGTCTCTTGTTTTTAGGCCGACCTAGGATACGGTATCCCGTATACCGGGATTATATTTAGTTAGGGGTAAAATATTGTTTTTGGGAAGGAACTGGTCATGATGGAACGAAGCATAGCAGCAATTACCAGCTTAAGGCCCATCAGGGATATAGTTTATGAGAACATACGTAAAGCAATTCTTCAGGGAGTTATGAAGCCAGGAGAAAGAATTGTGGAAAAAGAATGCGCTGAGAGGTACCGGATAAGTCGAACTCCAGTCCGTGAAGCCCTAAGGAAGCTGGAAATAGAAGGACTTGTTCAATATATTCCACGAAAGGGAGTAGTAGTTAAAGCAATTAATCTAGAAGAAATAGAAGAAATTTATGCAATCCGTATAGCCCTTGAAAGTATAGCTATTGAAGCGGCAATTGAGCGTATAAGCGAGGCAGATATAGAAAGGCTTCAAGATATCACCATGAAGATGGAAAAGTATGAAGATGCCGGAAAGATGGAGGAACTACTTGCAACTTGTAATGAATTTAATGATGTATTGTTGAGAGCTGCTGCCATGCCACGCTTATTAGCTATTATAAATTCACAAAAGGATTCCTTGCAAAGATTTCGGGGGATTACTCTCTCTAGGGATATCAGGCGGAGCAAAGCAATATCTGAACACAAAGAGATTTTAAAGACGGTAATGGATAAGGACAAAGAAAAAGCGGTTAAATATGTAAGAATACATCTCGAGGGGGCAAGACAAACTCTAACCAAAAATATGGAGAAGAGAAAATGAAATGGAGGAGTTGTAGTTATGGCACATAATATTACCCAAAAGGTAATTAAAGCACATCTTGTTGAAGGAAGTATGGACGCGGGCCCTGAGATAGCCATTAAAATTGATCAAACACTCACACAAGACGCAACAGGCACAATGGCCTATCTAGAGTTTGAGGCTGTGGGAATCCCACGGGTTAAGACGGAGGTATCCGTTAGTTACGTAGATCATAATACTCTACAGACTGGCTACGAAAATGCGGATGACCACAGATTCCTACAATCGGCCGCAGCTAAGTATGGTGCGTATTTTTCCAGGCCAGGTAATGGTATTTGCCATCAGGTACATCTAGAGAGATTTGGCAAACCCGGAAAAACACTGCTTGGTTCAGATAGTCATACGCCGACCGGAGGCGGTCTCGGTATGCTGGCTATCGGAGCGGGTGGTCTTGATGTAGCCCTAGCTATGGCGGGGCAGCCTTTTTATCTAACTATGCCAAAGGTGGTTAATGTCTATTTGGAGGGAGAATTGCAGCCTTGGGTCTCCGCGAAGGAAATAATTTTAGAACTTTTGTGTAGACTTACGGTTAAAGGCGGAGTAGGGAAAGTCTTTGAGTATTCGGGTCCCGGTATCGCCAATTTGAGTGTCCCGCAAAGGGCTACTATCACCAATATGGGTGCTGAACTAGGCGCGACTTCCTCCATCTTTCCGAGTGACGAACAGACGAGAGATTTTCTCAAAGCACAAGATAGAGAAGAGGATTATATAGAACTTAGTGCGGATGATAATGCCACATATGATGAGACCGTTAAAATAAACCTTTCGGAGTTAGTTCCACTGATTGCTAAGCCGCACAGCCCTGATAATGTAGTTCCGATTAGCGAAGTAGCAGGAACCAAAGTTGATCAAGTCTTCATAGGTAGCTGTACGAATTCTTCTTTTGCTGATCTGATGAAGGTCGCCGCAATACTTCACGGGAAGGTCATTCATCCTGATGTGAGTTTGTGTATAGCACCGGGGTCAAAGCAGGTCTTACAGATGCTGTCCGCAAATGGAGCACTTTCTGATTTGGTAGCCTCTGGGGCAAGAATTCTAGAATCTGCTTGTGGACCTTGTGTAGGAGTAGGTCAAGCACCTGCCTCGGGGGGCATTTCCTTAAGAACTTCTAATCGGAATTTTGAAGGTCGTAGTGGTACTGCTGATGCGGAAATTTATCTTGCTAGTGCTGAAACCTGTGCCCTATCAGCAATAACCGGGCATATAGCAGATGTAAGAACGATTAAAGATATATTTGAAATAAATATTCCGGAGAGATTTGAAGTAGATGACCGGATGATAATTGCTCCACCTGAGGATGGAAGTGCTGTGGAGATCAAGCGCGGGCCGAATATAAAGCCGCTTCCACAGTTTAAAGAACTGCCAAACGAACTAACAGGTGAAGTAGTAATTAAGGTCGGCGATAATATTACTACGGATCATATTATGCCGGCGGGTGCAAAAGTATTGCCTCTGCGTTCAAACATACCCGAAATTGCTAAGCATGTTTTTGCCTCTGTTGATAAGGAATTCTATACTAGGGTGATGGAGAAGCAAGGTGGATTTATAGTTGGCGGGCACAACTATGGTCAAGGTTCAAGTCGTGAGCATGCGGCCTTAGCGCCAAAGCATCTTGGGATAAAGGCAGTTCTTGTTAAGTCTTTTGCGAGGATACATTTACAGAATCTCATAAACTTTGGAATCTTGCCGCTTACTTTTAATGAAGAGAGTGACTTTGAGCTTATTCTATCCGGAGATAAGCTGGAAATACAGGATTTGTTGAAAGATATTGCTAGTAATAATATAAGAGTTATCAACAAGACCCGCAATCAGGAATACAAGGTAAAGCACTCCCTTAGTGACCGGCAGTTGGAGATTATTAGGGTTGGAGGGCTATTGAATTATGTTGGAAATAGCAAATAAGGAGCTGAAGGTCATGCCAGAAAAAATAACTATTCAAGCAGGGAAACTGCAAGTACCGGATAATCCCATTATCCCTTATATCGAGGGAGATGGTACCGGACCGGATATATGGAATGCCTCAAGACAGGTAATTGATGCTGCTGTTGAAAAGACCTATGGTGGTAAAAGAAGGATAGAATGGATGGAAATATTTGCGGGTGAAAAGGCTTTCAATCTCAAGGGGACTTGGTTACCCGATGAGACAGTGGAGGCCATCCGGGAATATATAGTTGCCATTAAGGGACCACTAACCACGCCCGTAGGTGGAGGGGTCCGCAGTATTAATGTTACATTACGCCAGGTTTTGGATTTGTTTGCTTGTGTACGTCCTGTTAAATGGATCAAAGGAGTACCAAGTCCGATGGTTAATCCTCACTGGGTTGACGTGGTAATATTTCGGGAGAATAATGAGGATATTTATGCGGGCATTGAATGGGAAAGAGGAAGTGAAAAGCTTCAAAAGGTTGCCACGTTTTTACGCGAGGAGATGTCTTGTGAAATACCGGAGGATGCTGGGATTGGCATAAAATATATGGGACAAAGGGCCTCTGAACGGATAATGCGTAAAGCTATGAATTATGCGGTGGAGAATAACAGAAAAGTTGTTACGATTGTCCACAAAGGAAATATTATGAAATATACAGAAGGGGCCTTCAAAAAATGGTGCTATGATTTGGCAAAAACTGAATATGCCAATCTTATTGTGACAGAAGAAGAGCTTTCGAAATATGGTGGCAAAGTACCGGAAGGAAAGATTCTGGTAAATGACCGGATTGCTGATAATATGTTTCAGCAGTTGATTCTTAGAAGTAATGAGTATGAGCTACTCGTCTGTCCTAATCTAAACGGCGACTATATCTCGGATGCGGCTGCAGCTCTTGTGGGCGGTCTGGGAATGGCTCCGGGCGGTAATATTTCGGATCACCTGGCCCTTTTTGAAGCAACCCATGGGACAGCACCTAAATATGCAGGACTTGATAAAGTAAATCCCGGATCGCTTCTCCTTTCCGCAGTAATGATGCTCGAATATATGGGCTGGAAGGAAGCGGCCGAGGTTATCGAAAAAGCCTTGGGTCAAGCTATACTGGATAAAAAAGTGACCTATGATTTAGCCCGATATATCGAAGGAGCCGAGGAGCTCAAAAGCTCTGAATTTGCTAGAGCAATAATCGAGAGAATGGCCTAAAGCTATGCAGAAAATGCATTATATAATATACAGTATTCTTGCTTGTTATATTAGTATACTTCTTGAACACACAAGCATTAATAGAGTATAATTTTTTTTAAGTCCTATATTAGCAGCTTAAAACATATAAAACAGGTCAATTCGTAATAAATAGATAATTGGAGGTAACGTCTATGGCTGAACAAAAAAGGAAAATTGGCATCACTGATACTAGCTTTCGGGATGCACATCAGTCCCTTTTAGCAACCAGAATGAAAACAGAAGACATGATCCCTATAGCTGAAAAAATGGATACCATTGGTTTCCATTCTATGGAAGTATGGGGAGGGGCTACTTTTGATACATGTATGCGCTTTCTAAATGAGGACCCCTGGGAACGTTTGGATAAAATGAGAAAGGCCCTGAAGAAGACAAAGATACAGATGCTCCTTCGTGGTCAGAATCTAGTGGGTTACAAACATTATGCTGATGATGTTGTGGAGGATTTTGTAAAGAAGACTGTTGCTCACGGTATGGATATATTCCGCATATTTGACGCGATGAATGATGTGCGTAATTTGCAAAAGGCTATGGAAGTAGCCAAAAAAGAAGGCGCACATGTTCAAGCTACAATGTCGTATACGATTAGTCCTGTGCATGACCTGAATTATTTTTTGAAAATGGCACAGCAAATGGTAGACATGGGTGCAGACTCCTTTTGTATAAAAGATATGGCAGGTATACTTAAGCCTTATGTTGCCTATGAATTGGTCTCGGAATTAAAGAAGAAATTCAAGGATACTCCAGTACAGTTGCATACACACTACACCAGCGGAATGGCCTCTATGATGTATCTTAAGGCTATTGAAGCCGGCGCAGATGTCGTTGATACGGCCATATCGTCCATGGCCATGGGAACATCTCAGCCGCCTACGGAATCAATGGTAGCAAGCTTGGCAGACTCCTCGTATGATACTGGACTTAATCTTGTAGTGCTTTCGGAAGTTGCGGAATACTTTAAAGAAGTAAGGAAAAAGTATCAAGCTTTTGATGTTTATAAGGCTGGCGTAGACACCAATGTTCTCTTATATCAGGTTCCAGGTGGCATGCTATCTAATTTTATAAACCAATTGCAGGAGCAAAATGCGGGTCATAAGTTGCCTGAGGTCCTGGCAGAAGTGCCGCGAGTAAGAGAGGATCTGGGATATCCTCCGTTGGTTACTCCAACCAGCCAGATTGTCGGAACACAAGCAGTAATGAATGTAATGCTGGGTGAACGTTACAAAATGGTTACAAATGAGGTACGTAACTATATGAAGGGGCTATACGGTACAACCCCAGGACCTGTTAACGAAGAAATCAGAAAACAGATTATAAAGGACGAAAAACCTATCACAGGGCGTCCTGCGGATTATATTGAACCTCAGATGGAGCAGGCCCGTCGCGAAATTGGAATTTATCTGCAGAAGGAAGAAGATGTTCTTTCTTATGTAATGTTTCCTCAGGTAGCCCAACAGTTTTTAGAAGAGCGTTATGCAGCAAAGACTAATGTTGATTATAGTATTGCTCAGGAAAATGAAGCGAGTATGGGGACTAAGGTCTACCCACTCTAGGATGTTATAGAAAAATGGCTGTTGCACAGTGGACTCGATAGTCCATTTGTGTAATAGCCATTTTTTTAATTACCCCCATAAATCAACAGGAGTGTACGAAAATTATATTGTTATCTATATTTCACTAGTTTTGTTGCTCCAGCATATCCAGATAACAAGCGGGACAGAATTCACCGCCGTTTTGCCAGATTACACTCTTGTCTTCAGCCCACGCTTCTTCAATAAGCGCTAACGGTTGTCCACAACGAGCACAACAGCAAGCATCTTGCATTATAAGTCACCTCTCAAATTTAGCATTAATAGGCATTTAATTCTTAACAACATTTATTCTTACCTTATTTGCAGGAGATATGCAAACCAAAAAAGAATAAATAACATGCAAATATAAAAAGATTAAAATATAAGAAGATTAATAATTAGCTAAAGAGAGAATGTAAACAACGAGTAATACTATAAAATTAATAAAGTATGGTGATTAAGAAAATGCGAATGCCGAGCTTAGAGAAAATTATCTCGGATACGCTTCAGGGAATCGAGAATAGTAAAGGGCAAATGTACGAAATAGCAGAAAATGCACGCAGTGAAAGTGAACGTGTAAAAAACGAACTACAGGAAATCCAGCGGCAAATCATCTATACTATTGATAAGGTTGATAACCTCGAACGTTTGGAGAAAGCAGCCCGTGTCCGCTTGATGGAAGTTAGTCGTAATTTTGAAAAGTACACCGAAGTTGACGTGCGCACTGCCTATGAGAAAGCCCGGGGTCTACAGGTAGAACTAGGATCTTTAAATGAAAGAGAGCGCCAGATGAAATTAAGGCGCAATGAGTTAGAAAGGAGCCTACGTAAACTCATTGGTACTGTGGAAAAGGCCGAGGGGTTAATGACCCAGGTAGGGGTTGTTTTAGATTATTTGGGTGGACATCTTACAATGATTAATAACGAGCTTGAGATTGTTAATCAAAGAAGGCTAATAGCCCCACGTATTATACACGCACAAGAAGAAGAACGAAGACGTGTAGCTAGAGAAATCCACGATGGCCCTGCTCAGTCGATGGCGAACGTAGTTCTAAGAACTGAAGTCTGTGAAAAACTTATGGAATGTGATCATATCGCGGCTAAAAAAGAACTGCAAGAACTTCGGGCAACAGTTAAGACTAGTTTGCAAGACGTTCGTCGAATTATATTTGATCTACGTCCGATGGCACTTGATGACCTTGGATTACTACCCGCATTAACACGCTATTGTGAAACTCTAAAGGACAGATACAATATTGCAATAGAAATAAAATGCGGGGAAAAGGAAAAAAGGTTGAAGTCCATTATAGAGGTGGCAATCTACAGGGTTATTCAAGAAGCAGTAATGAATACAATAAAACACGCCAACGCCAGCAATATCTGGGTTAAGCTAGATTTCCAATCTAATAGTATTATTGCCTTAGTCGGGGATGATGGCGAAGGCTTTGATGCTGAAGCTTACCTTGCATCACCTAGGTCTGATAGCTATGGTTTGATAGGCATGAAAGAGAGGCTTGATATATTGGGGGGGCAATTATCTGTCAAATCAAATCCCAGATTGGGAACGGAAATCCTAGCGATTATCCCGTTAGATTGATAGAGGAGAGTAGAGATTATGGTGGAGGAAAGAATAAAGATAATACTAGTGGATGACCATCCTCTTGTTAGAGAGGGAATACGAAAAATATTGGAACTCGAAAAGGAACTCGAAATAATAGATGAAGCAGGAGATGGGCAAGGAGCAATCAATGTCACAAGACTTAACAAGCCGGATGTAATCCTAATGGATATAAACATGCCGGGTACAAATGGTATTGAAGCTACGAGGGTAATCAAAAGGGAATTTCCCAATATTGGAGTGATTGCACTTACTATTCATGAAGAAGAAGAATACGTTCTAGAACTAGTTAGAGCAGGAGTATCGGGGTACGTATTAAAGGACATAGCACCGGCTAAACTCATTGAGACAATTAAGATGGTGGCACAGGGGCATTCCGTTATTGATCCGATTATTACAAATAAGATTTTTGGGGAAATAAACCGATTGAGTCGTTCGAACCGGGTCAAAGAAACCTGGGAAACTTTAACCGCTAGGGAAATGGATGTTCTTAATCTCATTGCCAAGGGGTGTAGTAACAAGGAAATAGCCAAGAATCTTACTATCAGCGAGAAAACGGTAAAAAATCACATAACAAACATCTTCAGAAAGCTTGAGGTTGACGACCGCACTCAGGCAGTTCTTTTTGCAATAAAACATCGTCTTGTTGTGTTGCAATAGTAAATTCTAGTTCTTCTCCCGCATATACTATATTACTAAGGTATCATCCTGGTGGATATAGACATCCGCATAAAGGATGAGTGTGACGGGGGAGACATGTTAGGGTTGATAATACTGGCGCTCGCCAATCTTGTAATAATTCTATATGGAATAAATCGTGTTATAAAAGAGTTGAGGGCTAATCAATTCCACGTACTTTTTATCTTGATTAACGAAAACGATAATCAATTAGAAGATCTGCTTAGATTTGTTATTAGGCAAATAAGAAAAAAAGCTATCAGCAGACGTTTAGTGCTCCTTTACGAAATTTCCGGTTATCAGACTGAGGCCATTGCAGAGAGACTTGCTCGAGATCTGTCATTTATTGTCCGGGAAATAAACAAGTACCAAAGGGATCGATCAATAGACGGTTATTTGGACTATAATGTACTTGATTTGCGGGGCAAGGATAACAGGAAAGAAAAAAGGCAATTAATTGAAAGCTTTATTAAAGGGCATAGAATAGTAGAATACCAAGAATACTGAAATAAAATAAGACTCAAGTCATGGACTTGGGTCTTATTTTTTGGGTTAATGCACATGGGCAATATAGGACTAATTACTAGAATAAAACAGGGTTATAGACTGATGTCGAATATTATAACTTAATATAGAATATGAAATACGATGGAAAACATGCTATTGGAACCATATATCAAATTAAAAAGGAGAGGGTGTTTTAAAATGTTATCTATCATTAAAAGACTGCTCACCGAAGAAAATGGTCAAGGTCTTGCCGAGTATGGACTTATTCTTGCGTTAGTTGCTCTTGCAACAGTAGGTGCACTCACTGCGCTTGGTGGAGGTCTAAACTCTATCTTTGGTCGTATCAACACACAGCTCAATGGGGCTGTACCTCCAACCGGTACTTAAGAATTGAATTAAATGGATAATGGGCCCTGCTTAAGTTTCCTTAGGTGGGGTCGCTTTGTCACAAACCAAGAAAAGGAGTGTTTTTCTTGTTGAGCATAGATTACGTTTTGATCGTGGTATTATTGATTTCAATCTATACGGATTTGCGTTTTCAAAAGATATATAACGTAGTTATTTTCCCGGCTGTCCTCTTTGCTTTGGGCTACCATTTGGCGATAGGTGGAGCCTACGGTATTTTATTCTCCCTAAAAGGCGCAGGCATAGGCCTGCTACTATTTCTTATACCTTATTTATTAGGAGGACTTGGAGCAGGAGACGTAAAGCTTTTAGCCGTAGTGGGTGCATATAAAGGGATAGGATTTGTCTTATATAGTGCTTTAATAACAGCTATCATAGGAGGAATAATCGCTTTAGCCATACTTCTCTACAGACGTGAATTGTTAAAGACTATATCCAGTCTACTTACAGGAATGAGGATTTGTCATTTACCAACTTTAGCTGATGAAGGAAAGGTGAGTTTTCCGTACGGTGTAGCAATAGCGCTAGGCTCAATGACAAGTTACGTGGTGATGTAAAATGATAAAAAAGGTTATCCGCGAGAAAAAAGGACAAGCCTTGATAGAGTTTGCCTTCGTAATACCAATATTACTACTATTACTCTTTGGTATTGTAGAGTTTAGTAGGATTTTCGGAGCTGAGCTTGTTGTGACCTACAGTGCTAGGGAAGGTGCTAGAACCGGGGCTGTAGGAGGAACAGATGAGGTCATCCGTTCACAAGTTCAAAACGCTGCAGTTAACTTAGATCCTGCTGGGCTGGTAATAGTTATCAATCCAATAGAAACAGAAAGGACCAGGGGCCAGCAGTTAAGTGTAGAGGTTAGTTATCCGGTGACGATTGTGGTTCCCTTAATTTCGATTATTACCGGAGATACAGTAATGGTAGGTTCTACATGTGTGATGAGAATTGAGTGACGATGAGGAGAGAGCTGTTATGTATTTAATACGACTGAGGCTAAAAAGTCTTCTCAAGGATGAAAGAGGGATTGCGCTCATCATTATTACTTTAAGCTTATCACTTATAATGGTTTCCGTTGCTCTAGTTACAGATGTGGGACTGATGTTTAATAATAAAATACAGGTAGCTAATGCTGCTGACGCAGCAGTTCTAGCCGGAGTACAGGAGTTGCCTGCTAATGAGGCTTCCGCAGAAACCATAGCCTTGGATTACGCAACACGCAACAAGATAGATGACATTACGGTTAGCATAAGCCCGGATAAGCGCGAAATTACCGTAACCGCTAAACGTACCATTGATCTTTTTTTTGCGAGAGTCTTTGGTTTTAACGATAGTACGGCCTCAGCACAGGCAAAAGCGAAACTAGAACCACTGACAGGTGTGAAGGGGGTTGTTCCGCTCGGAGTAGAGGAACAAACGTTTATCTTTGGAGAAACATATGTACTCAAATATGCCGGAGGTGATGATCCGGAAGGGGATTATCATTCTGGTTGGTTGGGGATATTGGCCTTGCAAGGACCGGGAGCCAAGCTCTACTTGGAAGATTTAAAAGATGGGTTTGATGAGGAAATTAAGATTGGGGATGTTCTCAACATTCAGACCGGGAATATATCCGGGAACACCTATGAGGGTATTCAATACAGGATTGACCGTTGCAACCATATTCCTTATTGTGCAAATGATCATTACGATCCCGGCTGCCCAAGGGTACTATTAGTGCCTGTAATTGAGGAGTACGCAGATAAACAGGTGCGTGTGAAGGGTTTTTCTGCTTTTTTGGTGGATGAGGTAGAAGGGATGGGAACCGAAAATTATATCACAGGTCATTTTGTTCAGCTAACAATTGGTGGTTCGAGTGATCCTGCGGGTCCTGAAAACGGGATTTATGTACCCAGACTGGTAGAGTAGTTGAGAAATCGGGTATTACTTATATTGGTAGGCGGGAGGGAAATCCTTGAAAAGCAAATATATCATGATCCTTTCATTAATATTTGGTTTGTTGACAGCTTATTTGATCTATAACTTCCTAGTAGAGACAAAACAGTCTATGAATGACACTCAGTATGGCGAGGTAGTAGTTGCGGCAGTGGATGTTTTAGGCAAAACGCAGGTTACAAATGAAATGCTACAAGTAATGAAGGTTCCTGTGGAATACATACATCCTTTAGCTATTCGTGAAAAGAATAATGCGGTCGGCAAAATTACTAATACTGCCATATCACAAGGCGAAGAGATATTGCAAAACAAACTTATAGATATAGGTGAAGTAAATTATGGTCTTTCTTATGCGGTACCGTTGGGCAAACGTGCTGTAACGATAGCTGTAGATGATGTGAGCGGGATTTCTGGATTAATCAAGCCCGGTGATAAGGTTGATGTGGCAGCGGTTGTAAATCTTCCTGAAGAAGGTGGACAAAAGGAAGTACCTAATGCATTGGTAGTACTTCAAGACGTTCAGGTGTTGGCAGTGGGTATAACAATGGAGGATCGAAGCGGCGGAAAAGGGACCCTGGATTATAAGAATATAACCGTAGCTGTGACAGTTGAGGATGCACGTCCGCTTATTCTAGCCAGCCAAAAAGGTGTTATTCGTCTGATGCTTCGTTCGCCAATTGACACTAGTACTGTGGTAACTGAGCCGTTTAGCCCTGAAGAATTCCTGCCTTAAACAATAGACATATTTAAAGCGGTATCATGGAGTCTTGATGGAACTCAATGGATTAAAGAACTAAAGAAGGTGGTGAAATAATATGGAGCCTATACGCATTCTGGTGGTAGATGATGTGGAAGAGACAAGAGATAATATCCGCCGAATTCTTTCCTTTGATAAGGATATCGCCATAATTGGTGAAGGAAGAGATGGTTTAGAGGCAATACAAAAGGTTAAGGCGCTTAGCCCTGATATAGTTTTAATGGATATGAACATGCCCAGGTTAAATGGGATTGCGGCAACAGAAAAGATTATACTTGAAAACCCAGGTGTTGCCGTAATCTTCCTCAGTGTTCAAGGAGAAGCTGAATACCTTCGTAAGGCGATGATGGCGGGGGCACGTGATTATTTGGTAAAACCATTTAGTGGGGATGAACTCGTTGAAACAATAAAGCGCGTTTATCAGCTTGAAAGTAGAAGAACAAATACTGGAAATAATCAAGGAGTCAAGACCTCTAAACCACAAGTTGTCACAATATTTGGAACAAAGGGAGGGGTCGGAAAGACAACCATTGCTGTAAATACTGCAGTTCAGTTAGCTCAGGCAAAGAAGAAGGTTGTTATGGTAGATTTGGATCTTCAGTTTGGGGATATCTCAGTATTTCTAAATCTTTCACCGAAAAGAACAATTGCAGAACTCGCTCAGGAAGGTAATGAACCCGATATTGACCTAATTGAGTCGTATATGATTCCTCATCTTTCAGGAATAAAAATTCTGCCTGCTCCGGGTCGGCCGGAATACGCGGAGCTTATTACGGCAGGACAGATCGAAAATATCATTGCTGTTCTTAAAAACCACTATGATTACGTAGTTATAGATACACCACCGTTATTTAATGATACAAACCTATGTGCTCTTGATCTGTCTTCGCAGGTATTTCTTGTCCTTTCATTGGACTTGGCAACAATCAAGAATGTTAAGTTGAGTCTGGAATTAATGCAAACTCTTCATCATATTGGAAAAACAAAATTGGTATTAAACCGTGCTTCAGAGGATATGGGGATCAAAGTGAACAATGCCGAGGAAACATTAGAATTCTTAATTGCTGCCCAGTTACCTAGTGATGGAAAGATATGTGTATCTGCCCTGAATAAGGGTATTCCCTTTGTTATTTCAGAACCAAATGCCAAGATTAGTCAAGCAGTACGCAATGTTACGGAACTAATTCTTCAAGACAAAGGATACCAGTCCCAACTCAAAGAGAAGAGAATGGGGAGTTTCTTGGGAAGGCTTTTTAAAGGCGGTTCCGATAATAACGTAAAAAGAGCATCTAATAGTGGGGAGTGATAGAAAGTGTCCTTACTAAAGCGCTTAGAAAAGGAGAAGGGAAACAAGATCATTATCGGCGCAGGAGAGGTCAAGAGTCAGACCGATAAAAATCAGGATCCCCACGAACAATTCAAAGCAAAGGTTCATGAAGAAATAATAGGAGAGGTAGATAACATTACCTCAGGCGTAGAAATGGGTTCGAAGGTTGAAGAGCTTGTTAACACGATATTAGATAGAGATGGAGCACATTTTACTCGTCTTGAAAGACAGAAAATAACAGCGGAGATATTGGATGAGGTAGTGGGGCTTGGTCCAATAGAACAACTCTTAAAGGATGAGCAAATCTCAGAAATAATGGTGAATGGACCCAAAAATATATACGTGGAACGAAACGGAAAAATAGAACAAGTAAATTTTACTTTTCGTGATAATGAGCACGTGCTACATATAATAGATAAGATTGTATCTCCGATAGGGAGACGCATCGATGAGGCAATGCCAATGGTAGATGCGCGTCTACCAGACGGTTCCCGCGTTAATGCAATTATTCCACCGCTATCCTTAGTCGGGCCCGTTATTACTATACGTAAATTCTTTCGTGATCCACTTACGATACAAGATTTAATTCGTTTTGGTACCCTTACACCAAAAATGGCGACCTTCTTAGAAGCTTGTGTTAAAGGCCGTCTAAACATAGTTATTTCAGGAGGTACAGGTAGCGGGAAAACCAGTACCCTAAATGTATTATCTTCATTTATTCCTGGTAATGAACGTATTGTCACTATTGAAGACTCAGCCGAGTTGCAGCTTCGTCAAGAGCATGTGATAACCTTGGAAACTCGCCCGCCAAATATTGAAGGGAAAGGGGCCATTACCATTAGGGATTTGGTTCGCAACTCTTTGCGCATGAGGCCCGAGCGGATCGTAGTTGGAGAGGTTCGTGCGGGAGAAGCTCTAGACATGCTTCAAGCTATGAATACAGGACATGATGGATCATTGACAACAGGTCATGCCAATTCTTCACGTGATATCCTCTCTCGTTTAGAGACAATGGTATTAATGGCAGGAATGGATTTACCAGTAAGGGCAATACGGGAACAAATGGCCTCAGCTATTGATCTTATTGTCCAGCAAGCTCGTTTGAGGGACGGGAGTCGTAAGATTATCAATATAACAGAAGTTTTAGGCATGGAAGGTGATGTTATAACACTACAGGATGTCTTTGAATTTGAAGGCGAAGGTCTTGATGAGCGTGGCAAACTAAAGGGACATTTTAAGGCGACAGGAGTCAGGCCAAAATGTATGGACAAACTCCTTATGGCCGGTGTAGCTATACCCGAGGATGTATTTTTTTAATACAGTTCTATTGATATACAAACAGGGAGAGGTTATTCCTATGAATGTTTTTTTTATATGTATATGTAGCTTTTTAGCTGTAGTCTTGGGCATCAATAGTCTTTATCTAATGTCAACACGGAATAAAAGGAATATGCACAGGCGCCTCGAAAAGATTTCCGCATCTTCTTTTAAAACAAAAATATTTAATGAGGATCATCATGAAAAAGGTGATATCAAAAAGAGCTTTTTCCAAAAGACAGGCAAACTACTGTTTCGTAAAGGGATGACCAAACAGATTGAGGAACAGCTGACCAAAGCAGATATCCCCTTAAGAGGTGAGGAGTTTCTACTGATTTGGATGTTGGTGGGCCTGCTTCCGGTATCTTTAGTTTACATAACTGTCCATAATATAGGACTAGTCTTTTTGGTGTATCTCATCGGAATACTATTAATTCCATTAATGGTGAGGATAGCTCAGCAGAAGAAACTAAAGAAATTCAACCAACAGATCAGCGATACACTATCTATTATGGCTAACGCTCTACGAGCAGGATTTAGTTTTATACAGTCCATGGATATGGTTGGTCGGGAGATGCCGGTCCCTATTTCTAAAGAATTTGCCAGAACCTATAGGGAAATTAGTCTCGGTGCAATAACAGAGGAAGCCCTGCAAAAAATGGTTAAGCGAGTTTCAAGTGATGATCTGGATTTATTGGTAACCGCAGTTTTAATACAGCGGCAGGTTGGTGGAAACTTGGCTGAAGTTCTTGATAATATCTCTCATACGATACGGGAACGTATTAGGATAAAGGGCGAGATTAAAACACTTACAGCACAGGGCCGTATATCAGGGCTCGTTATTGGTATAATACCGCCTTGTTTAATCGTAGTGTTATTGCTAATTAATCCAGGCTATATGCAGCCACTGCTGTATACTCCAATAGGCTGGACGCTACTGGCAGTAGGGGCTTTTGCAGAAATAATAGGAATTTTAATTATAAAGAAAATCATTACTATAGATTATTGACAAGGAGTGAGAACATGCTGCAAATTATTATGCTAAGCTTCATGTTTGTGTTTACCCTGTCAGTTTTGTTACTGCGGTTCATGTTTAGGAATAGACTTCTGTTAAATAAACGCTTAAAAGAAGTTACAACAAGTCAGCTCCAGACAAAGAAAAATGAGGAAGATTATTTGAACAAATCTTTTTTTGAACGTATCATTCAGCCGATTGTTTCCTTTGTAGCATTAGTTTTTTCACGCTTTATGCCATCCGAGAGTCGCCAAAAGTTACAACAAACCTTGCAACAGGCCGGCAATCCGGGGAATCTTAGGCCTCATGAGTATCAGTCGTTTCATTTATTGTTCACTATTATAAGTTTTATATTGGTATGGGTACTTACCACGGTGGCCAAAAAAAGTATTTCGGAGCAGTTAACCCTAATGTTATTGGTCATAGTAGGGGCAATTTTACTAAATAAAGTCTATCTCAACAACAGGATTAGAAAAAGAAAGACAGGATTATTAAAAGAACTCCCTGATGCGATGGATCTTTTAACAGTAAGTGTCGAAGCAGGTCTGAGCTTTGATGCAGCTTTACTGCACGTTGTTGATAAGTCGAAGGGGGCTTTGGCAGAAGAATTTAGAACTACCTTAAAGGAATTGCAGATGGGGAAATCACGCCGGGAAGCCTTAAGAGCTTTAGGCGAGCGGACAAATGTTGATGATCTGTTGACTTTTGTTGGTTCGATGATCCAGGCTGATCAGCTCGGAGTTCCAATCAGCAGAATATTAAGGATACAAGCTGAGCAGGTTCGCACGAAAAGACGTCAGAGAGTAGAAGAAAAAGCTATGAAAGCTCCTGTTAAAATGTTGATACCTCTTGTTTTTTTTATCTTCCCTAGTATCTTTATCGTTTTATTAGGACCTGCCGCTATCCAGATATATCAAACACTTCTGACCAAATTTTAACTGCAGTAATTAACTTGTACAGTTAGTGGGGTGAATAAAGTGATATCAATTATTGTCCCTGTTTATAATGAGGAGAAGCATATTCTAAATACGTTGGAGGAATTAAAGAAGACGCTACAACAGCTTGAAGACTATGAAATAATTGTTGTTAATGATGGCAGTACGGATAACACATATAAGGTAGTTGCAGAGATAAATGGTATACGAGTAATTTCCTATTATAATAATAAAGGCAAGGGCTTCGCTCTTAGAAAAGGGATCGCCCAAGCTAGAGGACAGTTGGTAGGCTTTATTGATGGGGATGGAGAAATATCGCCGCGTTTTATTGAGCCTTTATATGCAGAAATAAAAAAAGGAAAAGCTGATATTGTAGTTGGTAAAAAGCTTAACCTGAAGAAAAATATCGTGCGTAAGCTTTTTTCACTAGCCTTTCGGGTTGTAAGTTTCACGCTATTTGGCTTATCTATTGATACACAAACTGGAATAAAAATATTTAATAAAAAGGTGAAGGCTTTACAGGTGCAGAATGATAGTTATCTTTTTGATCTTGAGCTGTTAATAGCCTGTAAGGAAAAAAGCTTGAGGATAAAGGAAATACCAGTTAGGATTTCTACTGTGCACAAGACCAGCCGTATCGGTGTTAGAGAGGCGCTGGAAATGTTTTTTAATCTTATTAATATTAAAATCGGGAGGCAGTCGTGTACAAATCAGCAAAACTATGGGTATTATTTATACTAATTATCCTTCTGGTGAATAGCAATATGTTCATTATTGTATCCGGATTATCCGATGGAGAATTTCTCGGTAAAGCTATTGTTGGGGATGCGGACTATTCTACGTATATCACAAAAATGAAAATTGGCTATGAAGGTGGCTGGCAATATGTTAACAAATACACGACGGAGCCCCATGATTCCTCATATATTTTCCTCTTTTATTTATTTTTAGGGCACTTAGCGGCTATTTTTCACCTTGACTTGCATTTAACCTTTCATGCGGCTAGGTTTATCTTAGCTTTCTTTGCCTTAAAGGTGCTATATCGATTTTTTCAAAAGTATTCAGATGAGACGGAGATTTTGCCGATATTCCTTCTAGCTGTATTTATAAGCGGGTCCTATAATACGGCGATTGATATAGCTCCACAGTATCACCTTTATGCGGGCATGATGGGATTCACGCATTACATGTTAACGCTGATATGTTTACTCGTATTCTTTGATAGTGTACTAGATTATGCTAATAGGAAGGGCAAAGGCAATCTACTTAAATCTGTCCTCGCTTTGAATGTTCTTGCTGTCGTTCATCCCTTCATGGTAGTGCTGGCGGGTCTGGTTATTACCGGTACTGTTATCGCAACTAAAAAGTTGGCTAAAACGCTACCGATTCTATCAATTTCAGCGGTGAGCAGTATGCCAGCGATGCTATATTTTTTCTATATCTTTACCACAAATCCCGCCTTGATTGGTTGGAGAGCACAGGCTGTTGCGGATTTGCCCCATGTTTATCATTTATTTTTATATGGACTGGGCTCCTTAATGGCTTATTGCACGATAGTATTATGGATTAAGAAAAAAATCACTATAGCAGATTCTTCCGTTCTATTTATTGTATGGCTGCTTACAGCCCTTGTCTTATCCTTTACTAACCTAATAACTAGTCCTTTACAGTGGTTTTTCTTTGCCTCAGTTCCCGTAGCATATTTAAGTTATAAATTCATTAGATATTTGGATAGTAAGGCAGCCTTTAAAATTGTATACAAAGGTAGAAGCGTTGTATCCTTACTTATCCTTGTTATGCTAGTGATACCGACCGCGGATATGTTATTCTTGATAGATCATTCAGCGGTATATATGTTGAAGCACAAAGAAGAATTTAATCAAAGCATAATCTTTTCTGAGGATATGAAGTGCTACGAATGGCTTCGAGAAAATGCTGATACAAGTGATATCATTCTTGCTGATGAAAGAATAGGAAATATAATTCCCTTTGTAACTAACAGTATTACGTTTATCGGCCATCAACATGAAACCCTGGACTATGAAAATAAGCTAAAAAAAGTCGAGCTGTTACTAGATGGAAGCTATACTAAACAGGAAGCTGTCGGGTTTTTAGAAGAAAGCAAAATAAAATACATTATATATAATAAAGGTGAGAAGACGGGATATGAATTTCTTACACACATTCTGTCAGGCCGTACCATAACCTTATACAAATATGCAGGGAGTAAAGAATAATGATTTATGCAGTTATTAGTATTGCGATTGCCTCTATCGGACAGGCCATTTTAAAAAGCTCACTCAATGGGTTAGAGCTTAAAGAAGCTAGTCTGAATATAAAATTTGTGACAACTATATTTGCGGATGGGCAAATACTAATAGGATTAGGTTGTTACGGTGTTAGCGCTGTTTTATGGCTTTATGCTCTGAGTAAATGTAGCTTAAGCAGGCTGTATCCTTTTACAGCGTTAAGTTTTGTGCTGGTTATTTTACTTTCTCGTTATATTCTAGGAGAAAATATTAGTTCCAATCAGTCCCTTGGCATAGGCCTGGTTATTCTAGGGCTTTTTGTAGGTAGCGTTAGATGAATAGGTAATACTAGGAGGGGTAGTTATCAAAGAAGTTGTGATAATGAAAGATGGAAGTGTCATCGGATCAAATATTAAGGTAGCAGATAATTTTATTCATCGTCTTATTGGTCTGATGGGAAAGAAGTGTTTGCTGCATGGAGAAGGCTTACTTCTTAAGGGCTGTCGGCAGATACATACTTTTTTTATGTTTATGACGATAGACGTAGTGTTTTTAGATAGAAGTGGCGAGGTCGTTGATATACAAAAGGCGATGACCCCGTGTAAAGTAAGCCCATATGTGAAAAAGGCTTATCAGGTTTTAGAGCTACCTCAGGGAACTATTGAGCAGTACGCTATACAAAAAAAGGTGATGCTAAAGGTAGGAAGAGTCGATATACCCTAAGGGGTTGTATTAAATGTGCCGTAAGATTTACAATATACGTATATAATACTAAATCATGGGAATACTACTAACAACAAACTTAAAAAACTCTAAGGAGGAATCTTATTAGTGGAAATGCAGTTGTTGTTAGAAAAAACCAGAATCCTGCATCAATTATTACAAAAATCAGCCGGGCAGTCCTTGGATTTCAAGGGAATTGCTGAAGAGTTATCCCGTATGATTGAATCAAATGTCTATATCGCAGGTAAAAAAGGAAAATTGTTAGGCAGAGGTGAAATTGAGGACATTCACGGAGGACTCTTTCATCCAGATGAGCTCAAAGATGGTCAGTTCTCGGACGCTACACAGCAATGGCTTCTAGGCTTTATGCACACGGAAATAAACATGGTGCCCCAAGACAGTAGTTTTTATTGTATCATGACCCCTGTTTTTGGCAGTGGAGAAAGATTGGGTACGGTGGTATATGCTCGTGAGGATCGACCCTATACCGCAGCAGAAACTATCTTAACCGAATACGGTGCCAGTGTAGCCGGCATGCAGATCTTAAGAAACGCAAGCGATCGTTTAGAGAATGAAGCTAGAAAGAAAACAGTAGTGCAATTGGCCTTAGAAGTGCTCTCCTACTCTGAACTTGAGGCTGTTAAGTACATCTTTAGTGAGATTGAAGGTAGTGAAGGATTTCTTGTTGCTAGTAAGCTTGCCGAAGAGTATAAACTTACCCGATCTGTTATTGTAAATGCCTTGAGAAAGTTGGAAAGTGCCGGCGTGATAGATGCACGTTCACTCGGGATGAAGGGGACATACATTAAAATACTCAATGATTACCTTTACGAACAATTGGCGCATATCTAATCAACAAAACAAGGCCCTCAGTTTTTGATTAAACTGGGGGCCTTGTTTTTTGTTATACTATCAGCAGAGTATAAGTTTCTATTGAAAGATTTTTTTATATAATATTTTTATAGAAAGTTTAAAGGGGTTGTTTTGTTTTTGTTACATGTAAGCTGGCTGGAGTCGATCCTAGACTTAATATTTCCCGAAACGCAGGTCTGTACTTTTTGCTGGACCGAAATAGAAGGAAGAGGAAGTAGGGGTATTTGCTCGAAGTGTGCTAAGGAAATATTGGGAATGAGTGAGCGATTTGTTACGTGTTCTCGTTGTGGCCATTTCATTATAGGGAAAACATGCCCCAACTGTTATGACTGGACTTTCGAGATTGATGGCGTTTTAAGTGTGGTTCCCTATGAGGGTGTATACAAAGAAAAAATTTTCGATTTAAAATATAATGGAAAGAAAGAGCTCGCTGTTGCTCTTGGATATTTAATGGCCTGTAGAGCAAAGCATAGCTTATTAGAAAAGCGCGATATATATGTAGTCCCTATACCACTTCATCCTTTAAGGGAAGAAGAAAGGGGCTATAATCAAAGTGCGTTGCTCGCCCGAGTGGTTGCACGGGAGCTAAACTGTAGATATGAAGAAAGTATGCTGAGACGCCGAAATTACGAAAAGAGTCAGACTTTCTTGGGA
>PHAD01000148.1 GCA_002841595.1 Firmicutes bacterium HGW-Firmicutes-12
AAGATATTTTTTACGAAGTCTTAGGTGTAGTGGTGTAACCTCGAGATAGTCATCGTCGGCTAAATATTCAATGGATTGCTCCAAACTGAGAGTTATGTTTCCTTTTAATTTTACGGTATCATCTTTTGTAGAGGAACGTACATTTGTTAAGGCCTTTTCTCTACAGGGGTTTACAACGATGTCTTGTTCACGACTATTTTCCCCGATGATCATTCCTTCATATATTTCAGTTCCGGGTCCAATAAACAGAATTCCTCTTTCTTCTGCTGAGAATAGACCATAAATGGTTGATGACCCAGTCTCCCAAGCTACCAAGGAACCGTTATTCCTTTTGTTGCCGCTGTCATCCTTGGCTGGCTTATAAGCCTCGAAAACATGGTTCATAGTACCGTAACCTCTTGTATCTGTGAGGAATTCGGTTCTAAAGCCGACCAAACCTTTAGCTGGAATGGAGTACTCAAGGTGTACTTGTCCGCTTTGGTTTATCATGTCCAAGATGCTGCCTCGGCGTTCCCCAAGTTTCTCCATAACTGCCCCTACGTACTCTTCGGGTGTTTCTACAACAAGAAACTCAAAAGGCTCATGAAGCACACCGTCTATTTTCCGATAGATAACTTGTGGCTTTGATACCTGAAATTCGTTACCTTCACGCCGCATCTTTTCTATTAACATAGCTAAGTGTAGTTCACCTCTTCCGGAGACGAGAAATATATCTGGTTTATCTGTTTCTTCAACTTTTAGAGAAACATCTGTCTCGGTCTCTTTGAAAAGACGAGCACCCAGTTTTCTTGAAGTTATGGGTTCACCATCTTTGCCAGAAAAGGGGGAGTCATTAACGAGAAAACTCATTTGAATTGTGGGTTCATCAATTTTTAGATATGGTAATGCTTCTGGAAATTCAGGATCACAAATAGTATCACCAACGCTAATCATACCAAGCCCTGTAACAGCAACAACTTCTCCCATTTCAGCTTCCTCAATGTTAATCCTATTCAGTCCAGAAAAGCCAAACAAACGGCTGATGCGCAAGGTATTGTAACTACCATCACTTTGCAGAACTACGACTTGAGAACCGTTTTTTATAACTCCTCTTTGTACACGACCGATAGCTATACGCCCTAGATAATCACTATAATCCAGAAGTGTTACCTGCATTTGTAAGGGGCCTTCCGGCTCACCTTGTGGAGCAGGAATATGTTCAGTAATAGCTTGGAAAAGAGGTTCTAGGTTGGCTCCTATTTCATCAGGATTAGAAGAGGCCCAGCCTTTAGTTGCAGAAGAGTAGATGATAGGGAAGTCTAATAGCTCATCTGGGGCACCTAACTCTATAAATAGATCCAGAACTTGATCTACAATTACATCAGGCCGAGCATTTTCCCGATCCATTTTGTTGATAACGACTAGAGGTTTGATTTTTTGTTTCAATGCTTTGCCTAACACGAATCTTGTTTGGGGCATACAACCTTCCAGTGCGTCTACCAAGAGAAGGACACCATCAACCATCTTCATGATTCGCTCGACTTCACCGCCAAAGTCAGCATGTCCGGGAGTATCTACAATATTAATGTTATAGTCTCCATATTTGATGGAGGTGTTTTTTGCCAGGATGGTTATACCTTTTTCGCGTTCTAGATCATTGGAATCAAGAACTCTATCCTGTACATGCTCGTTTTCTCTAAATGCCCCTGATTGCATGAGCATTTTGTCTACAAGCGTTGTTTTACCATGATCAACATGGGCAATAATGGCAATATTTCTTAATAAATTTGCTTTCAAATGAAAAGCCTCCCTAAATAAAAACTCACCAAGTAATTTTATTATTTTACTACAATAATAGCAAGCTATATTATTTAATGTAATTATTACGTAAAGAACTTGCTATGCGAGCAAGTCGGAGTTTTTTCCATGTCGACTTTAATAATGTCGGGCTTGACTACGGCGATTCTTTCAAAATTACTGAAGTTGCTACCGAAGTCATCAATAGCTATTTTGCATCCTATTCTTCGATAATATCCCAATATCTCCGCGAGCTTGGATAATTCACCATTAAAGCGTTCTTCAGTAATCTCAATTACAATGTTTTCTGTTGGGATATTGTATTCCTTTAACCACTTATGGTGGGAATATGCTCAGGATAATCAATAAATTTATATATCCAGGTAGGCTTAATATTTATAAATAATTTTGAACGAAAATCTGTTTTCGCATATGCTTGAAATGCTTTTCTTCTAATAGTTCGGTCTGCGAGGAGATGCTCTTCATTTGGTATGCTCATGTTTTTTAAGTATGGAACCATAGACATCGAATGTATCCGCAGATATAATAGGTTGAAAAAAACATAATATTACCTCCCAGTTCATAAAATGGGTTCAATAGAAAAACACATAATAAAGGCGTTAATCAAGAATTAGTTCTCTTGATCAACGCCTTTGTTGATTAAAAGTAAACTACTATTTTAAGATATTTGTATATTAGCATAACAAATAGGTCGGTGCAAATATATATATATATAATCTAGTTCATTGATTTATTGTTAATATTTTCTTTTTCGTCATTTTATATTAGAATTATTTTAGGTAGGTGATGGTTAATGTTTTGGCATTGGGGTAAAAAGAATAGAAAAGTTAAAGACCTCAGAAAAGAGCAGGGATTTACGGCCCGGGAATTAGCGGAAAGAGCAAAAGTTGATACAATAGATATTATGAAAATCGATGAGCTGAGGTTAAAGGATGTACCACAGTCCCTTAAGAAGAAAATTGAATCATATGTGACCGGTGAATATACTGATAAATTTAGATGGTAAGTTTTTTTAATATAAGAGGATTAGACATTTTTATCATTTTTATTATCTATATCATATGATAAAAGAAAAAGGATGATAAAAATGGTTATTACTACCAGCCAGGCTGATGTATCAGGTGATGGGGTACTGGATATAGTTTCCTTAACCGGTGAAAAACATGAAACGAGTGATATTTTTATTAAGGATATTACTCTCGTAGTAACAGATGGAAAAACTGGGCAGATAGCATCAACAACTTTTTCTAATAATGCCGGATATAATCCGCGGCTTTTTATAGGAGATTTTACTTGCGATGGAGTTGGGGAGATACTGATAAGTATTGACTCAGGTGGGAGCGGAGGATTCGGTTATTATTATATTTATTCTTACCGAAACAATTTACTGCGCCAATTGTTTTCCGCCGAAGATTTTAATGAGGCCTATAAATATAAAGTGATTTTTCGAGATGGTTGCAAAATCGCTGTATATAGCGAGTATTTCAAGAAAATGTATATTATTGATGTTCGTTCAAGGAAAGCCTTTTACCAAGAACAGGGTGTCTATGATCGTAATTGTAGACTCCTAAAACCTACTGAGGGCTTTGTACCCGGTCTAAATAATTTGTACCCTTTAGTTTCTAATCGACCCAATTGCTATAATCTCTTGGTTCTACAAAGAGTTATCGGGCTATTTGGGGCAGATACCGTTGGGTATCTGGAAACAACTCTGGAATGGGATGAAACACGATTCGCCGGAAAGAGTGAAAGAGTCAGACCGATTCACTTAATAGTTAAGAATACATCTCCTTGAATATGGTTTATATTTAGATTGTTATCTTCTAAATCCATGGCGCCATTGATACTATAAAAAACTATCTTGATTTGGATCGACTCATTTTCGTCTGTGAAAATTAGATTGTCATTAACTTCATTTGAAGAGGCATCGGGAGATTTTGTCTTGGCCAAGTTGCTTCCGTATTTATCGTATAGCTCTTCAAAATAGTTTTTTAAATCATATTGATACAAGGTTTTCTCATTATTATAAAAGGTAAGCATACTTTCACTGTTAACAACCAATTTAAGTGCATTATTATCGCTAAACAGTTTTTGCTCGTAGGTGTTTTCACTATTGGATTGATGTTCATAAAATTCGAGTGGGAAAAGATAAGCAAAGCCGTTAATAGTTAAAGGAATATTTCTATCACCGCCATAGTAGAAGCTTTCTTCGGTTCTAGCTATTGAATAAACCTCAGAGAAGCCGAAGACATCCTTCATTTTTGACATATCAAAGTCGGCAGGGAGATATTTTAAATCTTTTAGTTCGTGTTCTCTGTTAAAATACTGCAGTATACCGGTTATTTCGCGCTGATCTATAGTTTCAACGGGATTGCTGGTTGCTGCTACATGTCCGTTTTGTATTAAATCGTATTTAACGGCAATCTGGTAAAATCGATGAGTTTGACTAGTTTTGGACACCTCAAAGGCATTCCAGGGGCCGCAGACGGTTAGGAAAGCAAATATAGCTAGACTTATCGGCAATAGGGTACTATTTTTACCTTTATTAATATTAAGATATACCATGATACCAGTTGACCATAAGCCGATTACTAAAATAAAGTATCTGTTCTCAGTAAAGCCAAATTCACTAATACGCATACCAATAGAAATGAACATCATAATTAATAAAGGAAAAATAAGCTTGGTAAAGGAAGTAGTAAATAATCTTACCCATTTATTTTCACCTTTAAATGGGGAGACAAAAAAAATTGCGGCGATGCCTGCTGCTGTATAGGATACCACTAGGTAAGATACGATTCCTGACGGCCATACTTGAGTTATGATAATTTTGCCAAAATAAATATATAAGACTATGGTATATGCTGTAATAACCGGTAAAGCAATATATAAAAGCATAATTTTAAGTACCTTATTATAATTATCAACGGTGAAACTCTCATTCAAATAAGGCACATTATGTAGAAAGTGCAGTGGAGCAAAGATCAGACAAGCCACTATCCAGGTTTCCGCATATAATTCGGGATTCATATCGTTATATAATAGGGATTTAACAGCAAAGAGGATAGCTACTAATCCCAAGGCCAGCATAAAGGTATAAAAGGCAGTGGTAGCAGCCTTAGTCATTAGTGTTGTTACATAGACTTCGAAATTACTCTTTTTTGGTATGTAAGGAATAAACAAAAAGGATAAAACAAAAGCGAGTATAATTAGCAATAGTCGTATAACTGATACTGTTTGAGTATCAGTAAAGAAGAACGAATAATAGACGAATAAGAAAAGTATTTCAGCTATGTAAGTAAGGGCTCTAATTAGTAAATTATTTATTTGGCCTAATCTTTCTGTTAGTAGGCTGATACTCAAAGAAAAAGGGATGCCAAGAGCTATAACACCAGTAAGGCGATCAAGAGTTAGCTCGATATCTTTAAGCTGATCATAGGGAGTTTCAATGCGATAAATTATTAATATTGTTAGACTAATAAATAATAAAAGAGTGATAGGAAACCTGGCAAATGTACTGATAATGGCTTGTAGACTTAA
>PHAD01000149.1 GCA_002841595.1 Firmicutes bacterium HGW-Firmicutes-12
AAGGCGCTTTGGTTTTAGTTGATAGCTAAACCTGGCCAGGCCCGCGTGATAACCGATAATTATCCCACAAAAGGCATGAAGCGGAATAGATGTGAAAGCCCGTAGCATACCGGTGGAAAAACCATAATCGAAAACATAGAAGATGTTTTCAAGAAGAGCAAAGCCGAGGGCTCCGGCACCGTAGTAGACGATGCCGTCATTAATATTATTGTAAAAAGGCTTTTTCCTGATAAAGAGATAGACGGAGAAAAACTTGGCAAGTTCTTCAGAAGGGGCGACCAGAAGAAATGATTCGGAAAAGCGACCTGCAAGGCCAGAAAGGGTAAAAATGGGCACTGCTTCAAAAGACACCTGTATTATGATCGCCGGGATAATACTCATAGCGCCCATGACCATAGCCAGTATGACATTTTTCAGCGACTCCGGTTCATGTCTGTCCATCCAGTAGATAAGATACATTAAAGCAGCCGGTGGCGCGATGGCCAGGAGAAGTAGGAATATTGTGTCCATTGTTATTACTCCTTTTTTTAATAAGTGTATATTCTTCTTCAACATTTCATTTGCCCACATATCCTATTATAACAGTGCTTTTTACGCCTAAAATTACATTTCATGACACAAAAATGACATCTCATGCAAACTACCTCACGGAAGGTTAATAGGCCAAACTAAAATAGGCCCCTCTTGAGAAGCAGTCAACGCTGCTCTCCGGGGGGCTTTTTATTTAATCCAAATTGCCATAGTTTGAGGTGGCACAGGTACATTTACTTACAGAATAAGACTTACCTGAAAAACTCCGTTTTTGCCTTCGAAGGAATACACACCGCCGTATTTCTGTGCTACCGCTACAATGCTTTTCGTGCCAAGGCCATGATATTCTTCAGTACTTACCGGCATGTCGTTAACAAACTCTACCTTACCTTCGTAGCTGTTGGTGATCTTGATATAAGGCTTACCGTTCTTGGTTCTACAGAGGATTTTTAAGGTTCTGTCCTTTGGGTTCGGAATGTTTTTACAGGCATTTATCGCATTTTCAATAGCATTGGCGAAAATTACACAAAGGTCCATATCGGATACGGCGGTTTTCTCTGGGAGATCAATCTGGGTTTCCAAAGTAATTTCTTCATTCTTGGCTTTGGCAATATAGGCAGATAAAATCAAATTGACTGCGTAATTACTGCAATACTTTTCAACCACTGCACCATTAATGGTTTTTTCAACCTCGGTAGTATATTTTTTTGCCGCCTCTATGTTGTTGTCCGTAAGATAGGCATTGATTAGACTGAGATGGTGGCGCATATCGTGGCGATAAATGAGGGTTTTTTCTTGAGAGTCTTCCAATGCTTCTAAATGTATCTGTGCTGCCGTTACTTGTGTTTTTAATAAATTCTGTTCATTCTGCAGGGCGAGGTGTTCTCTAGTTTGTTTGAAAAACCGTAAAATCATCACATAGGAAGCTAGTGTCAAAATTTGAGTTAGCAGCATGATCATAATATTGGATCTTTCTAACACGTTGCTAATATTCTTTGATCCGGTGAAATGAATAATTGTATAGATAATTGTAAAGTAGGAAAATGGTATAGCACAAAAACCTAACCAACCTTTATCTGTGTTGCGCATCATATATAAAAATGACGGACGTAAATACTTGTAAACAATAAAAGCTGTAGGTATATCTAATATGATGCATATAACACTTAGGATTGACCTATTGAAGCCCAAAAAGGATAAAATAAAAAGCCCTATACCAATGGGCACCGCGTATATAACGATAACTGTCAATAAAACAAAAATGAGCTTAATTCCTTTGTACTTGGAGATAAGCATAAAGGCCATAAATGTCGGAACATAAATAAGAAAGGGATATAGCTTCATGAAAGTTGCATATCCGTAATTTAGCAAAACAAGCCCATTGCAAATTAGCACAACAATCACGAATAGCCCTATAGAATAAAGGATCTTTTTGTTTTTAACTTCAAAATCCAAGAGCATACATACCAAAACAATATAGAATATTAAGGAAAAAAGAGATCCTATAATATTTTGCAAGCTTTTTCCCCTCCAATTAAACCTCTTAATCTTCTGCCTTAAACGAATAATTGATCCACCAGACGTCTGATATGTATAAGCTCCTGCTTGTTGTCATCGCAAATAGCGATTTTTAGTTTGATGTTAATTATATCAATATAATGGAAATAATTCTCTATTAATTTACATTTCATGACGCAAAAATGACATTTCATGCGGATGCCTAACCTGATGATTATTTTTGATGCTATGCTTTGGAGTAGCAGATGCGACAAACAGAGAAATAGGATAATGGAGGTAGCTTGCCACAATGGATTTGATAGGATTCATTATTACCATTGCTTACAGTATCACTTTGATGTACATTCTGTTGGACATTGAGGTAAAGCGCAAAAAGGGTATCTACCTGATGGGGCTATTTATGATCATCTTACTTGTCTCTGGAGGGTTTGTTTGGCTTAGTTTGGGTTATGAGAGCTTCATGATTTTATATCCTGTTTTTGTACAGATACCCTTATTTATTGGATTCTGGTTTATATCGAAGTATAGAGGGGCTAAGCTGGTTTTTGTTCTTCTAACAGTGATCGCTTTATACTCCCCTCCCATTTTGATAGGGCATATCGTTGCATCTTTTTTTGGCTACAATGATGTGATAGCAAGTGTTGTTTCCCTGGTTATGTATCTGCCCTTGACGTCTATTGTTTACAAGTATTTTCGTCCCTTATTTCTGTATATGCTTCGCCATACAGAAAAAGGCTGGGCAGTGTTTTGCTTGATACCGCTTTCTTACAATGCATTCACCTATTTAATTGGCAGGTATGACGTAGCGTTGGTGAGAGAGGTGACACTTTTATGGGTTGACACGTTGGTTGCTATCTTGATCATTGCAGCCTATGTCTTAATTTTACGTCTTTTTAAGCAAACCAGAGAGCAGCTTATCCTGCAAAATGAGCAGGACATTTTAGCAATGCAGGTGGCTGCATTAGAGGCTCGCTCTGAAGCGGTGAAGGAATCAGAGAAAAGCGCCATTATTCATCGCCACGACCTGCGCCACCATTTCCAATTGATAAATGGATATTTAGCTGAAAAGAAGCTTGCAGAAATAAAAAAATACATAACGGAAATTGAGACAAATCTTGAGGACACAGTGACAATAAAATACTGCGACAACCATACAGTGAATTTAATTTTGTCGCCCTATATTAAGAGGGCGACAAATGAAAAAACTAAGGTAGAGTGTCAAGTATATATTCCCCAGGACTGTAAAGTGTCGGATATGGATTTGTGCATTATTCTATCTAGTGCTTTAGAAAACGCAATCAATGCCAGCAGGAATATTAAAGAGATCAATGACAGGAAGATAAGTATTAGCTGCAAGTCTAAAAATGATAAGCTATTTATTCAAGTTATGAACAACTTCAGCGGCGAGGTCGAGTTTGTAGAGGATATGCCCATAAGTGCAGAAGAAAACCAAGGTTTTGGAACCAAAAGCATCGCGGCGACCGTGCAAAAATATGGGGGGTTGTGCTCCTTCACCGCTGAAAGCGGGGTTTTTAAGGTGAGAGTTATTTTGTGAGGGTACATTTCATGACGGAAAAACGACATCTCATGCAGATGCGCTTTGAAGGGGTTTATAGGTGGTATAATTTGTGCTGTATGCATTATCGAATTTATGAGAAAGGAGTCTGCATTGAATTTAACGTACAGAAACAGAAACTGGTGCAGCGCAACAACAATCAAAATAAAACTTACCACTTTTATTAAATGATAACGGGAAAAATGAGAGGAGTGGGCGCTATGAGAATTTTTGTGACTCTGTTAGTTTTATTTCTTACTATCAGTCTTTCGGGATGTGCAGGGAATCCGACAAATGAAAAGCCGATTAGTGAGCCGGCGGCTTCAAGCTCCGCTGTTGCTAATAAACAAGAAGAAGTAACGATAAAGGCATATTATGAAAAGCCCTTATCATTACAGGATAAGAACACTATTCTTCTGGACGGACTGCAGGACGGAGAGGAATACATTGAAGTAATCGTCGTAGGAGAAATATTTGATATTGAGCAAATTGAATTAAGCTGGGACGAAAAAACAAATGAATTAAAAGAGAAGGAAACCTTCAACAGAATAGAAAAACTGTCCAATCAGACTCTTGTGATTAAAACATATCAGTCTGAAACGATCCCGGGAGAAAAAATCAAATGGAAAAGCAGAAGCGGAAAGAGCTACGAATACGTGATTCAAGAGGATGGCGTAGGCGGTACCGATAATGGTACGAAGTTCGAAATAAACTAACCACCCCTGTGATAGAGCTGGATAGTCAAAGTCCCGTAGGCGTCGAACCAGACGTAACTACAGGACTTTTTCTTTAGCTATGTTTTACCAGATACGATAGCCACCCTATTAAACGGAAGCATTACATTTCATGACGGAAAAACGACATCTCATGCAGACAAGAGTATTGGAGATTAGTTCAGTGATATGATTGAATAAGCAAAATATTCAAAAAAGGGGGGTAAGCTTTGCTTTAATGTTTGTGTTTTATTGAACTATTAGTTTAACTGTCAAAAGTAAGAATGCGGTTTATGACAGAGCGCCACAGCTGGAGTAATATAGCATATTATTCCGGTCAGGGAAAGCACACATGTGGCAGTGTTTAATAAACTTATACCGCACTGGATTGGCCAGTGTGGGAGATTGGAAGAGGAGAAAGAAAAATGAAAAGAAAAATATTATGTAGTATCAAAATCTTAAGTATGCTTATGGTTCTGTGTCTGGGAATGATGCTTCTTCCGATTGGAGCTTTCGCGGTGGATATTACAGCTGAACCAAATGCCCAATTCCCTACGATCCCATTAATATTTGCCAATGGTAACGCCATGATACTGGCCGCGGGTACGACGGCTGATTATACTGTGGTTTATCTTGATGCCAACAGCAATGGAGTAATCGATGGTGGAGATACTATTCAAACCATTAGCGGGGCAACCGGCAGCGCTAATGCAGGCGGCTACGACCTTAGTTCCTATTGGATTTATGGTGGAAGCAATACCGCGAATTTGACAGGTGACACTAAAATAACAATGCTCGGCGGTAAAGTCACAGATATCTATGGCGGTGGGTATGGTCGTAGTGGGTTTGATGAAGGTAACGTTGACGGCAATACGAGTATCACCGTCACTGGAGGAAGTCTTATTTGGTTGACGGGGGGCGGTCGATACGGAGCTGTTACAGGTAGTACGAATGTTAATATTAGCGGCGGG
>PHAD01000150.1 GCA_002841595.1 Firmicutes bacterium HGW-Firmicutes-12
AAAGTTATAAAAAAAATGGTTTTCACACAGCCAATTCCTTGCAGGATACCGGTAGAGGTTTGGGCCACGTAAAGAAAAATGCCACCTAAGGCCAGGAACTGCAGTAATTGACCACCAAGCTCAGCTTTAAAAAGCAAGCTAGATATTATTGAGCCCCAGAAATAGAGGATTAAGACACATGGAACTCCAGCTAAAAGAGTAATGTTTATTGCTTCAGTACTTTTTTGGCGGAGTTCGTTTTTGTTATTAAGGCTTCCCGCTTCAGAAACGGCTGGTACTATGGACGTGGCTAAAGCGAAAGACAAAGTAGAAGGAACCATGAGAAGAGTGAAAGCAACACCAGTAAGTTCTCCATAAAATGATGTTGCCTGCGAGAGTGTACTTCCGACTTTCATCAATTGACGAGGAATAAGACTTGCTTCGGCTGCGATTAAAAATGTAGAAACAAGTCTGGTAATTGTTACGGGAATACCAAAAGAGAATAGTTTTATGATTACTTTACTTGAGGGGGTAGTAACAAGTTTAGCAGTAGGCGAATATTTGCGAAAAGAAATACGAAGATAAACAAAGCCTCCTATTTCGCTAATTAGTATGGCGATAGAAAGACCAACTGCGGCCCATGTTAGTCCTAGAGGATAAAGTAGATATACCAGGATTAAACCTGTTAAAAAACGAATAATTTGTTCAATTAACTGTGATTGAGCGGTTGGACGCATATCTTGTTTTCCTTGAAAAAAGCTTTTAATAGCAGATGAAACAGCGCATAGGAGAAGTGTCGGCACTAGAATTAAGAAGGACGGAATAACACGAGAATCAGTGTAAATCGCTCTGATTAAATATGGCGAGAACAATACCAAAAGAAGAGAAACGATAGTTGATGTTAATATGAGAACTGTAATAGATACACTTAACAAGTTTTCGGATGCGACCTTATTATATGATTTTTCTTCAGAAATAAATTTACTTATTGCAAGGGGTAATCCTGCTGTAACAAATACTAAGGCGGTAATATACAAGGGATATACCATATTAAAGATACCAATTCCTTCAGTTCCTATCAAACGTATTATTATGATCTGGTAAATAAAGCCTATAGTCCTGATAAGTACACTGGCAAAAGCTAAGATGAAGGCGCCCTTTAAAAATGATTGACGACCCATTTATTTACCCCCCAATAGAATTACCTATCAATAAGTATGTGGGATATATAGAAAATATCATTAGTCTTTAGTTAGATATTACAAAAATGAGATGATATGGCAATAATATAATGAATAAATGGTATCTACTAAAAATCGGTTAATAAAAAAAGAAGGAATTTAACATTTTATGAGGTATAACTTAATAGAGTGTTAACACTTATATGATTTGCCCGCTGGCAATTGATATAAAAACATCCTAAGGAGGGACGTGTATTGAAAGTTTATCCAAGCAGTAAAATCAGAAATGTGGGCATTCTAGCGCATGGAGGAGCGGGTAAGACTTCTCTGACAGAGGCCATGCTGTATAACGCAAATCATACTACACGGCTGGGAAGAGTTGATGAAGGCACTACTACTACAGATTATCTTCCTGAGGAAATTAAACGAAAAGTTACAGTTAGTACTACCATGGCCCCGGTTGAATGGAAAGATACAAAAATCAATATTCTGGATACCCCTGGTTATGCTGATTTTATTGGTGAAGTAAAGAGCGCCTTAAGAGCAGTGGATAGCATAATTCTCGTTGTTGATGGAGTAGCTGGGGTGGAAGTTCAGACAGAAGTCCACTGGGATGCAGCAGAAGAAGCCAAGCTTCCCCGTTTCATTTTTGTTAATAAGCTTGATCGTGAGAATTCAAATTATAGAAAGGTAATTGATGATTTAAAAGAGCATTTTGGTCATAATGTTGCACCTCTTATGATCCCGATAGGGAGCGAGGATGCTTTTTCCGGAGTTGTGAATGTACTTACTAAAAAGGCGTTTACGACCGAGGGTACCAAAATGAAGGAAATCCCAATTCCCACAGATATTCAAAGTGAAGTTGATACTTATAGAGAAGCCTTAATGGAGTCCGCGGCAGAAGGCGATGATGAGCTTATGATGAAATACCTCGAAGGAGAGCCGCTTACTGATGAAGAGATCTATCAAGGTTTAAAAGATGGAGTAGCGAACACAAGGGTTGTTCCGGTATTTTGTGGTTCATCTTTGAAAAATATTGGTATTCACTCTTTGCTCGATTCGATTGTGGAATTAATGCCTTCACCTCAAGATGTTCCAAATGTTAAGGGCAAGGATTTAATTGCGGAACCCCTTGCTGCTGTTGTATTCAAAACACTAGCAGATCCCTTCGTAGGGAAACTAAGCTTTTTACGTGTTGTAACAGGTATCCTCAAAAGTGATTCTACCGTTAATAATGTTAATAAAGAAAAAGATGAACGTTACGGCTCATTGATTGTTATGAGAGGGAAGAACCAAGAGAATGTTACAGAAGCGCAGGCTGGGGATATTGTAGCTATTGCTAAGCTGACGGATACTACTACTGGAGATACCCTTGGTATAAAGGGAAAAACAGAGCCATTAGAAGGAGTCAGATTCCCTGAACCTACTTTTGCAGTGGCAGTAGTAGCGAAATCGCGTAATGATGAAGATAAAGTAGGTATGGCTTTGAATAGATTAGTTGAAGAAGACCCCACGTTGAAGTTAGAAAAGAATAAAGAGACTAAACAAACAATTTTAACTGGTATGGGTGAACAACATTTAGATATTACTATTGAAAGAATGAGTCGTAAATTTGGTGTAGAGGTTACCACCAGTACACCCAAGGTGCCTTATCGTGAAACCATTAGAGGGACTGCCGAGTATGAGTATAAACATAAGAAACAGTCCGGTGGACACGGACAATATGGCCATGTGAAGCTACGATTCGAACCATTTGCAGATAATGATTTCGAATTTGATGAGACAATTTTTGGTGGGTCTGTTCCGAAAAACTATCATCCGGCTGTAGAAAAAGGAGTAAGGGAAGCAATGTCGGAAGGGATATTAGCGGGCTATCCGGTTACTAATCTCAAAGTCACATTATATGACGGTTCCTACCATGATGTTGATTCTTCAGAGATGTCCTTTAAAATAGCTGCTAACATGTGTTTCAAAAAAGGCGTAGAGAAAGCAAATCCAGTTCTTATGGAACCGATAATGAATGTGGAAGTATATGTGCCTGATCAATTTATGGGAGATATCATCAGCGATCTTAATGGAAAGAGGGGACGTATCCAGGGCATGGAACCACAAGGCAAATGGCAGATTATTAAAGCGCAAGCGCCATTGTCTGAGATGTATCGTTATGCCATTGATCTTAAGTCGATAACGCAAGGACGCGGAACCTTCAGTATGGAGTATGATCATTATGAGGATGTACCTAATCAGATTGCAAAAGATATCATTGAGGGCAGCCTGAAGGAACATTGAGGCCCAAAAGTAATAATTAGGGTCAATATCATTTTTCTATACAACAAAGAGGGTCTCAATTCATACATTGAGACCCTCTTTTACAGACATTTAAATCTATACAGGCAATAATATTTCAGCATAAGGAGTGATAGTGATTTATGTCAAATGGGAAAAAAAGAACGAACATACAATCTTTGCATGGAAAACTATGTGTATCCCTCTATGAGCAGCTGGGGGAGATGGTTTTACCCATCATTAAGCAAACATATGGGTCATATGGTCGAGAGTTGGGTTCCGGGTTTAAAAAGAAATGGAATCCAGAGAGTTTTGAGGTAGCAATGACGTCATTTGCCAAAATGTGCAATGATGGAGGAATGCCTCTAACAATTCAAATGGAGGGAAATTCAGTGCATGTTCAGGGAAGTGTATGTCCTTTTGAACTCGGGAACACGCATTATAAAGTCTGCGAAGCCATGATGGAAATGGATTTAGAAATGTTAAGAGTTCTTACAGGGGAGGAAAGACTGGAAATGTATATTGAAAAAACCATTGCAGCAGGAGATTCTGTATGTAAGATGATATATTCAATAAAATAGAGGATGAAGTTGGAGTGTATATGTAGCGAAACAATTATTATTGAAGCGTAATCAATTAGATATATGAAGCATTCTCACGGAAACTAAGAATGGCGCTGGTTTGTCCAAAACAAATTAAGGTTTAGCTTTTCTGCTAAATCTTGTTTTACATGGCAGGGGCGGCAGGAATCGAACCCGCAACCAACGGATTTGGAGTCATCGTGAGAAGTATTACTACCTTTTTGTATATTGTCGCAGGGCTTGGCAATAAAGAGTTTGTTAATTCGTGCCTTATGTAGAATGAGGTGTTCTTTGGGTACTACTTGTACCTTTAGTACCCAAATAGTACCCAACGTAAAATATAAAAAAACAAGTAGAAATGAGAAACCTGGGCGATTAACCCAGGTGTTTCTATGCTTCTTTATTATTAACTTCGGTCTTCTTGTTTAAGGGATTTTGTAATTTGTCTGCAGCTTCCACATCCGGTCTTTTTAAAAAGTGGCTGTATACACTGGTTGTAGTGGTAGCTTTTGTATGGCCTAATCTTTTAGCCACTGTCTGAACGTCTACGCCCTGACCTATTAGCAAGGTGGCGTTAGTATGCCTTAACCCATGAAACTTCAAAGGAGGGAGATTGTGACGCTCTCTGAATGATTTAAACCATTTAGTTATGGTTGTGGGGTGTATGGGAAGACCGTCCCACTGGGTAAATATATTTGAGCTTGATATACTTGAAAGCCATATTAGAAAGATGATGACTAATAATATAAAAAGTCAAGAGAATGAGCAACCTTTCGGCGTATTACGCCGGATAAGGTTTAAGGTAGAGGGTTATGGATCGCTGGTACATATACGAATTTTTGAACAGCAAATAAAAGATATTGCCGCGTTGCGCTATAAGCAAAACGAAGAGTTTTTCGTCAGAATGTTTAAGGATGAGGAATTTATGAGCAAGGTTATAAGACTGCTGCTGCCCGAGGTATATCGTAAGTTGAGAAAGAAATAGGGATTTATAATTTATCAAATGAAGGTTTACTGATCGAAAGTAGTCAAATAGTAGTCAAACACATAAAAACATGGTTTTATACGACAAACAAAAAGACTCGCAATTACCTGCGAGTCTTGGTTTTAGTAGTGGCAGGGGCGGCAGGAATCGAACCCGCAACCAACGGATTTG
>PHAD01000151.1 GCA_002841595.1 Firmicutes bacterium HGW-Firmicutes-12
CACAATGGTTGGATTATGGCTAATAATAATAATCTTGTTGAAGAAGAATAGGAGGATTTACATTCCACAATGGTTGGATTATGGCTGTAATTAAAAAATAATAAGGAGTTGTTATTGGATTTACATTCCACAATGGTTGGATTATGGCGGCTAAACAACTAGACGAAATAAAAGAAAATAACCGTATTTACATTCCACAATGGTTGGATTATGGCAATGACAGGAACTAATTGTGCTAGATGTGGTCAAATTTACATTCCACAATGGTTGGATTATGGCTTTTAATAGTATGATATATTTTAGTTGAAACTATTTTTATTTACATTCCACAATGGTTGGATTATGGCTTTGGTGTTGGGAATATGAAGATAACAGAAAAAGAAACATTTACATTCCACAATGGTTGGATTATGGCTTTGTACCCGAAGAACTACAAGAAGAAACTGTAGAAATTTACATTCCACAATGGTTGGATTATGGCTCCGCACTTAAAAAGCCCTATTATTCCTGAGATTCCAGACCCATTTCTGTCGATCATCAGTTTCATACCTCTTTTTTTACCTGCAAGTATTATGAAATGACACCTACATTTAACCAAACTAACAACATTTCTAGCTTTTGTCGATCTACACGTTAAATTGCAGTATCAGAGATCGACAGAATTCTAGTAATCAAAAAAAATTTGATGTTTTATCATCCTCTTTACCCCAAAATTCCTTTTGCAACCAACGCTCCTCTCTGCTTTTGAATACTAATACCGAATCCTTGTGCGGTCGAATATACTTACTTAACTCAAGTTGTAGCTTTTTCAGCAAACCTGGTGTAATATCTCCTTCAAAAACTGATTTTTGAACATGAGTGAGATATTTTTTACACGTTTTGAAAATCCACCGGGATGCTTTCGCTCCCCCTTCGTCCATAGCAATATCATAAACCAATATAATGTACATCGTCACCACCAAATAGTAAACCCTTCATATCTCTTATCCCCCATTAAATGTTTAATCAGTTTATAGCATTCCAGTCGAATTAAATATCGATAAGATACATTCTTGTTAAGCCCTTTATGATGAATGGTGCGCTGCAAGCCTTCATCATATTCTTGCAACAAACGTTTACGTCCCGCATCCTTTAAGTAACAAAAGTTTGACTCGCGATCGAAATCTTTTTCAGTCAGCATCTTTTTATTTAACATGGAAAATATCAATCGATCTGTAATTAGTGGTTTGAACACCTCCGAAATATCTAAACACAGAGAAAACCTTCTCTCTCCTGCGCTGTGCAAATAACTGACCGCCGGATGCAACTGCGTTTTATAGATTTCTGTCAAGCAAGTCACATATACCAGGGAATTCACAAAAGAGATCAAGGTATTAATCATATTATCAGGTGGACGCTTTACCCTTTTTTCAAATTCAATCTCTTGATTTATAATCTGCTTCCAACCACTATAGTAAGACCGCCGGATACTCCCTTCTATCCCCATTAGTTCATTGACATCTTGTGTTTGGGCAATGCCTCGCCTTAAAGCTTTTATTTCCAGCATACAACCTTCCAAATTTCTGTTTCTTTCATTATAATAGCGTAGATTTCTAAGAATATTATAGCTAGCAGCATCAACAAATTCCTTAGCAATTTCCAACCGTTTATCACCATTTGTATAATAATTTACTTGTTCAATAAGCAATTTCCCTGATACATTTTCTTCCTTTGGATAAAAGCTTCCTGTATAAAACCCGTAGTAATTGAAAAAATGCATGGGTATAGATAACTGTCCTGCATAATTCAAGCATTTTGTATTTAAACTGGTTTCTCCAAATACATAAATATCTCGTGTCATTTCTACTTTGATATCTTTAAATCTGCCATCTGACGTGGTAACCCGTAATACATTGTCTTTCCTTTGTAATTCCCCATTAGCAAATAAATAAAAGCTCTCCGCCATAATGTTCCTCCTCAAACGTAACAATATTCATAATAAGCGCAGCTTTTACAGATTTTGGAGTCAATTGTCGGCGGCATCTTTTCCTGCGAAACAATACTTTCTATGCTTGTTATGATTTCTTCAATTCTTTCAGAATCGCCCACCATCAAAAATATTTCCTGACGTCTTTTTAGTTTGGGATAGTCCAGAAGTCCCTTCTCAATGGGTATACCTCTTTTTTTTAGGAAATGCAGATAGTATTTCACTTGCCAAATGGATGCCTCTTCAATACTTTTACTTTTTTTTACTTCGTGAAGCACCTTCCAATCCTTTATAAAATCCACATTTACGGTTTCATCAATCATTATGTGCTTGTGCTCTCTGCCATAAGCCGATTCATCAATCAACTTCCCCAGCAGTACTCTCTCGCTTTCATTCTCCAAGGTAATGTTATTATAAAAGCACCATAGTTTTCGCCGACAAACAAAGTAATAATAAAACATTGTTCCAGTAATACGCATACCCAAGCCTCCTAGAAGTATGGACTTAATTGGCGTTAGAATTCTTGCCTTGTTAATCTAGTAAGTCTAGAAAGAATGGTCTGAGAAATCTTTAATATCTGCACTCGACTTTAACTTCGGTCTAATAATTCCCTCTTCACTGTTGTAATCGCTTTTAGCTAATAATATTTGCTCATAATCATTAATTCTAATTGTTGTCGTTTCAATATTTCGTGCTAGAAACGACGATATATCTACAGTCAAATCGGAAATCCTACTTCGTGCTTTTGTTTTAATAATTTTAGTCTGAGCCCCATTCCTTCCACTATAATCAGCTTGCAAGACATTAATTGCACTTTTGATTTCCGCTTCATGCTCTTCATAAACCTTATACGGAATCACACTAACTGTATCAATATCACGAAATCTCTTCCTTGCTTCTTTTCTATCAAGTTCATAAGACTGGTAACTTTGCACATAACGGATAAGCTCAGTGATGGAATCATAGTACTTTGGTAGCTTTTCCTTTGTATAGAGCGTATCTACCATAGCTACCTTCTGGCTTTCACTGATCACTCCATCAACCAGTGATATCGCTTCCTTAGAAAGTCTATGTATCTCTTTGTCTATGAAAACACCAACTCCGCTGCAACGTTTATCGCCGCCGGTGAATACAAAACAATTGTAGGATTTGTCCAATTCCCTTTTCCTATAACATCTTCCCATCCGTTGGAACAAGCCGTTTAGATCAGATAACTCCGTAAAAAGCAGATCAAAATCAATATCCAGAGAAGCTTCTACGATTTGAGTCGATATCCAAATGCACCTTTCGCGACTCAAGCTCTGCCCCATTCTCAGTATTTCCTTCTCTTTATTAGCTCTGTCTACTTTGGTGAAACAGCTATGCAATAGATTTATCTGCTGCTTTCCCACCATTTCTGCAAGCTGATGATAAATACTGACAGCACTTTTTACAGTATTGCAAATCACGAGAATTCTCTTGCCATCGTATTGTGAACTAAAACTGACTATATCTTCAGCATTGACTTCTTTATCCAGTACTTTTACACTATGTCGAATCTGATTATTAATAAAAACGTGGGGACCATCAAAAGAAATTTGCTGTGCCTGCAACAAATCAATGAAAATTCTTGGCAAGGTAGCTGTAAGAATAGCAAACTTACCACCCAGTCGTGTAATATAACTCAATCCAAGTACTAAATAAGCAATTAATTCAGGAGAATACATCTGAACTTCATCAATTATTACTTTGGAATAAGACAAAGTAGCCAGAATCTGCTCAAAGCCCTTGTAGCGAAAAACAAACACAAATATTTGATCTAACGTGCAAATTGTTAAGGGTAATGATAGCTGCTTTGTCTTAGTGTAATACATATCTGGAGAAATAATATCATCACCATCTATCAACTCAAATTGGCTCTTCTCTAGATACTTTATATACGTGTCCGAATGAAGCAACCCAACGCGCTCTTCCACATTTACTAATACAACATCTTCCGTGATACGCTGATAAATTGCATTAATGGCACTTTTTAACGGCAAGGTAAAAAAACCTTTGTCATTCTGAAGCCATAATAGACCCGCTTCCGTCTTACCCATGCCTGTTTGCGCAATTACGATAACATTTTTATCCGCACTGTTTCGCATATAGATTTGCAAATCATTCCATTGTGTATCTTGATTTTTCATTTGCCAACGACCCAGTAAGCCTTCCATCGCTTCATTCAGAAAATCATTAGGATTCTCGACCGGTATATGAGCACTGGCGGCATAATCCAAACGATTTAGCAACCCTTCCAGCATAATAAATCGAAAGAATTGCTCCCCTTGCTCTTCATAAAACCTTTCGTTGACACTGAAATATCGCTGATCTATTTCCTGGGCGAGAAATTTTTGCGGCAGCTTATCATACACAAAACGTTCAAGTGGAGCTCGCAGACCTTCAAATTCTTTCTCTATATCGGCGTTCTGAAAGGGCATTTTTCGGTCATGGTGATACCCCACCGCCTGAAACAATAGCTTTAGGTCATTTTTTTCATGTCTTTTTTTTAACTCTCTATGATTAATACAAGCCAGACTCAAAAGACCATGGGGAATTTCATTTGTAGTACGCTTACCGAATTTAACTCGTTCTTGGAACTTAGGATTCAATTTTCCTAAGTCGTGATAAACACAAGCCCAATACAACAAATCCCACATTGAATCCCAACTAGCAGAAAGACTGGGATAGAGTGCTTTTAATATATCCATATTCTTTAATAACTCATTTGTATGAGTCTGGATATCCTCTTTGGGGTTTGATTTTGCCAAGGCATATTCGTCCATCACTATCCCTCCTACATTAAGAAGGCAACTATATTGTCCTCATCAACCATAAACGCTTCATCAGCTAAAGCCGTAGCACTTCCATAAATCACTTCGACCTTGTTCCAACGTCTGTAAACCTTTGGAGCATTTTTGCTTCCGCAATTCACCAATTCATAGTTCTTAGGCAGCTTATATCGTGTTCCTGAACGAACCACACCTTGAATCTTATGGGTTAAATTCACGCTTTCTTTCTGGAACAATACATAGGGAATATAAGCATAATAATCCCTATGGGCAAGTATTTGTCTTTCCAATTCCTTATAAGACAGTTCAACAACTTTAACCTGTTCAATAGTGGCTAAATCTTCTCTCCGTCCCAACGAAGGATATTCCTTCGGATAAACAAAGG
>PHAD01000152.1 GCA_002841595.1 Firmicutes bacterium HGW-Firmicutes-12
AAAACCAGACGATCCTGGTTTTTCTCAATTACAGTCACCTGGGCCCCCATACCTACCGCAATTTTAGCGGCATTGGTTCCAACGATACCACCGCCAACAATAACCACATAGGCTGGCTCCACTCCAGGCACACCACCTAACAGAACTCCCCGCCCACCAAATGGTTTTTCAAGAAAATGAGCACCGATTTGAACCGACATCCGTCCTGCCACTTCACTCATCGGGGTTAAAAGCGGCAATGTCCCATTAGGAAGCCTCACGGTTTCGTAGGCGATGCCCACAACTTTTTTCTCCAAGAGTGCCTGCGTAAGTTCCGGTTCTGGAGCCAGGTGCAGATAAGTGAATAAGATTTGTCCTTCTTTAAACAACTCATACTCCTGAGCTAAGGGTTCTTTTACTTTGATAATCATTTCCGCCCGCTCATAGACCTCGTCCGCGGAAGCCATCATCTGGGCACCGGACTGTTCGTAGTCGCCGTCGGTAATCCCGCTCCCCAACCCTGCGGTTTTTTCAATGCAAACTTTATGACCGGCATTGACCAGATCCTTTACACCTGCAGGTGTTATCCCAACCCTGTTTTCATTGTTTTTTATTTCCTTTGGTACACCGATAATCATCTTGAATGCCTCCATTTATGAAATTTATGTATTATGTCCTGATATTTAGCAATATTCATGCCAATACCTGTTATTACTGGTATGCCTTACTGTTAGGCCATTCGGAGGATTTTGGGTTGCTTAGATCCGCCCTGGTATGGAAACTATTTTTGCCATGATGTAATGTATTTATCAATTTTTTTCTCGCTTCTCCCCATTCGCAGTAAGAAAGTAAATATAAATGCCAGTGGAAACATATGTTTCCACTGGCATTTATATTTACTTTCCTAGATCCCAAGCTTTTTGAGTTTATTAGTACGGTTGGTGGCGGTAATAACGCGACAATCTAGGATCAACTCTTCATTAGCGCCCGGAGAGTTGATGATTGATTAAATGAAAAACAAAACAACACACCTGGGCGGCGTGTGTTTATTTGTTGGTTATTCTTTACGTTTTTATTTACAGTTACTTCGTCTGTTAAGACATAAGAAGAAAAGACTAGGTTGAACTATCTTTACTTAATAAAGAGAAGATAAGCATAGAGCACTACAGTTAAACCAAAGACAATAAGCATAGACCTTGAAAGATTTCTGAGGTTCTTATTGATGTTTTTATTAAACGACCATTTGATGACTATAATCAGGTTAACAACTGGGATGGCCATTAAAACCAAAAACAATAAAATCTTTCCAACCGATAATACAGGTTCCAGTTTTTGTCGCGGTATCTCAGGCTTTTGCGCCTGCTTATTTGTCACTTGAGGTGCGGTCAATGGCTCAGCAGTTATGTTTTGCTCGCTTTTCTCATTTTCATCATTCTCTATGTCGCAAGAAGGACAAACCTTGCTGTCTTCCGGGATAATCTGATTACATTTTTCGCAATTCATAATAATTCTCCTATTCCAGTTTATCGATTTGCTCTTTTGTTTTTCTGCCCCAGTTGGATATATCGTTTATTGCACTAGCCGTCCACGCACCAAAACCACCTATAATACCATAATGGTTTTTCAAATGCCTCTTTTTGATTTCTTCAATACTTGCTTTACTGTTAGAGCCAAACATATCAAAAAGGAAGTTCGTCGTGCCTTTTATTGTCTTCTCAAATGAAAAGTCAAAATCCCAACCTATTTTCTTAGAAACCTCTAAAACAGCATCGAGAGCTTTGGGCACCGCACCAATTGGACCAGCTGCGACCACGTTTCCCCAAAAGGCTTTTTGTTCAGAATGCTTATCAGGATCTCCAAATCCTTGGTTTTGCCTATTATCTTTATCCACCTCATATGTAAATACCAACAAATCCAAAAGAGGAACCTTGGCCATTGTTTCTGGCGCAGGCACAAAACGGCTTACTTTTGAAACGACATCTGAGAAATTGGAGGTGGCTTTTTCTACAGTTTCTATGATTTTGCCCGTATCTTCTTTCTTATTGTCATTCCCATTGTCTTGGGAAGATGGGACTGAGTTGTTTACCTCGGCGTTGGAAGAGTCTCCGGCGCTCTTTGTATCCGTCGTATTATTATCACTCGCCATAGTTTGCGTAGAAAATTCCGAAGAAGTCTGTCCTTTTTCATCAGCAGTGCTGCTATCCTCTACAACTATGGTTATGGAATCCGACAAATCATAATCACCATTTATCCACACGACCAGTTGGGTCTCTCCTATCTTGCCAAACGATACAAGACCCCCTTGATCGACTGTTGCAATCGTTTCATCATTTACATACCATTCCAGAAGTTTAATATAACTAAGATCATAATCTGACGGATATATTCTATAATCAAAAGATGCTTTTGAACCTACTTTCCCATAATATGTATCTACAGACTCACCTAGAGCATTAATAATATCGATCCGAGTGGGCTCTTTGGGTTCCTCCGGTGCAGCATAGGACTCCGTCATGGTCCCGACAAAATCAAGAGAAGACTTAAGAGTTAAGATAAGGCCGCTTTTGCTTATATTAGTTTCGATTGCCACACTTCCGTTTAAATTTTTTCCAACAACTCTAGTTGTACAAATGCTCTTGGAACTAGCTTCGGGAAGTAAGAATTGGTTAAAATGAAATACCAAAGATTCACCCGAAACAGAAGTCGACTGCGAGGTCGATTTCGTACCATCTGAACTGATTATATCTGCGGTTATTCCGGTCTGGTAGCTATCATATATATCCATGATGAAAGATTTGTTTTGCAATTCATTTATTGCTGAAGTCTGACTGCTTGTTAGCGTTGCCCTCATCATTTCCCACTGTTCGTTGGGAATTTTTGAGCCGTTGATCTTTTCAACCTGCTGTCTTAATCCATCTAGATCTAGTAAAGATGCTTTTGTTATCTTGCAGGTCCATTTACCTGTAAATTTATCCAGGTCTGATACCGCATATGCTTCTTTTACTCCCATGCTAATGAATACTAATAAAATTAATAAACCAGCAACCAATTTTTTCATCTTTGCCTCCTGCACTCTCAGTAAACCACAAAAATTGTGAGGAATAAATTTCTCTATATGATAACTTGTTAATAATTTCTTAATTTTATACTAAAATTATACATGTTTTTATAATGAAATCAAGTTTTAAGGATTCACGATGCATTCAAGTAAAGTTGGCAACTATAGAAATGTACCTCTTACAAAGGTTGAAGAAAATAGAAAAAGATCATGAAGAGAGTTTTATTAACTCAAAACTTCATGATCTTTTTCTATTTTACAACTATATAAACAGGATTCTTGGGTTCAGGTGGAGTTTTTACACCAAACTCTCCAAGAAATGGCTGACCAGGAGGTACAAAAAGTGGTTATCAGCATTTACCTACTGATAAAAATGGTTTTGTTTTCACCGTTCCATACTACGGAAGCGCCGAGGGTCTCGCTGATAAACCTCAATGGTACGTAAGTACGCATATTTACTATTTCCGCCGGGCAGTCCAACTTCTGCTCTTCACCATCAACTATGATAAACGCCGAACCGATGGTGAGCTTGACTTCCTTGGCATTGTAAGTTGTACGTACTTGTTTTGTTTCCGGCAACCACTCCACATCCGCCATCAGCATTTCGCTCACAAAACGTACCGGAACGAGTGTTCTGCCAGCTGACTGTTTTATGAAAGGTGCTGCATCCAAAACATATGGGCTACCATTTACAGTAGCGTTTAATTCACCTATAGTAAGTGTGATTTGCTTTCTTATCGTTGGGGTCTTAATCACGGTAAAAGTACTGAACTTATCTACCGCAAACCTAATGCCCACTGGATTACCGTCATTATCATAAATGATGGTTCCGGCAATGATTGTGCGTTCACCGTCGCTGTGAATGGCAAATACCGCCAAGCTTTCTAAGAAAACAGCCCTTTCTTCGGTTTCATTCGGTAAGGTTATTCCGGTCAAAGGCAAAGTAATAGATGTATTACCCTGAATTGTCGTATTTATATCTGTTGGCGTACCAAGTACTTGAGAACCTAACGCATCAGAAACACCGGCCATCTCTGCAGCCACCACTCCAGCATTGCCCCTTTCTACGGTTAGGGACAAACCCTGGCCTCCATTAGCGAGAGCTTCAACTAAAGCAGTCGGCAGTTCAAGAGTAGCATTAGGAGTTACTATTGACACATTCATTCCAACGCTACCCTGCAGGACATTTGTCGGTACTTTGACTACTGTAGTTGTCTGTTGATTACTTTCAACATTAATCTCGACGCTCGTCTTGCCTTCCGCCTTGGCTTCTGTGATTTGTTCCTGCATCTCACCCTTAACGGTAAAAGTCTCTATGATTTTCCCGTCATCAGTAGTTGATATCTCTTTCTCCACCGAATTGCTATCTATTACAAAAGCATCCGGTGCTTCTTCATCTGGCTCTGGATCGCTAGAATCACTGTTGCGTGATACGGTTATAGTGTAATTTTTAGTAGTTACCCTATCTTCAGCTGTTACTACCACATTGATGGTGTTGGGTCCCACATGAAGATTAATTTGTCCAGATGCCTCACCACTGGCCAAGGCCGTTCCATTAACCTCAATAGTTGCATTATTATCATCTGCCGTTGGGGTAACCGTTGTACTGCTTATACTATATCCAACACCCGCCGTATAACTGATTATACCTGACTCAAAATCGGGTCTAAAGGGAATACTGCCTAGGATCAGATTACTCAATAATGCATTATTGCTTATAATAGTGAAGCTTCCATTGACATAGGTTATTTCATAGTTGCTAGAAGTCAGTCCCGCTGGCGTTATGGTATAGGTGCCGCAACTCTCCCCTGCTACACGGCTAATCGTTAGTGTTCCTCCCAGGTTAGATTCATTTTCTCCTGTGATGAAACCGATATAGCTTACTGTAAAGGCCGGGTCTGCTCCTCCGTATGCTTTGCTCTTGTCTTCTGCTGTGATGGTAAGGGCTTTTTTGGTGATACTTAAGGTTCCTGTTGTATAAGTAATTTCATAGTTGCTGGATGTCAGGCCCGCTGGCGTTATTGCGTAGGTACCGTAATTTTCGCCTGCTACACGGCTGATCGCTAGTGTTCCTCCCAGGTTAG
>PHAD01000153.1 GCA_002841595.1 Firmicutes bacterium HGW-Firmicutes-12
ATTGCTTTTCGGCAAGTAGTTGACTACGCCTTGGAGCATCAGGTCGACTTCTTAATTCTCAGTGGAGACATATTTCATAAAAGAGCCATCAATGCGGAAACATTACAACAGGCTGTTGAATTACTAGCTCTTTTAAAAGAAGCTGATATACCTGTTGCAGCAATCGAGGGTAATCATGATAAATCATTCTACCTTGATAGGGGTTCGTGGCTTGGATTTTTAAATAAACAAGGATACATATATTTACTCACTCCTTTTTATCAGGATGGTAGGCTGATACTATCTCCGTGGGATGAAGAAACAAGAAGTGGTAGTTGGCTAGATATTCGTGGTATCAGGATATATGGTCTCGGGTACCTTGGTATAACTACAACCGGACGTTTAGAAGAGGCCATGAAGTATCTTGCAGATAAAGGTGAACATTACATAATACTGATGTTGCATGCAGCCGTGAATAGATTACTGGCCCATGAAATGGGTGGAATAAGATATGAACAGCTCGAACCTATGCGGCAAGTGGTGGATTATCTGGCTTTAGGCCATATTCATAGTCGCTATGAATTAGAGGATTGGGGATATAATCCTGGTTCTTTGGAATGTGTACATCTTGACGAATTTGACGTTGGTAAGGAGAAAGGTTTTTATCATGTAAAGGTGTCAGAGGGTCAAAAGGAAATACAATATATTCCGAGTATTTATCGTCCAATATCTCGTTATTCAATCGACCTTGCAAAGACGCGCTATGCGGAGGACGCATACACTACAATCTATAATAATATATCAGCAGTACGGCCTTCGGTAGGAGCACAGGTTCAAGTAACGCTTTTTGGAGAAGTATCGTACAACCCTTTGAGCCTTGATTTAAACGCATTTACAGAAAAATTAAAGGAAGAATTCTCTTGTTTGTATGTCGAAATAATTAACAATCTGAATCTTCCTAAAACAGGCAGTTTGGAAATGGGGAGCTTGGTCAAACGGGAAGATTTGGAGCGATACGTATTCGGCCAGCTTCTACTACAGGAGAGAAGTTGGGAGTCGGATAAGTTAAATGATGTTATTGATGTTGTGCAAAAGCTGAAGGAAATAGTTATCGCTGGAGAGGATGAAGAAGAGGCTATTAAAATGCTAATTAAACATGGAGAAAAATTAATGGATGAAGAAAAGAATCCTCTAAATCAAGAAGATGTGAGAAAAGATGACGGAGAGGCGGTTTGAGTAAATGAAACTAGTACGCCTAATCTTAGAAAACATTAAGAGTTATAGTGAAGAAAGTATTAACTTTTATGATGGAGTAAACTTTATATCAGGATTTAATGGAGCAGGAAAAACTACAATAATTGAGGCTGTAGGCTATGCACTATTTGATAGCAATCCCTTTTCAACGCAAAAGCAGTTTATAAAAAAGGGTGAAAAAAGCGGTACTATTACTGTAGTGGTAGAGGCTATAGATGAGCGCCTATATCGTATTGTCCGACGTCTACGTGAACCCTCGGGTGGTTCTTGGGCAGTTTATGATGAGGAGTCAGGCATGGAGCTTAATGAGCTGCATGGAAACCAAGATGTTAGAGCTTGGTTGGCTACTAATTTGGGTATTGGTAAGGGTTTGGATCCTGTTCGACTATTTGAGGATGTAATTGGTATCTCACAGGGAAAGTTCATTAGCCCATTTTTAGAAAGGCCAAAAGATCGCAAGAAAATATTTAATACTATCCTTCAGCTTGAGAGTTACCGTGAGGCTTTTGATAAATCAAGCAGCATAGCTTCTGTACTCAAAGATAGGATTTCTGAAAAACACAGTGAAAAGAAAGTACTTATGTCTAAAATTGAAGACCTTGAAGAATGCCGTAGAAGATTAAAGGAAAACCAGAATAAAGCCACAGAATTGGAGCAGAGATTTCGTAAATTAACGAGTGAGTTAGCTTTATTAGAAGAACAGATACAGATACAGGAAAAATACCGAGTTGAGCTGGAAAAGAGCCAACAAGAACTGCATAAACTTGGCATTCGTTTGGCCACATTGTTTTCGCGCAAAGAGAGTTTGCAAGTACAGGTTGAAGAAGCTGAGTTGAACAAAAAAAAAGTAGCACAGGCTGAAGTAGGCTATAGAGAATATGAAGCTCAAAAGCAAACCGAGAAAAGCCTGGAGGAAAAAAGGAAGAAAAGGGATCTAATTAACAATAAAATGCAGGAGTTGAAACATAGTATTGTTTCGTTGCAAACCGAGATTAAAAGTAACAAAGAAAATCGAGAAAAGCAAATTAAACAACTGCAAATAGATATCGAGGAGATTGCACGAGAGGGAGAGAAGGTTTCTGCCCAAAGAGCGCAGGTAGAGAAAAAGCACATGGAGCTTAAATCCGGGCAGCTCAAGTTAGCTCAAAACAAGGAGTCTTTTGCTTTTTTACAGCAAGCCTTAAATTTAGCTGAACAGTGCAATGCGACACTCAAGGTCAGGTTAGACAGTTACCAGCAGTTATTAGTAGAGAAAGAAAGTATCCAGGGGTCTTTAGAAGGTTGGGCGGAAAAAGAAAAGCGTGCTGCCGGTGTAGCCGATTTGGAAAAGAAGCTTAACAGGATACGCGAAGAATTAAATAAGAATCAAGCTAGATTGATTTCGTTAAATGAGAATAGTCAAGCTACTAAGAATGGAAAGTGCCCTTTTCTAGAAATGCCGTGTTTGAACGTAGAGGGTAATCTGCAAGAACACTTCAACCGAGAAATAGAAGCAATTACACCTATAATTGAGCAGCTTAGAAATGAAGAAATAAATACTAGCAAAGAAGTATTTTCAGCCAAGGTGGCCTTGGAGGAGTTCCATTTACTACAGCATCAGAAAAAGCAGTTGGAAAGACTCAAAGCCCAGGAAAATGATGTGCTGGATATACTTATTACGGAACGTGAAGTCCTCATGCAGAGCATCCATCCTCGGAATATACAGCCACTGTATCAGGCCTTGGTAAACACAAAGGAGTATTTTCTAAAGACGGGAATAGAACTGGATAGTGAAATGTCTCTTATTGAGGAGAAGGTGCAGGAGCAATTAGATGGGTATGCAGACTTTTATACCCATACTTTTGTAATTCAGGAATGGCAAAATGCAAATAGAATACTGGTTCCCTTGTTATCTACCCTAACAGAAATGAAGGGCCAGGCCGATGCCTTTTGGAAGAGGGTAGAGTATTCATTTAACCGGTATTCTCAAGAAATAAACAGCAATCTTGCTACTTATGATACTAAGATAGGAACAATGCGTGAAAGATACAGGAGATTAAAAGAGCAGATTAACGCAATAAACAATGATAATCTGCTGTTGACCAAAGAGAAAGAATTGCAGGTAAAGGAACAGGAAATGTCGGTTAATACCGAGCAACAAAAAGACTATATAGGACTCGAAGAAAAATGGCAGAAGAACCAGGAAATGATAACTAAAAATGAGGCGGATTATATTCAATACATGCAGAACATAGAAAGTATCCGTAAATATGAAGCCTTAAATATTGACCTGCAGAAAGCCATTAGCGATGAAACTCATTGCCTTAAAGAAGAAGGGCACTTTAAAGAAGCGCTAATGCAATTACAGAAGCTATATAATCCCGAGTTATTGTTAGAATTAAGAAGTCGTTCTAATAAAATGAGTGAAGAAAAAGGCGGAATTGGCAAAGAACTAGACCATGCCGTGCAGGAAGTGGAAGTATATTCTTGTCAAGTTCGCGAAAAAGAAAAAGTTTTAGTAGAGATAATAAATTTAGATAAAGAGATAAGTCGTGAAAATAAAGCCCAGGAATTACTGCGACTCGCTAGACTCATTCTTAATCAAAGCGGGGAAGGAATAGCCGAGCTTTATCGCCAGCATTTAGGACGTGAAGCGAATTATATCTATCAACAGATTGCCAAAGAAAATGTTACCCTCTACTGGGGTGATGATTATGAGCTAAAAATCATAGAGATGCAGGATGAAAAAGAAAATGGACGGGTTTTCACACAGCTATCCGGTGGAGAGAAAATGACCTCAGCCCTAGCGGTACGTCTAGCTCTACTTAAACAGCTATCCGGCTTAGGGATAGGCTTCTTTGATGAACCTACAGCAAATCTAGATGAGCAAAGAAGAGGTAATCTAGCGAGAATTATCCCTCAAGTTACCAAGGCATTTAGACAGCTGTTTGTTATTAGCCATGATGATACTTTTGACTCAATCACAGAAAATGTAATACATTTGAAGAAAGACTCCACTGGGACTAAGGTGGTCAAATGAATAGGATAAAGAAATGCGGACGAGTCATAGTTGATGCGGATGCTTGTCCCCAAAAAGCAAAACATATCATAGTTACACTAGCAAAAAAATACTGCACTGAAGTAATAATGGTCGCATCCTTTAATCACAATCTTGTGGGGGAGTTTGAGGTGGTGGTGGTAGGTAATGAACCAGAGGCTGCTGATCTAACAGTGATTAATCTCACGAAAAAAGGAGATATCGTAGTTACACAAGATTGGGGGCTAGCTGCCGTTTTATTAGGGAAAGGGGTTCATGTTGTTTCACCCCATGGTAAAATATACTGCGAAGAAAAAATGGATTTTTTACTCGAACAAAGGCATATCAAGGCAAAGATACGGCGATCAGGAGGCAAGACTAAAGGGCCATCAGCTCGTACAAAAGAGGATGATGAACATTTCAGTCGAGCACTTGAGGAGCTACTGCTAAAAAGCAGCAGCTAGTACTAAAAATAATCATGCACAGTATCATTGATGAGCACATAAATATAAAGTCATAGAGATAATAACTTAAGGATGTGAGCTTATCAAATGAGTATGGAACAATTTGTGCAGGCCATAACTATGCTACCTCAGATAGCCGAAGCAATCAAAAAAATGAGTGATGAAGAAAAAAACAGTTTTGTAGAACGTTTAGGGCTGGAAGGTGAAGAAAAAGCTACAGCATATGAGATTATTAACTGCTTCCAAGAGGGAAAAACAATGGAAACAGCGCAACAAAAAGCCGCTTACCAATTGCTAGAAAAGGCTTTGCGGATGAATCAACTTGACTTATCCGGTATCATGAAACATCTTTAAAATGACTTACAAAATGATTTAAAAAAATAAAAAGAA
>PHAD01000007.1 GCA_002841595.1 Firmicutes bacterium HGW-Firmicutes-12
TATGGAACAAGAGGAATTTAAGGTCGAGAATTTCAGCCGCGAGGAGTTAGCCAATTTAGCCATGGATATGTTTCACCGAACTATCGTGCACCATGTTTTTTGGTTCAAGGAAGTAGAGCATCAGATGGGGTTTGATAGAGCCTTGGAGATTATGGACTCAGTTTATGAAAAAAACAAAGAAGTACAATTGAAACGTCTGAGTAAATTATTTGGTTTCAAGCTGGTTGATGGAATCCCTGAGTATTTGCTACAAATGCCTAAAGAAAAACTCCTGGAAGTCATTGAAAATGTGGGGTTGAACTGGCTAGCCTTAGAGGGTATTTGGTTCCAAGAAGTTGAATTTAAGCACGGTATGTTAGATGCAAAACGTTGTGGAGATTCATGCTGGGCATGGTTTTCGCCCTTTGAAGCATGGTCTGTAAGAAAGCTCTTGGAGTTACCGGAGAACCCGGGAATAGAAGGGTTGAAGAAAGCACTGCAGCTACGGCTTTATGCACGGATCGGAGTACAGACAATAATTGATGAGAGCCCTAATTGCATAGTATTACAAATGAATGATTGCCGGGTACAGTCTACCCGAAAACGAAAGGGCCTAAATGATTATTCCTGTAAGTCAGCGGGATTGGTGGAACATACAAACTTTGCTAGGTCTATTGACTCCAGGATTAAGACTGAGTGTGTGGCTTGCCCGCCGGATGAGCATCCGGAGGAGTGGTACTGTGCATGGCGGTTTAGTATAGAAAACTTATAATTAAGAGGAGTGATAAATTTGAAAAAAGATGGAATTGTAGAATTTGACCGTAATTTAGGTCATATGGTCAGGACAGCTACCCAAAGTCATATTGAGGTTAAGCCTTTTTACGAACCCGATGACATTGCTCATTTAGATTATGAAAATGACCTGGCTGATCCAGGGGCATATCCCTATACCCGTGGGATTTATCCCGATATGTACAGGACTAGTTTGTGGTTGAAGTCATTTATTGTTAGTTACTCTACCCCTGAAGAAACAAATGAATCATTTAAGCAGTATATTGCCCAAGGTATGACTGATCTGCGTTTACTGGCTGATTTGCCGACTCAGTCAGGTATAGACCCGGATCATCCGGCAGCCTGGAACAGCATGATGTGTGGCGGTGTAGCGACCTATGCATTGCCGGTATATGAGAAAATGCTCGAGGGTCTTCCCTTGGAGAATGTCCATTATGAGTTGGCCCATTGTGGTATTTCTAATTTCATTTATTTCCATGCGCTTTTGATAGCCCATATGGAGAACAATGGTTATGATGCTGCAAAACTTCGTGGTAATTCCATAAATGATCCGGTACGGGCAAAGCTAGTGTACGCTTCTCCGGATTTTCCCACCCATGTGGCACGTCGAGTTTGCTTAGATCATATTGAATACTCGGTAAAAAAGACACCAAAATGGAAAGCGATAGCTCCTAATGGTGTTGACCCTTGTCAAGGAGGTATGGATGCTGTTAAGGAACTAGGAGGGGCATTGTCTTTAGCTACGGCGGTTATGAAAGACTTAGAGAAACGCGGCACTAGTCTGGACGAATATGGTGCTATGGTATTTGCTCTAGATGCCGAGTCTGATTTCTTTGAGACTATTGCCAAATTCCGCGCAGCTAGAAGAATGTGGGCTAGAATTGCCAAAGAAACGTTTGGGGCAAAAACCAAAAGAGCACTACAATTAAAGATTGGGATACGTACTTCCGGTTTATCCTTACAAAGCCAAAAACCATTAAACAATGCTGCCAGGGTTACTTTGCAGATACTCAGTTGCGTACTAGGGGGAGTTAACTCGCTAGACGCCTCCAGTATTGATGAAGCTGTTGGTTTGCCAGGTTATGAAGCCAGGATATTCAACCTGGATACCCAACATATCATTACACACGAAGCAAATATTCCTTTGGTTGCTGATCCGTTGGGCGGGTCATATTATCTTGAATGGCTCACCGATAAGATGGAAAAAGATGCTAACGAATATATGGCCGAGATAGAAGAACGCGGTGGTATTTTTGAATGTCTGGATAGCGGATGGTTGAATGGTATTATGGAGCAAAACAGACTGAAACTTCAACGGGAGAAAGCCGAAGGCAAACGACTCATTATAGGCGTGAATTCTTTCCAGGGTGAAGAGGGTCCGATAAATAAGGCGGTCAGGGGGAGTGCCTACAAGGTCCCCACTGAGCAACTGCGTCAGGAACGTGTAGACGAAGTTATTGCATTTAAGAATAGTCGTGACTATGCAAAAGTTAAACAAACCATCAAACAGTTGTATCTTGATACTAAAGAAAATCGTAATATTAGCCGTGCAGTGGTTGAAGCGGCTAAAGTTGGCGTAACTATAGGTGAATTTGCCGGTGTTGTTCGCCTAGCTTATAATTTGAATTTCGATCCATTGAACCAGATTGATGCACCTGGGTTTATTATAGATGCTATAGAGGAGTGTAAATAATATGAATAATGATAAGAAAATAAGAATTTTATTGGCCAAATCAGGATGTGATATCCATGAGAGGGGAGCTTTAACTCTCCTTAGTGTTTTTCGTGATGCGGGAATGGAAGTAATATATACAGGTCGGTATCAGTCGCCAGAAGGGATTGCTAATGCAGCAGTTACTGAAGACGTAGATATCATTGCACTCTCTGACATGACAGGAAGTTTGTTCATCATAGCCAAACAGGTAATTGCGGCACTTAAAGAGGTAGATGCTGCAGACATTAAGATTATGGCCGGGGGGTTACTGACGGATGAAGATGTCAAGAACCTTGAGGGTATAGGAGTTAAAGGTAATTTTGGACCGGGGACCTCTACGGATATAATTGTTGAACACGTTAAGCAGATCATGGGCGGTGAATAGGGCGGAATGAACAAGACAATCGACACAGGAGTAGTAATTGAGATGATCGAAAGGGGTAACCGGCGTGGTTTGGCCAGAGCGATTACCTTAGTCGAGAACGGTGGAGAGGAAAAAGAGGTATTATTGGATTATGCCTATAAGAAAGTACCCACACCAACCTTGGTGGTTGGAATAACTGGCGCAGGCGGAGCCGGTAAGAGTACTTTGATTGATAAACTGATAGCAGAATACCGCGCAAACGGTAATACTGTAGGCGTTATTGCAGTAGACCCTTCATCGCCTTTCACTGGTGGAGCCTTTTTGGGGGATCGGGTTCGAATGAGTAACCATAATACTGATATTGGTGTTTTTATCCGGAGTTTTGGCAGTCGAAATTGTCTGGGGGGTATTTCCGAGGCTGCAAAAAGTGCACTTTATTTGTATAAGGCCTTTGGTTTTGATGTGATTATCGTCGAAAGTATTGGTGTAGGACAAGATGAAACGGAAATTTCGCGATTTGTAGATGTAAACACGCTAGTTCTCGTCCCTGGGTTGGGTGATGCGATGCAGATGACTAAGGCGGGTGTGCGGGAAACTGCCGAAATGTTTATCATTAATAAGTCAGATAAACCAGAAGCAGAGATATTAAAGGAACATCTTGAGAGCTCCTTTGGTATACTACCAATCGAATCAAGACCACCTATTGTAAGTACTATAGCTAGCGATGGTATTGGTGTTAAAGAAGCAATTGCAGAGATAGAAAGGGTTGCAGAAAAACAAAAATACTTCGCGGATACAAAACGACGCGCAAGAATCTGGGCAGAATTAAATTCTTCTATTTGGTATTTACTCCATCTGAAATTTCAAGATTCAATTAAAGATATGGAGGAACAAGTATATCTGGGTCATTTGACACCTTTTGAAGCTTCAAAGAAATTGGTAGAATACATAAATTACAAGAAAGATTAAGAAAAGAACTAATTAATATTATTAATGTTCTGTCGCGTAAGTGGCAGAACATTTTTTATAAACTATACTCTAAATCTTTGCTTTTAAAGTATTAAGGAAAATGTAATATATTCCGTAAAGTGAAATATGGTTAATATGGAAATACTACAAGCTGGTGGTGTATACTATGTATGTAATGAGGAGACAGCACAGAGGGGGTAAATCAGTGGAAAAACGCCAGGAAAGAGATAAGCGCTATCAGGAAGCATTTGAGGATATAACGCAAACACTATGGCGCTGTAATGAAAAATATAATTTAACAGAGGAAGAGAATCATCCACAGACTTTGCGCTTTAAGCTGCTTATGGAAAGATGCACTACAGAGAGAAGACTCCTGGAAGAAATAAGCTTACCCTGTCGTTTCATTCTCGAACATTTTTCAACATTTATGGGTAAACCTGATCAGACATTAGGTTTTTCTTTTGGCACTCTGGAAGTGGGACGCGGGATTCTAAATGATTTTTGTATAGATGAATGGGGTAACGTTTTCCTTATTATAGGTAGCATTCGTTTAGGTTGGCGCGATGCAGATTATCAATATCTTTTTTACCCAGACAAGGTAATTCTACGTTCTTTTGATCGTATTAAACCGGAGATCCATCTGTTTTTCAATTTTGCTTTTAAATATTCCAAGCTAATACCGGGCTTTAGCGAAGTAGCAACTGATGAGCAGACACTTTATTGGCACCCTGATTTGTTTAATGATGTAGAATAAATTTATTAAAAGTCACCAATTATGGTGATTTTTTTTTTGTTAAGGAACCTTTTACATCTAATTTAATAATCTAATTAGGGTAAGGGGGTAGAGTGTATGCTCAAAATACTGGATTGTATTGATGCCGGCTCAGAATACTGTCCTTGTCACTTGGCTGAAACCGGGGAATGTATTATGTGTTCTCAGCTGCAGGGCAAGACTTTTTGTGATTGTAGAAGCTGGAAGGGAGTATGTATATATCAGGAGTTTACTAATAACAGATATCAGAAAAGAGAACAAAGACAAAGTAAGCTATGCCACATTTTGCATCGCGAGGAAGTTAGCGAGGAGCTATTCATATTAAGAATTAAGACGCATAAGGATATGGCTAGAGAGCTAAATGTACCCGGAGCATATGTGTTTTTACGTAGTAGTGAGAATGCGGACTATTATGATACCCCGATGTCCGTAATGAAGGTCGATGAACATGAAGGTACAATTACAACAGCCCTACAGATCCGTGGTATCAAGACTAAAGCTCTTAAAAATCTTAATGAGCAGATAGAAGTTAGAGGTCCTTACTGGAATGGAATTATGGGTCTTAAATATATTAAAGGGTTAAGAGGCAGTAAAGTACTTCTTGTTGCGCGAGGTGTGGGCCAGGCTTCGGCGTTGCCAGTAGCAAAAAAACTGGTTATATCAGGGAACAAGGTAACAGTAATTTTAGATAAGGGTAGTAGTGGGATTTTCACTGAAACGTACTTTAATGAATTAGGGTGCAATATCGTACACAAACCACTCTTAGAAGGAAAAGGTTTCAAGATACCTCAGGAAACCCTCGAATATATGAAAATGAGGATACAAGAGGATGAAATAAAACTAGTTTTTAGTGGAGGTTCTGAAAGGCTTCATGAAGGTATTGCTGAATTCTTGCTCTCATTGCAGGAAAAGCCTTACTTTACGTGCTCTAATGACGCTAAATTTTGCTGTGGTGAAGGTATATGTGGTAGCTGCCACATTCGTTTGAAAGACGGCAGTAGGATAAAAACATGTAAGACACAGCTTAACCCTTTTTTGCTATATGAAGGGAGGATAAATTTATGAGTAAAGTAGTTATTATTGGTGGAGGTTGGGCAGGTTGTGCAGCGGCTATAACAGCTAAAAAAGCAGGAGCCGATGTAACCGTATTAGAAAAAACAGACTTACTTTTGGGATTGGGTAATGTCGGTGGAATTATGAGAAATAATGGAAGATACACTGCAGCTGAGGAGATAAGAGCATTAGGAGCACCTGAGTTAATTGATATAACAGACCGTTTAGCACGACATACGAATATTGATTTTCCTGGACATAAACATGCTAGTCTTTATGATGTGAATCTAGTTGAGCCTATGGTTCGTCGAGTTCTATCTGCAATGGGTATAGAATTGCTTTTGGAGACCCGAGTAATTGATGTAAAAATTAAAAGTAATACAATCGAAAGTGTTTTAACTGCAAGTGAAGAGTGGATACATGGCGATGTTTTTATTGAAACAACTGGTTCAACCGGTCCTATGGGCAATTGTTTAAAATATGGCAATGGATGCTCCATGTGTATCCTACGATGTCCAACATACGGCCCGCGCGTAAGTATAAGCCAACGTGCCGGGGTTGAAGATATCTTGGGGCAGCGAACGGATGGAGAATATGGGGCGATGAGTGGATCCTGCAAATTGAGTAAAGGGTCATTGAGTCCTGAACTGGTGATGCAATTGGAAAAAGAAGGTATGATGGTTTTACCGGTACCTACTGAAGATGTAAACATGGATAAACTCAATATAAAGGTATGTCAGCAATATGCCCTAAAAGAATTTGCAGAAAATCTGGTCTTGCTGGATACGGGGTATGTTAAATTAATGACCTCCTATTATCCACTAGATAAACTGAGAAAAATTAAAGGTTTGGAGAATGCCAGGTATGATGATCCTTATTCGGGCGGGCGTGGAAATTCAGTACGTTATCTTTCGATGGCACCTCGTAATAACAGTATGAAAGTTGACGGAGTATCAAACTTACTATGTGCAGGTGAAAAGTCAGGGCTGTTTGTCGGTCATACCGAGGCGATTGCTACAGGTAGTCTAGCTGGGCATAACAGTGTTCGCTTGTCCTTGGGGATGCCTTTATTGAAGCTTCCACGAGTTTTGGCTTTGGGTCACTTGATAAGCTATGCCAATGAGATGCTCAAAGAACCAGAAGGTCGCAAAAATCGCTATACTTTTGCTGGTGGAAAATATTTTGAACAAATGAAAGAAACAGGCTTATATACACTGGATATAGAGTCAATTGAACGTAGAATTAGAGAAATAGGTCTAAAAGATATTTATACGTATAAGCTGGTTTGATGTATGTTAGTTATTACAAAAGGCAAGCTAAATGGATATTTAGTGAATAGCTTTTTTATTAGACACTTATGATATAAGCAAAGAAAATAATAAAAAAGGGAAGATGTATATGTCGCAAAAGAAAAAGGGGAAAACACCTACTCCTCGAGATCTTCTCAAAAACGAGATAGCTCAAGAACTAGGTTTATGGGAAAAAATTAGCAAGTACGGATGGGGTGAACTAACTGCTGAGGAATCCGGGCGTATTGGGGGAATTATGACGAGTAGAATGAAAAACAAAGATTAGATATATTACACCATTTTAAATAATTCTGATAGAATGTTAATTGAATGCATTTAAGTATTACGGGGGGTTTTTGAAAGTGAGCTTTGTTCATCTACATGTTCATACTTGCTACAGTCTGTTGGACGGAGCTGCCAAAATCCCGGATTTAATTCAGCATACTAAGGAACAGGGCATGCAAGCACTTGCTATTACTGATCATGGTTCCATGTATGGTGTTATTGAGTTCTATAAGGAAGCCAAAAAAGCGGGGCTGAAACCAATAATAGGATGCGAGGTATATGTGGCCCCGCGCAGTTATCGAGATAAAGTAGCGGGGCATGATGACAGCCCCTATCACCTTGTTTTGCTGGCAGAAAACCAGGAAGGCTACCAGAATCTTATAAAGCTAGTTTCATTATCGTCGTTGGAGGGCTTTTATTATAAGCCTCGTGTAGATAAAGAACTACTACAGAAATACTCCAAAGGCCTGATTGCTCTTTCTGCCTGCCTAGCCGGTGAAGTAGCGACCTTGCTGCTGGAGGGCAAAGAAGAACAAGCCTGGGAAACCGCATTAGAATATAGAGATATCTTTGGCAAAGACAACTTCTTTTTGGAGTTGCAGGACCATGGCCTCGAAGAACAGCGCAGAGTGAATACGGGATTGATAAATATTGCAAAAGAAACCAGAATACCTTTAGTAGCAACAAATGATGTGCATTATTTACGGCAGGAGGATTCTTATGTACAAGATATTCTGCTTTGTATACAAACTGGGAAAACATTGCAGGATCAAGAACGTATGCGCTTCGGAACTAATGAGTTTTATTTAAAAAGCGAACAAGAAATGAGACTTCTTTTTGGTGATTACCCAGAAGCTTTAACTAATACAACAGTGATAGCAGAAAGATGTCAGGTGGACTTTACCTTCGGTCAGAATCGTTTGCCTAACTATCAGGTGCCCGACGGCTATACTGCAGACACGTATCTTAGTGAACTTTGTCAGAAAGGCCTTTTAAAAAGATATGGAGTAATAAAAGAGGAACAGCAAACCAGGTTGGATTTTGAGCTTTCTACTATTAAGAATATGGATTATAGCAGTTATTTTTTGATTGTTTGGGATTTTATACGCTATGCAAAAGAGAAGGGGATATTTGTAGGGCCTGGAAGGGGTTCTGCCGCTGGTAGCATCGTTTCTTACTGTCTAGAAATTACAGATGTTGACCCGATGAAATATGATTTACTATTTGAAAGATTTCTTAACCCCGAAAGAGTTAGTATGCCGGATATTGATATAGACTTTTGTTATGAGCGGCGTGGTGAAGTAATAGAATATGTGGTACAAAAATACGGCGTAGACCACGTAGCGCAGATTATTACTTTTGGAACAATGGCTGCTAGGGCTGCTATTCGTGATACCGGAAGGGCGATGGGAATTCCTCTTGTGTTGGTTGACAGGGTTGCCAAGCTTATTCCGATGGAATTAGGGGTTACTATAGAACGAGCCTTGGAAGTGTCTACTGAGCTTGTTTCGATGGCCGAGAAAGATAGTGTAGTTCAAGAACTACTCAAGGTGGCTAAGGCATTAGAAGGAGTACCGCGGCACGCAGGCACTCACGCAGCGGGTCTGGTTATATCACCGGCACCCCTAGATGAGTTTTTACCTCTGCAGAGAACTTCTGAGGGTTTGGTTTGTACCCAGTTTGATAAGGATACTGTTGAAGAGATAGGTTTGTTAAAAATGGATCTTTTGGGATTGCGGACCCTTACTGTGATAAATAATGCGGTGAACATTGTAAAAAGGAGCCGAGGTTTTGAAATAGAACTATCTACCATTCTGCTTGACGATGAAAAGACATATGACCTTTTATCAGAAGGGGATACCATCGGGGTCTTCCAACTGGAGAGCTCTGGATTACGGGCTATTCTCAGAGACTTGAAACCCCGAACTTTCGAAGATATCATTGCACTGGTTGCGCTATATCGTCCCGGGCCTTTAGGAAGTGGTATGATTGATGATTTTGTTAAACGCCGCCACGGCGAAGTAGATGTCAAATATCTTCATTCAACCCTCGAGCCAGTTCTTCAAACAACATATGGAGTTATTATCTATCAGGAACAGGTTATGAGAATTGCCAGTGAACTGGCCGGCTTTTCACTTGGAGAAGCTGATCTTTTGCGCAGGGCGATGGGTAAAAAGAAGCCGGAGATAATCTCCGGGCTGCGCCAGCAATTCGTTTGGGGTGCTGAGAAAAAAGGAATTGGTGATGAAATTGCACGTAAGGTTTTTGATTTGATGGAGTATTTTGCAGGCTATGGCTTTAACAAGAGTCATTCGGCCGCATATGCACTCTTGGCCTATCAGACTGCGTATCTTAAAGCTCACTATCCAGTAGATTTTATGGCGGCTTTGCTGACGAGTGTTATGGAAACCAAAGACCGGGTACCTTTTTATATCGAAGAATGTCGCCAGATGAAAATAGAAATACTCCCCCCTGATGTAAATGAAAGCACGGAGGACTTTCTGGTCCGCGGCATGAAGATACGTTTCGGTTTGGCTGCTATTAAACAAGTAGGTTATCAGGCTATTGAGACTATTATAAAAGAAAGAGAAAATGGCTTTTTTGAATCTCTGCAGGATTTCTGTGAAAGAGTTGATCTAAGCCATATTAATAGAAGAGTAATTGAGAACCTTATAAAAGCTGGGGCGTTTAGTTCCATTCCGGGTTCGCGGGCACAGCTGCTGGAGATTTTGCATATATGTATTGAGCAAGGATTAGCTTGTCAGAGAGAGAAAAATTCTAACCAGCTATCACTATTTGACTTTACGAGCCAGAAAACAGCTATTAATCCCCCTATACCTTTACCTACTGCAAGGGATTTTTCGGAAAAGGAAATCCTTGAAATGGAAAGGGATGTCTTAGGACTATATCTAAGCGGTCATCCACTAACTGAGTTTAAGGAGATTATCGATAAAACTACTACTCATACGATTGAAGAACTCTCTCAAGGGCAAGATGGAAAAATGGTCAATTTAGCTGGCTTGATTGGAGCTGTTCGGCGTACAGTCACGAAACGCGGGGAAACCATGGCTTATTTTATTTTAGAAGATTTAACCGGTAATGTTGAAGCCTTGCTGTTTCCCAAAAATATGTCCAAGTACAATGATTTGTTAAAGAGTGACCTACCCGTTCTTGTCAAGGCAAGGTTGAACCTACAGGAGGACAAGCCGAAGATATTCGTGGAAAGCATAAAGGCTTTAGAAGATGAAGAAAAAGAAGAACTATACTTGAAGATTCCTCCGGATTATAATGAAGAAAGCTTTGAAGCAGAGCTCTGGCCTATGGTGGAAGGGTATCCAGGAGAAACACCGATTTACCTATATTTTCCTGAGACGCGCAAGCTCATTCTCAGTGAAAAAAAGCATTGGATTACTATTTCGACTGATTTAATTAGTAAACTTGAGGAATTGTTGGGTAAGCAGGCTGTTTATATCATGAAGAAATAACGGCATTTATTGCCAACATACACAGCGTTTGTTGTGCTATGGTATAATTGATATTAGCGATTGATACATAATTAGATAAGCCACTAAGTTAATGGGGAGGTAGGAGTATGTTTGGGAATATAGGTCCGTTAGAGCTTTTATTAGTTTTGGTTATTGCCCTTGTTATCTTTGGACCGGGAAAACTACCTGAAGTGGGAAAAGCATTAGGAAAAAGCATTGGTGAATTTAAAGGCGCATTAAAGAAAGCGGAAGACATAATAAAAGATGATTTACAGGAAAAAGAAGAAACTACAAAGAATGAGTAGTTAGTAGTTTAGTTTTTGTGGATTGGTGATGAGATGGACGAAAAAAAAACCACGTTATTTGAGCATCTGCAAGAATTACGGCGGGTTATTATTATATCTTTATTAACTCTTTTTTTGGGAATGGTAATCAGTTATGCTTTTTTACGTAACCCATTGATGACAATAGTTTTCAATCCTATTAAACAATTTGGGAAAGAACTTGTTGTTATTGGAGTTACCGAAGGTTTTATGGTCCAATTAAAGATTGCCTTAATAGGGGGGATTGCCATAGCCAGTCCGATTATTACATGGCAGGTTATGGGTTTTATTCTTCCTGCTTTTTATAGTCATGAGCGAAAAGTATTTTGGATTAGCTTTTGTACATCTTTAATTCTCTTTATTGCAGGGATTATGTTTGGGTATATGCTTGTACTTGAGCTAGGTTTGCGTATACTTCTATTTGAGTTTACTGAAGGTCTCACGGTGATGATTTCTGCCGGGAGATATTTGTCGTTTTTTAGTTCTTTACTACTACCCTTTGGGATAATCTTTCAATTGCCTTTAGCGGCTTATTTACTCGGCCGAATAGGTATAGTTTCAGCGAGTAAGCTAAGGAAAAAGAGAAGTTATGTTATTCTAGCTATTTTTCTATTAGCTGCTGTTCTCTCTCCTGGAGGCGATATTGTGTCCCAGATATTGTTTGCACTTCCCATGCTTTTGCTTTATGAAGTTAGCATTCTTTTAACGGCTATCTTCGGCAAGAAAACATAATTTATTTTATAGAACGGCAGGATAATAATAATTCTTCACGAAATTACCAATTAATGAATACGTTTTTATTATGAAATAAAGGCATAATAGGTACTGTTACAACGGAGGTAAGAGCATTGAAAAGAGCAATTTACCCGGGCACATTTGATCCAGTAACAAATGGACATATTCATATTGCTGAAAGGGCATGCAAATTGTTCGATGAAGTAATTATTGCTATTTCAGCAGTGAGCTACAAAAACACTTTTTTTTCCGTCAGTGAAAGGGTAGAGCTAATGCAAGAAAGCGTTAAGCATCTAAAGAATGCCAAAGTAGAAAGTTTTTCTATATTATCGGTAGAATATGCAGAACAAAGACAAGCCCAAGCCCTGATTAGAGGCTTGCGAGCTATTACTGATTTTGAATATGAAATGCAATTAGCAGCTATGAATAAGAGACTAAACAGCAATTTAGAAACGCTTTTTCTAATGACATCCGGTGAATATTCCTTTTTAAGCTCAAGCGTTATTAAGCAAGTTTCTATGCTAGGTGGATCTGTCAAGAATTTAGTGCCTGACGTTGTAGAAGAAATGCTTAAAAAGAAATATAAAGCATAAATTATTTAAATGGGAGGCATAAAAAAAGTTAGGGTAAAAAATCTGTTCGCTTGGAGGGTTAATTAGTGTGGACTGTAGTGTATATATCTTCTAACGGAATCCTAGCGGAACAATTGAAATCAGTATTAGTAGAGGAAGGCCTTTTGGTTATGCTACGTCCTGTTGGCATACCCTTCTTAGGAGAGGCAGGACCTGTCGAACTACTTGTACCGGAATCTGAAGCTGAAGAAGCCCATGAGATAATTAATAGCAAAATTCCAATTTAAAATTAATAATACAATAATCTTCTAATCCCAGGGGCATAATGTCTCTGGGGATATTTATATTTCATAGAATAGGGGTGAGTCGTTTGGAAACACCTATGTATCGTAGAACAAAGATTATTTGTACCATAGGTCCAGCAAGTGAAGATATTGCAGTATTAAGAGAATTACTAAAAGCAGGCATGAATGTAGCTCGCTTGAACTTCTCACACGGGACGCACGAAGAACATAAAAAACGCATCGCCAGTATACGGCAGGCTTCGCATGAAACCGGGATACCGGTAGCTATAATGCTTGATACGAAAGGACCAGAGATTAGGATTGGCCTTTTAGAAAAAGGTAAAGTAGAAATCCTAGAAGGGGAAAAAATCATTCTAACAACCCAGGAAGTACTTGGAACCAATCAACGCATAATGGTTAATTACGCTGATCTTCCGTTGGATTTAGAGGTGGGTACAAGTATTTTGTTAGATGATGGTTTGCTAGAATTAAGTGTCATAAAGGTTGAAGACACAGAGATTCATTGTAAGGTAGTAAATGGTGGGGTTCTAACTGACCGGAAAAAAGTTAATGTACCGGGTGTAAATATTAAACTACCGGGACTAACCAGTAAAGACATTGCAGATATTACATTAGGTGCTAAAGAGGGCGTTGATTATATTGCTGCCTCCTTCATACGTTCTGCTGCTGATGTTTTGGCTATAAGAAAAGTAATAGAAGAACAGAAAACAGATATAGCCATCATATCTAAAATAGAAAATCGCCAGGGGGTTTTAAACCTTGAAGAAATAATCAAGGTTTCAGACGGGATTATGGTTGCCCGTGGTGACCTTGGGGTAGAAATACCTGCCGAGGAAGTGCCGATTGTACAAAAAAAGCTGATAGATAAATGTAATCTAGCAGGTAAACCTGTTATTACGGCTACTCAAATGCTGGATTCGATGATTAGGAATCCACGTCCAACTCGGGCTGAGGCCAGTGATATAGCCAATGCTATCTATGATGGAACAGATGCCATCATGCTTTCCGGGGAAACTGCAACCGGCAAGTACCCATTACAGGCAGTTCTGACAATGGCGAGGATTGCTAAGCGTATTGAAGAATCTTTGAATTGGGCTGAGATGAGTCAAAAAAGGGCCTCGATCGTTGGTGTTACTATCACAGAAGCGATTAGTAATGCAACCTGTGATACTGCACACAGTCTTGGTGCGGATGCCATTATAACGGCTACCAAAACCGGCTCCACTGCAAGAATGGTATCAAAATATCGTCCGTTAACGCCAATTATTGCAGTTACGCCAAGTCCTCAGGTTTTGCGCCAACTCTTACTTGTCTGGGGAGTATATCCTTTGTTATCGCCCGAAACCGATTCAACTGACTTAATGATAGATACAGCGGTAAAAACTACCCTCGAGGCAGAATATATTACCCAAGGGGACTTAGTCGTAATTACGGCAGGAGTTCCGGTAGGTATACCAGGCTCTACTAACCTGATTAAAGTACATACTATAGGAGAAATCTTAGCGAGAGGGACCGGAATTGGCAAGCATCCGGTAATCGGTAGGGCTGTTATTGCTAGGTGTGCTAAAGAAGCAGAAGCTCAACTGAAGAAAGGTGATATCTTAATAACTGTAGCCACCGACCGTGACTTCATACCTGTCTTAGAACAAGCCGGGGCTTTGGTAACCGAAGAGGGCGGACTTACCTCACATGGAGCAATTGTCGGCTTGAATTTGGGGATACCAGTAATTGTGGGAGTTGAAAATGCCTCAAAAATATTAAGCCAGGAAACGATAATAACTGTAGATCCTGAACGAGGTTTGATTTACCGAGGAAGCACTAGAGTTTTATAACTTCTTTAAAGAGTTCCTTTAATTTGTTAAAGCATTAGTTTAAAGAAGGATTTGTTAAATAAAGATAGAAGCCTATAGTAACAAAACAGAAAGAGATAAGGGGTGAGCGGCATGACTTATACAAGCCGCCTTAAGGATGTAATGACAGATAATCTATTTGAGGCCATTTTGCTTTTGCAGAATGAGGAGGAGTGCTATCGGTTTTTTGAAGATATTTGTACCGTAGCAGAAATAAAAGCTATAGCACAGCGCTTCGAAGTAGCAAAAATGTTAGATGAGGAACAAATATATACAGATATTGCTGAAAAAACCGGTGCAAGTACAGCTACTATTAGTCGTGTCAAACGTAGCTTTCATTTTGGTGCGGATGGTTACAAACTTATCTTAAATAGAATGAAAGAAAAAATTAAAGAATAACAATTGGTGATCACCGGTTGGGGACTGCTGACAAAGCTATTTGTGGTTAGCAGTTTTTATTTTTACGTACAAAAAGTAGGGGTTGACTTTTTAGTTATATATTCATACAATTAGTTTAATTAACATGTTAATAATTTAACAAGATAAAGCGTTAAAGGGTATGGTGTTATATATGTGTTTATTAAATGGAAACGGAAATAACTGTAAGATACCTGCTGGCATGCGCGATTGGTTACCGCCGGAAGCAGGAGAAAAAAGGGCTTTAATAAATTCCCTATTAAAGAACATTGCGCTGTGGGGTTATCAAGAGTTATCCACTCCTTTGTTAGAATACTATCAGGTGTTATCAAAAGGGGAGGCAACGTCTGGTCCTGATAATCTCTATAAATTGATTGAACGAGATGGAAGTATTCTGGCGCTTCGCCCGGAGATGACTATCCCCATTGCTCGCATTATCGGCTGTAAAATGCCAGGGAACCCGCCTTGGCGTTTGATGTATGGTGAAGAGGTATTTCGCTATGAGCTCGTACAAGCTGGTCGTCAACGCGGGTTCAGCCAAGTTGGTGTAGAGCTGATTGGAGAAAAGGGGCCGGAAGCAGATAGCGAAGTTCTGGCTATGGCTATTTCTTCCTTGAAATGTATTGGATTAGATAAATTCACTGTTAGTTTGGGTCACATGGGTGTGCTTAATGGTCTCCTTGATAGTTTGTCTTGGGAGAAACCACTATTAGATGAGTTGCGTAATCTCATTCTGGAGAAGGATTTTGTTGGACTGCATCAACTGTTGGATAGTGCTGGATTGGATGACTACCAAAAGGTAGGTATGCTCGATCTTCTTACTCAACCCTTATCAGCAACAGATTTGAAGGAGCTAATATCCCGTTTTTCTGGAGAAATTCAAGCCGCGCTTCTAGAGATTAGTAACGTCATTGAGGTTTTGGATATATATGGATTATCAAAGTATATTCAAGTAGATTTGAGTACGCTACGTAGTCAGGATTATTATACGGGTATGGTTTTTGAGATTTATACTGCCGGAATCGGATATCCCATCGGTGGTGGGGGACGGTATGACAATTTACTATGCCAGTTTGGACATGATTACCCAGCTACGGGTTTTGCACTAGGAATTGAAAGGCTTTTACTCAGTCTACCGCAAAAGAGTGGACAGATGAAGCCGATACTATTGGTGGGGGATATAACGAAGGACATTGAAAGACCCGAACTGATAAATAAAGCTAATTCGCTACGGACCGAAGGGAAACCCATAATTTTAGAATTGAAGCAACTGACAAAAGAACAAGCTGAAAAGCTTGCGATTGAAATAGAAGCAGATTTACTTTTCTGGCAGGGGAGGAAAGAAAATGGAGAATAAACTCACTATTGCTCTTCCGAAAGGCAAATTGTTTCAGCCGACTGTTGATCTTTTGAGTAATTGTGGTATGAACACTCAGGAGCTTTCAGATAAGGCACGAACACTTGTATTCGAAGATGTCCAAAATAAGGTGCAGTTTATCGTCTGTCGTCCGACGGATATACCTATATATGTAGAGCACGGGGCCGCGGATTTGGGTATTGTTGGCAAGGATAGTATCATTGAAGCTGGAAAAAACCTCTATGAACTGCTTGATCTAAAGTTTGGTCAATGTAGCTTTGTGTTGGCTGCACCAAGAAAACAACTCTCTTCTGAAGGAGAGTATCCTTGGAAACAAGGACTACGTATTGCCACTAAATTTCCGACTCTGGCTAAGGACTATCTGCAAAAGAAAGGACTTCAGGCCGAAATAATCAAGCTACATGGTAATGTGGAACTGGCGCCGCGGGTTGGCTTAGCAGAGCTGATTGTGGATTTGGTATCTACCGGTAAGACATTGCTGGAAAATGATCTTGTTCCTTTAGAAGAAATAGTACATGCCTCAGCTCGATTAATTGTTAACCGGGCAAGTTACCGGTTGAAGGCTGAGAGGATAAACAAGTTGTTATTTGAAATAAAGGTAAACCTTAAAAATGAACCTAAACAGGATTGAAGGAGGTAAGATAAGTTGATACCAATTTATAGCTGGCCTTCAGCGGAAGCACAAGCTAGAATAAGCCATCAGGCCTTTAACGATAAGGAATTATGGAAGCAAGTAGAGAAGATCGTCAGAGCTGTTGAGGATAAAGGTGATCAGGCCCTTCTTGAATATACTGCGGCCTTAGATGGCTGCACATTAGATAAAGAAAGCCTGAAAGTGAAGGAAGAAGAGATTAAGCAGGCCTACAACTTGGTTAGCCCAGAATTTCTTGTTGCCCTTCGTCAGGCCAAGAGTAATATTCAAAAGTTTCATAAGTTACAAAAGCCTAAAGATTGGTTTGATCAGGACAAGACCGGTTCAATAGTTGGACAGATATACAAGGCTATCAACAGAGTAGGCCTGTATGTACCAGGAGGTACGGCCAATTATCCATCTTCAGTACTTATGACCTGTCTGCCTGCCGTAGTGGCTGGAGTACCAGAAATCGTGATGGCAACACCTCCAGATATAAATGGAACGCTTCCTCCTGCCACTTTGGTAGCTGCAGCAGAGGCAGGTGTCCATGAAATATACAAAATTGGCGGTGCCCAAGCTGTAGCTGCCTTGGCTTATGGGACAGATACCATTCCAGCCGTTGATAAAATTGTTGGACCGGGCAATATTTATGTTACTTTAGCAAAAAAAATGGTTTTTGGTGTTGTTGGCATAGATATGTTAGCCGGGCCTAGTGAAATCTTAGTAATCGGTGATGGTAGCATTAGTCCGGTTTTTGCGGCGGCTGATCTTTTATCACAAGCTGAGCATGACCGTAGAGCCAGAGCCTTTTTAGTAACACCAAATAAAAGCTGGGCAGAGCAAGTAATGACAGCACTGAAAGAACAGCTTAAGGAGTTACCTCGTTATTCTATAGCAGAGGATTCTTTAACAAATAGCAGTGCGATTATAATAGTAAAAGATATTGAAGAAGCCTTTGATGTGGTAAATCTTGTCGCTCCTGAACATTTAAGCCTAATGTTTTCCGAACCTTGGCCTTACCTAGCCAAGATAAAAAATGCGGGCTCCATATTTATGGGACCGTATTCGCCGGAATCCTTAGGTGACTATTGGGCCGGTCCTAACCATGTCCTTCCCACAGGAGGGGCGGCGCGCTATGCTTCACCTCTTAGTGTTGATGATTTCTATAAACGATCTAGCATAATTAACTACACACAGGATGGACTGGTGTCAGCGAGTGAGAAGATTTGTACGTTGGCAGAAACTGAAAAGCTAATTGGACATGGGTTGGCAGTAAGTAAACGTTTAACTTAAACTAACTTCCTAAGCCAAATAGTTAATGTACTAAGCAGATCTTGCTGTAATTTAGCTTACTAGGTTTAATTTTGGGAGGGTTAAGCATGAGAAAAGCATATGTAGAGAGAAAAACACTTGAGACAGATATAAAATTGAATATACAGCTCGATGGAGATGGTATAATGCAAGGGAACAGCCAGATTGGTTTTCTTGATCACATGCTAGTTCTTTTTAGTAAGCACGGAGGACTTAGCTTAAATCTAGAGGCCTATGGGGATACCCAGGTTGATGGCCATCATACTGTTGAGGATATCGGACTTTGCTTAGGTGAGGCATATTATGAGGCCTTGGGGGATAAGGTAGGTATTAGTCGTTATGCTTCGTTAGTTTTACCGATGGATGAGGCACTTGTCTTATGTGCCGTTGATATTAGCGGTAGACCTGGACTTTACTATGAAGTCAATTTTCAAAGTGAAAAAATAGGTGAATTTGATACTGAATTAATACAGGTATTTTGGCAGGCTTTTGCTAATACAGCCAAGATGACGATACATATACGCCAACTAGCGGGTGAAAATTCCCACCATGTTGCTGAAGCAGTTTTCAAAGGTATGGGTAGAATACTAAAATCAGCGGTAAGAATTGACAGCGAAGAGCTGCCTTCCTCCAAGGGGGTTTTATAGTTGAAAACTGCAGTCCTTGATTATGATGTAGGTAATCTTGCTAGTGTAATACAAGGTTTGAAGTACGCTGGACTGCAGCCTGTCCTTACGCGTGACCGAGATGAAATATTATCAGCCAAAGCTGTCGTGCTTCCTGGAGTAGGAGCTTTTGGTCAGGGAATGGAAAATCTAAGGAAATACAACCTATTATCTATAATAGATGCTGTGACATCTAAAGGTACACCTTTTCTTGGTATTTGCCTGGGGATGCAGTTACTCTTTCATGAGAGTGACGAGTATGGCAGTCATAGTGGGCTGGGCTTATTGCCAGGTAAGGTTGTTCGATTTCCTGCAGGCTTAAAAATTCCGCATATGGGCTGGAATACCTTAAATATCCTAAATCAGCATCCTTTCTTGGAAGGGATACAATCGGGCAGTTACGTCTACTTTGTTCATTCTTATATTGCAAGTGATTGTGAACCTTCACACATTGTGGCAAATACAGATTATGGTGTGGATTTTCCAGCAATGGTGTGCTTAGATAACATAGTGGGAGTGCAGTTTCATCCGGAGAAGAGTAGCCGGATAGGACTAAAACTATTAAGTAACTTTGGGGAGATGGTAAGAAATGGAAGTAATTCCGGCTATTGATTTGCGAGATGGACGTTGCGTGCGCTTAGTACAGGGTGAATTAGGAACAGAGACAATTTACTCAGATGAACCCGTGGAGATGGCAAAACGCTGGGAGGAGCTTGGGGCACCACGTCTTCATGTAGTCGACTTGGACGGAGCCTTTACCGGGGCGCCAAGAAACCTAGATATAATTATGGAGGTGGTTAATGCTATAAAAATACCTATTCAAGTAGGCGGCGGGATTAGGTCTTTTGAAATGGTAAAGAAATTATTGAACATTGGTGTGGATAGGGTAATTTTGGGAACAGCGGCCATAATGTCCCCCGAATTGGTATTGCAATGCTGCAAAGAATATGGAGATCATATTGTTGTAGGTATTGACGGGAGAGATGGACTGGTGGCGATTGAAGGTTGGGAAGCCACGGTGGAAACAAAAGTTGAAAAGCTGGCAGAAGAGATTGCTCGTCTTGGGATCAAAAGGGTTATTTTCACCGATACAAGAAGAGACGGAACCTTGCGCGGTCCTAATATAGAGGCGACGAAAAATCTGGCCATAGCTAGTAAATTGAAAATAATTGCCTCTGGTGGTGTGTCAAGTTTAGATGATTTACGTGCTTTAAAAGAGCTCAAGCCTTACGGAGTAGAAGGGGTTATTATGGGTAAGGCTCTTTATTCCGAGGCTATCACTTTAAAAGAAGCACTAGCACTCATGGAGGATTAAATATTTATGCTGGCAAAGAGAATTATCCCCTGTCTGGATGTAGCAAAAGGACGAGTAGTTAAAGGTACAAAGTTTCTGAATATAAAGGATGCGGGAGACCCTGTAGAGCTTGCAGCTTTTTATGATCGAGCAGGTGCCGATGAACTTGTATTTCTAGATATTACGGCATCTTCAGAGCACAGGGATACCATGATTGATGTAGTTTGTGGAGTAGCAAAACAAGTATTTATTCCATTTACTGTGGGTGGAGGGATTCGCACTCTTTTGGATATGCGGAAGATTCTCAAAGCTGGAGCAGATAAGGTATCGGTTAATACAGCAGCTGTGCAAAACCCTAGCTTAATCAAAGAAGGAGCTTTGCATTTTGGAAATCAATGTATTGTGGTGGCAGTCGATGCCCGCCGGGTCGAAGAAGGTAAATGGGAAGTGTATACCCATGGGGGTCGAAATTCTACGGGTATTGATGTTATAACATGGGTTCAGCAGGTTGAGGAGCTAGGAGCTGGGGAAATATTGCTTACCAGTATGGATTGCGATGGTACCAAAGAGGGATATGACTTAGAGCTTACTAGATCAGTAAGTCGCGCAGTAACTATACCCGTAATAGCATCGGGTGGAGTGGGCAGCAAGGAGCATATTTATGAAGGAGCAGTTTTAGGCGAGGCCGATGGTTTATTGGCAGCCTCGATTTTTCATTTTGGTGAGGTAGCTATAGCTGATGTGAAAGAATATTTAAAAGAGAAGGGGGTTGTCGTTAGACAATGAAGCTAACCCCAGAGAAATTAGACGATTTAAAGTATGACAGCCAAGGGTTGATACCGGCCATTGTACAGGATGTAAAAAGTGGGACGGTACTTATGTTGGCCTATATGAACCGCGAGGCATTAGAAAAAACAATTATTGAAGGTAGGACCTGGTTTTATAGCAGAAGTCGTCAAGCTTTATGGCCGAAAGGTGATACCTCGGGTAATATCCAGAAGGTAGCTGCGATATATTATGATTGCGACGCTGATACTTTATTGGTTCAGGTTCATCAAACAGGTGTAGCCTGTCATGAAGGCAATTTCTCTTGCTTCAGTAGAGTATTGGCGGATAATGGTGAAGAGATATCATCCAACTGGGCAGCGCTATCCTGGTTAGAAGAATTAGTCAGAGAACGTAAGGCAACATTACCCTTAGAATCCTATACTACATATCTATTCAGCAAGGGATTGGATAAAATCCTAAAAAAGGTTGGAGAAGAATCCACCGAGGTAGTTATCGCAGCAAAAGGTGGAAAGAAGGAAGAGGTAATCTACGAGACCTCAGATCTTATTTATCATTTGCTCGTGTTATTAAGGGAACAGGATATAGAACTAAATGAGATATGGGAAGAATTAATCAATAGGCATAAACAGGAATAACATAAACATAAAAAGGTAATTGGAGATTTCTCCAATTACCTTTTGCACAACCGGGGACGGTTCTTGACTTGCGTGGTAATATATGTAAGAATTACTTCGAGGTGATGAATATGCCTAGACAGGCAAGAGTAAAAGGTGAATATTGTATCTATCATATTATTCAAAGAGGAAATGAAAGAAAGGATATTTTCTTTTCAGACAATGATAGGGAAAGATACCTGGAAACAGTACGAAATATGAGAGATAGATACAATTTTGTTATGTATGCCTATTGCTTAATGACTAATCATACGCATCTCCTGATAAATGATAATGGTAATGATATATCTAAAATTATTCAAAGTATCAACATCAGCTATGTACAGTATATTAACCGCTGTTACAGGAGATGTGGTCATCTTTTTCAGGATAGGTTCAAGAGTGAGATTGTTGATAATGATAGTTATCTACTGCAAGTAAGCAAGTATATTCACAATAACCCTGTAAAGGCTGGTCTCGTTAAGGAGCCTGGGCAGTATAAATGGAGCAGTTATACTGCTTATACTGGTAGAAATCAAGCTTCATATAGATTAAGTGAGCCAGGGAGAGTACTCCAGCTTGTATCAGATAAACCAAACAAAGCAAAAGAGGGATATATTGAGTATATGGGAGTAGAAGAACAAGGGCTAAATATTATGGACATTGAAGACACACTTAAAGTAGATGGGACAAATATCCAGCCCATTACTAATATCATAGATGCTTATAAATGGCTTGAAAAAGTGTCTTATGAAAGAGGTTGTTCTGTGAAGGAAATGGTTTCTGATAAAAAAATAAGAAACGATGAGATAAAAAGACTTAGAGAGGATTCTTCACTATCACTTAAAGAAATAGGGGAGTTATTTGGAGGACTTAGTGAATCTAGGGTATGTAGGGTAATTGCGGAAGAATAGCAAGCGAGAACCGTCCCCGGCTTGCATATAAAAAGTGGGCTCGGAAATAAATCCGAGCCCATAAAGTGGAGGAGATAAGAGGAGTTGTTCATTAATAATTGTGTCCACCTTCTTTATTTTATATACCTAAAAACAGAGGAATATTTTTCCCTCAGACATTTTACGTGTTAAAATATTGTTAATACAGGAAAAAAGAAACCAAAAGGGAGGATAATTTGTGGCATACGACCAGCAGTTACAGGAAAGGTTCTATGAACTTCGTAATACCATTCGCCAGCAGCTTTTTTCCCATCTTAATGTGGAACAGTTCAAAGCTGTCGAAACAGGTGCTGGGCCGGTACTTTGTTTGGCAGGAGCCGGTTCGGGGAAAACAATGGCAATGGTTAACCGAATTCTACATTTATATATTTTTGGACCTATATATAATGCACGACCAGAGTTGTCGCACGGCCTTAACCAGGAAGAGATAGAGCTAATGGAGAATTGGCTAAAAAACAGTGAAGAGATGGGAACAAGAACATTATCGCCTCAAGTAATGAGGCTAATAAATATGGAGGGTATACAACCTCGATCTATCCTCGCCATTACTTTTACAAATAAGGCGGCAGAAGAAATGCAGTCTCGGCTGGAAGCACTTTTAGGAGAGAAAGCAAGAGAAATATGGGTTATGACCTTTCATAAGGCCTGTGTTCGTATCTTGCGTCGAGAAATAACTGCTTTGGGTTATTCGTCGGATTTTACAATTTATGATGATTATGATCATCTTCAGGTGATAAAAAAGGCGATAGCATCGTTAAACCTTGATGATAAGAAGTTCACTCCTAGGGCGATATCTTCTTTGATAAGTCGTTATAAGTGTGAACTGAAAGAGCCTGCTGATGTCCTCAAAAAGGCCCTTGATTTCTGGCAAGAAAAGGGAGTACAGGTTTATGAGTTGTACCAAAAGGAGTTAAAAAAGAATAATGCCTTGGATTTTGATGATCTAATAACTCTCACAGTTAAGCTATTTTCTGAACATCAGGATGTTTTAGAAAAATATCAGAAGCGTTTTTTGTATATTATGGTCGATGAATATCAAGATACCAATCATGCCCAATATCGGCTTGTTAATCTATTAGCCGAAAAACATAACAATATTTTCGTTGTAGGTGACGATGATCAGTCTATCTATAGTTTTCGTCAGGCGGATATCCGCAATATTTTGGAGTTTGAACGCGACTTTTCCCGAGCAACGCTAATTAAATTGGAATGTAACTATCGGTCCACCCAGCGTATTTTGACTGCGGCCAATGAAGTTATCAAGAATAATACCGGGCGCAAGCAAAAAGTGTTATGGACACAAAATCCGGAAGGGGAATTACTTATACAATATCGCGCCGCAGATGAAAAGGATGAAGCCCGCTTCATCGGTGAAAAAATATTTGAACTGGGAGACAAAGGAAGTAGTTACCAGGATTGCGCCGTATTGATCAGAACAAATGCTCAATCCAGAGCATTGGAAGAGCGTTTCATGAAAACGGGGATACCTTATCGTATTTTTGGTGGGCAGAAATTCTATGAGCGCATGGAAATAAAGGATATCATGGGCTATTTGAAGCTTTTGGTAAACCCTAGCGATAGTGTAAGCTTACGTCGAATTATTAATGTACCTCGCCGAGGTATCGGTGAAGCGACCATTCAAAAGATTGAGGGCTTTGCAGTAGAGCAGGGACTTAGTTTATATGAGGCTGTAGATAAATATACAGAAATTGATAAGAGTTCCAAAGCCTTGAAGGAGGCAGCTGGATTTGTCCGTTTCATGGAGAAGATTAAAGAAGAGGCAAAAGATATTTCTATCACAGCTTTAACAGAAAAGATTCTTACTGAGACCGGTTATATTGAGGGGTTGACAAAAGATAATACTATCGAATCCCAGAGCCGTTTAGAAAACCTGAAGGAGTTCTTAACGGTTACAAACGATTATGATGAGAAAACTTCTGAACCTTCCATGAGTGATTTCTTGAGCCAGATATGTCTGGTTTCAGATTTAGATAGCTACGAGGATGAACAAAATACAGTTACAATCATGACAATGCATATGGCTAAAGGATTGGAATTTAGTAATATATTCATAGGAGGATTAGAGGAGGGAATCTTTCCTCATTCGCGTTCTTTAATGGATGATGAGCTCGAGGAGGAACGACGACTTTGTTATGTCGCTTTGACTAGAGCAAAGGAAAGGATTTATCTAATATATGCCAAACAGCGTAACCTTTTTGGCAGGAGGAGCTATAATTTGCCTTCGCGCTTCTTAGAAGAGATACCGCTGGGATTATGGGAAGAATATAAACGGGTTTCAACCTTCTTTGAGACCTCATATGAGGCTAATGCTACTAGTTCTAAAGGTACAGCTTTAATGCTGGACTATGTCTTAGGAGATAAAGTAGAGCACAAAAAGTGGGGACAAGGTGTAATAGTTGGTACTAGCGGTCAGGGTGAAGAAATAGAATTGCAGGTAGCCTTTCCCGGTATGGGCATAAAGACCGTACTCGCGAGATATGCACCGCTTCAGAAGGTACAATAACTGGATAATTCATATTATAGTGCTTATTAATATATGTGAAAAAGAGAGGTATGCTGATGTCTGAACAGTATAAGCTAGAGAACATGAAGAAATTATTAGAGAAGCTTAATCGGCACGCATACGAGTACTATACCCTGGATAAGCCAACCATCAGTGATGTTGATTACGATTTCCTTTATGACCAGCTGCGAGCATTAGAGGAAGAAACGGGGATAGTTTTACCGGAATCACCAACGCAGAGAGTTGGTGATGTAGTATTAGGTGAATTTAAGAAGCATGTGCATAAAGCAAGACTATGGAGCTTAGATAAAGCACAAAATATGCTAGAGCTTCGAGAATGGGAAAAACGCTTGCAGAGGATAATTAGAGACTACGAAATAGCGGAGGGAGAGGAACTCCCTTCCCTTACCTACACCATAACTCTTAAATTTGATGGATTATCCATTAACCTGACCTATGAGTCGGGCTTTCTAAAGCAGGCGGCCACAAGAGGGACAGGTGAAACAGGGGAAGTCATACTATCTCAGATTAAGACAATCAGTAGTATTCCGCAGGAAATTAAGAGCCCTCATACTATGGAAGTACGGGGGGAGGCTTTGATGACCAAACAGGCTTTTGCCCAATACAATGCAGTGGCTACCGTTCCTCTGAAGAACCAGCGTAATGCAGCGGCCGGCGCTTTGCGCAACCTAGATGTAAGGGAAACGGCTAAGAGAAAACTAACAGCATTTTTTTATGATATTGGCTATTGGGATGGGCCACCTTTCGATTCTTATGATGATATTTTGAAATTCTTGCAAGCGCAGGGGTTTCCGGTACATTCCTATCACAAAAATTGTGCTAGTATCGATGAAGTAATCAAAGAAATAGAGACTGTAGCAGCAAAACGGGATACCCTTGATTTTGAAATAGATGGAATTGTAATTGCTGTTAATGAATTACGTACTCGTGATGTTCTAGGGTATACTGTAAAATTCCCTCGTGGGTCGATAGCCTATAAATTTGAGGCCAAGGATGCTGTAACTGTTATGCTCAATATTGAATGGAATGTGGGACGCACGGGAAAAGTCACGCCCACAGCTTTACTTGAGCCTATTGATATTGGTGGAGTTACTATTAAGAGAGCAACGCTTAATAACATGGATGATATTAAGCGGAAGGGAGTCAAAATCGGAGCGAAGGTTTTTGTCCGCAGAGCTAATGACGTGATCCCGGAGATTACTGGAGTCGTGGAGGAAACACTAGCAGAAGCAAGAGAAATAGAGGCTCCTGAACATTGTCCAGCTTGTGGTTCAAGCTTAGTAAAAGACGGTGTCCATATATTCTGTAAGAACTCACTTTCGTGCAAGCCTCAAATGGTTAAAAGTATTGTTCATTTTTCCAGTAGAGAGGCTATGAATATTGAAGGCTTCAATGAAAAAACAGCTTTACAGTTCTTTGAAGAGCTTAACATTCGTGAAATATCAGATCTATATTATATTGACGAAGAACAGCTGCTAGGTCTGGATAAATTCAAAGAGAAAAAAGCTAAAAATTTGATTCTTGCAATAGAAAAAAGCAAAGATTGCACCTTGGATTCTTTTATATATGCTTTAGGTATACCTAATGTAGGTAAAAAGACAGCAATTGATCTCGCCCGGACCTTTGGATCTCTAGAAGCAGTCATCAGTGCTTCGGAGGAAGAATTATTGGCCATTGCTGAAATTGGGGAGATTGTTGCTGCAGATATCATGAAGTTCTTTAATGATTCTAAGATTAGGGAGAGCATAGATAAGCTACTTATGGTAGGAGTTAGACCACAGTTTAAGTCAAACGAAGTAATAATCAGTCCCTTCCTTGATAAAACTGTAGTAGTAACTGGCTCTTTGCAGCAGTACAGTCGTTTGGAAATAGAGAAAATACTTACCGATCTTGGCGCAAGGGTATCGGGAAGTGTCAGCAAAAAAACGGACTATTTAATTGCTGGAGAGGATGTAGGGTCAAAGCTTGAAAAAGCCCAAGCTATTTTGCAGTCTGGACAGGAGGTCAATTTGCGTATTATTTCTGAAGAACAATTCTTAGCAATGATCTAGGAGTATATTATAATGACATGTTGCTAACGGCTAGTAACAGTTGATCATAACCGTGTTGTATCTTAATGGTAAGATTGATATAATGCAAGATATGGTAAGCGCTAGGAGGGGTGATTAACATATGAAAATTAGCAAACAGGATGTCGAACACGTAGCTGTATTAAGTCGTCTTGAACTTTCGGAAAATGAAAAAGAGAACTATACGGAAACGCTTAATTCAATTCTTGAATATATGGAACTGTTAAATCGAGTTGATACCAGTGATGTAGAACCGACAGCCCATGTTTTACCGTTGATAAATATATTCCGCGAGGACAAGCCTCACGAGCCATTAGACAGGAAAATGGCGTTAGCTAATGCTCCTGATGAAGAAGATGGCTGTTTTAAAGTCCCACGGATTGTTTGACATTGTACTGGAAATGAGAGGAGGAGCATCTTTGTCACTGACTAGTTTAACGGCTCATGAACTGAGCGAACTATTAGATAAACGTGAGCTCAGCAGCAAGGAGTTAACAGTTGCACATCTTGAACGTATTGGGTCTGTGGATGATAAGGTCAAGGCTTTTACAACGCTTACAGCGGAACATGCCTTACTACAGGCAGAAGAAATAGATAAGAAAAGAGTACACGGTGAAAAGCTTTCCCCCCTTGCGGGTATACCGATGGCACTAAAAGACAATATGTGTACCCGGGGTATAAGGACAACTTGTTCTTCAAAAATACTAGAGGATTTTGTACCACCCTATGATGCTACGGTTACAGAAAAGCTTAATTCTGCAGGAACCGTTCTGCTGGGAAAATGCAATATGGATGAGTTTGCGATGGGTTCGTCCACAGAGAATTCTGGTTTCTTTGCTACTCGTAATCCTCATGATCTTAATGCTGTTCCTGGCGGGTCAAGCGGGGGATCCGCGGCAGCAGTTGCGGCCCAAGAAGCAGTCTTTGCGCTGGGTTCTGATACCGGTGGTTCCATCAGATTGCCAGCCTCGTTTTGTGGAGTAGTTGGATTAAAGCCAACTTATGGATGTGTATCTCGATATGGCTTGATAGCCTATGCCTCATCCTTGGATCAGATAGGTCCTTTGACCCGTGACATGACAGATTGTGCCCTAGTGATGAGTGCCATAGCCGGACATGACCCTAAGGATTCGACCTCAGCGCCTATGGATATACCGGATTATAGCAAGTATCTAGTGAATAATGTTAAGGGGATGAAGATTGGACTACCTAAAGAATACTTTGGGGCAGGGATTGACCCACAAGTCTTAGCATATCTTCAACAGGCCATAGGAAAACTCGAGGAAATGGGAGCTATTTGCGAGGAGGTTTCTCTACCTCATACCATGTATGCACTGCCAGCCTACTATATTATTGCTCCGGCCGAAGCCAGTTCAAACTTAGCTAGATACGATGGAGTTCAGTATGGTCTGAGAGTCGAAGCTGAAGATATTGTTTCTATGTATTGCAAAACACGTAGTCAGGGTTTTGGCGATGAAGTAAAAAGGCGTATTATGTTAGGAACATATGCCCTTAGCTCCGGATACTATGATGCATATTACATGAAAGCTTTGAAAGTCCGTACCTTAGTTAAACGTGATTTTGATCATGTCTTTGAGAATTATGATTGTCTGCTCACGCCAACCTCGCCAACAGTGGCTTTTAATCATGGTGAAAAGGCGGATGATCCCTTAACCATGTATTTATCAGATATATGTACTATACCGGTGAATTTAGCAGGAATACCGTCACTTTCCCTTCCTTTTGGGCAAGTTAATGGACGTCCTGTCGGACTGCAATTGATTGGCAAGGCCTTTGATGAAGGAACTTTGCTACGGGTAGGATATTCCCTGGAACAGAGCACTAATCTTACTAAGCCGCTACCCGCCTTGAAAGGAGGCAGCCGAGCATGAGCCAGAAGTATGAAACCGTGATAGGTTTAGAAATCCATGTAGAGCTTAAGACTGCTACTAAGATATTTTGTCCCTGTCCGAATGAGTTCGGGGGTGAACCCAATACCCATGTGTGTCCGGTCTGCTTAGGACTGCCTGGTGTGATGCCAGTGTTTAATAAGCGCGTTTTAGAGTTTGCAGTCAAGGCAGGGCTAGCCTTAAGCTGTGAGATTGCTTCTTACAGTAAATTCGATCGTAAAAACTATTATTATCCTGATTTACCTAAGAACTATCAGGTTTCTCAATATGATTTACCTATCTGTAAGCTGGGCTCTGTAGAGATTAATAATAATGGTGAGGTTAAGACAATTGGTATTACACGTATCCATATGGAAGAGGATGCTGGCAAGCTTCTTCATGGGGGCGCTACGATAACGTCTTCTAATTATTCAAGGGTTGATTTGAATCGTACAGGAGTACCCCTTATTGAGATCGTTTCTGAGCCTGATCTTCGTTCAGCTGAAGAGGCTAGAGCTTATATGGAAAAAATGAAGGCTATTTTGGAATATCTTGATGTTTCCGACGTAAAAATGGAGCAGGGTTCTCTGCGTTGTGACGCTAATATTTCCTTGCGTTTGGTTGGGGCAGAGAAGCTTGGAACAAAAGCGGAGATTAAGAATATGAACTCCTTCCGTTCTTTACAGCGGGCTATCGAATATGAAGTGGAAAGACAAACAGAAATTCTTGATGAGGGCGGGCGTATTGTTCAGGAGACGCGTTCTTGGGATGAGGAAAAAGGGATTACCGTCTCGATGCGCAGCAAGGAGGAAGCCCATGATTATCGCTATCTTCCCGAGCCTGATCTTGTTCCGATAATAGTAGACCCTAAATGGGTAAACGAGTTAAGGGCTTCACTTCCGGAGCTTCCCGACGCTAGAAAGAAACGCTTCGTCAAAGAATTGGGGCTTTCGGAGTATGATGCCGGAATCATTACAGGAAGCCGTGCTTTGGCAGATTATTTTGATGAAGTAATGATTAAGTATAATGATCCTAAAACTGTTGCTAATTGGGTGATGGGTGAGTTGTTGCGTCTTATCAATGCAGGTGATATGGAAATCACGGAGAATAAGATTAAACCGGATCAATTTGCAGCACTATTGCAGTTGCAGGCTGACGGTACCATCAGCGGTAAAATGGCGAAAACAGTATTTGAAGAGATGTTTGCTACCGGTAAGGGCCCTGAGACAATAGTCAAGGAAAAAGGTATGGTTCAGATATCTGATGAGGGAGCTCTTGCTACTTTGATTGAAAAGGTTATTGCAGCTAATCCCCGCTCAGTTGAGGACTATAAGGCAGGTAAAGAAAAGGCTATTGGCTTTTTGGTTGGTCAGATTATGAAGGAGACCAAAGGGCAAGCAAACCCAGGTGTGGTAAATAAGCTGTTAATTGAGAAAATGAAGTAAAGAGGCTAAATCATGAAGCGCGACTAATTCAGATGGGGTTTTTAAGAGGGAGTCTTGTGGAAACAGTAGATAAAAGCGGTGGGGTTCGAGGAGTCAAGCGATGGAAGAAAAATATACGCAAACGAAAGAGCACATAGAAAGAAAGCCTGGTTGGTCCATACCAGAAGCAATCAGTGTTATTTTTCTCGCTTATGGCTTAAGAATAGTAATACCGATAGATAGGATGGCGTGGTTTAAGCAGATCAGTTCGATTATTAGTCCGGGCAATCCTGTATTTGGAGCGATATTTTGGGATAGCTTGTTTAGAGGACTGTTCATGTTAGCTCTAATGGCTTTTTGGTTAAGAGTCAAGCATCATTTACATTGGAAGGAACTGGGCTTGCAATCGGGTAATCGCCGGAATTGGTTTTGGGTGGGGCTGCGACAGGGCATACTGCTTTTTATAGCAGTTACAATATTCTCAATGCTGTTAATTCCTTTATATCCCTTCGAAATAAAGCCACAAGCAGTAACTGAGATATTTAGTAAGGTCAGCACCTGGAAGCAGATGCTATTAATCTTCTCAGTGGTATCCGTGCTTGCTCCGATTAGTGAAGAGTTGTACTTTCGTGGTTTTCTCTATCCTGCCTTGCGAAACCGCTTAGGTCGTATGCCTGCTCTAATTCTGGCTAACTCTTTTTTTGGGATATTACATTTTGATTTATTACGGTTTATCCCTATAACGCTTGCTGGGATCTGGCTAACGATGCTTTATGAGAAAACAGGAACACTATATACCTCGATAATTGCACATGCTGTTTGGAATGCTCTAATGATTAGTCTGGTATTTTTAGCAGCATCCTATCTACCTTAAAGTAAGGGCATAATATATTGGCGTAGAAGAAGGTGAGAGCTTGCTAAGGCTTAAGCGACTGTTGATAGGAGTGTTCGTCGCCGCATTCGTGGGGCTCTTCAGTTATCTTATTATTCTTAATATATTTACAGGATTAAAAATAAACGGATATGATTACCTCTTTATAGCCAAGGAGCCCTACGATCTTGTTTTAAAACATGCGATGGTTTTAAACGGGACTGGAGAAGAGGAATTATATCGAGCCGATATTGCTATACGAAATGGTTATATAGTAGGAGTTGGTTACATTAATCCTAAAGAATCCCTGGTTTTTGATGCAGGTGGCTTGACGATTATCCCTTGGCCAATCAGGATTGAAGCGGGGGATAAGGTGGTTGAACATCTACTTAAAAATGTTTATCCACGGTACTCTGCAGATGAAGTATTTCTACAAAATGAGCCATATCAAGGCCTGAGTATTACTGAAGCAGCCATCTTTGCAGAGCTTACCCCACTTGAATTGATGAATAGTCTAATTAAGAGTGACAATACAGTTGCAAAAGTCTTGATCGCACCAATAATTATAAAAAAGGAAGAAGCTAGCGCAAAAGAAATGCTAGCCCGTCTTACTGGTTATAGAGCAGAATTTCTGGAGATAGAAGACAGAGGTATTATAGACAGTGGTAAAAAGGCGGATTTCTATATTTTTAAAACTAGGGACTATGTTGATGAGAAGCTAATAGAGCTTCTTAGGCGAGGTGCAGTTCCGGAGCCGCTATATAAAGTGCAAAACGGGAAATTCATTAATCTATAAAGACTCCATCACTACAAGTCTTCAGTGGCGAAGAAACATTACTAGAAGCCGGCGAATTAAGATAATAGCGTGTTGCGTCCAAATGAAAAAAGGAAGATAGCTCGTTAAAATAAGGGATACTGGTACTATTAGCCAGTATTTTTATTTGTTCATTATTGATTTTATATAGTATTTGATGGTTAACCATGATATCCGGATTACAGATAGAGAAAAAGAAACCGGTCCCTTTTTCCAAAAGATAGGAATACAAAACGGGATGTTTTTCTCCACGCGTAAAAATAAGGAGCTTAGCTGACAAGTCTTGGGGACTTTCTTGCATTGAAAATAGCCCTAAGGGAACGTTGAGGTTGCGACAGACCGGGACAGGCTTGCCCGTAATGGGATCAGGTGAAAAATGAAAGATAATCTCACCAAGGGATATAAACAGAGTGTCTTTATTATCTTGTAAAATTAGATAATAAAAGAAGTCATCACAAGACAACTCTTCTTTTAATAGTACTCTTACCGTTGTATTTCCATTTTTCTCGGGATAAAGCTGAAGATGTAAAGAAAGACGGGCTTGCTTCAAGATAGATTTTACAGAAAGATTGACGTAATGTGAGAGATAAGAGATACTGCGCATCTTTATTGGTGAGGGAATTATTGTCTCTAGTAAGGGGTTCCCCGGACTAAGGGTGTTGCGCAACAAGCGGCGGAAAAAAAAGGAAGCGTAGATACCTATAGCCAAGGGTAATAGCTGTAAGAATAAAAAAGGTCTTAACGGGGGTTGGAAGAAGCTTAGAAGACTACCTGTCCAAAGTAGTATGATAAAAAAGATATTAATATCAATATAGCGGAGAATAAGAAAGTGAGGCTTTTGTGGGAAAATGTAATTCATTTGGTATTTCTCGATCAGGTTATACATATGACCTGTAAGATTAATCTCACTGCGATAGGATAGATTAATGAACTCTTCAAGGATTTCTTGGAGTCGATCCAGTCGTCTCTGCACAATAATTGAAATGAAGATACCTACAGAACCCAACAGTGTTAAAAGGCCGCCGGCAATGGAGAGTATAATATATATATAAAGGTCTGTTATAATCATCAATTACACCCATACGGTTTCTAAGTTGAAACGCTTATTTTTGGCGTCATCTGCTAATTCATAATATCCTTCAGCACGGGCCCATATCTCAATATTGTGTAATAAATGCTGTATTGAACTGGTATGTAGGTTTTTTTGAGCAGCGTCCTTTGCCATAACGGAAACCTTATACAAAAAAACTTGACAAGCAAATACCAAGCTGTACTCAATTAGGTATTTGCTGATAGTATCAAAACATTTGCATAGGTAATCCCAAAAAAAGTTTGTATAAGGATAATTTTCCAGCAGACCGTAGAGACTAAGCTGATATATACATTCTAGATAACAGAGAGTACATGATTGTTCATTATCAGTGTTTACCCTTCTAAGATATGATTTCAGTAGCTCATTTACTCCTAGACGGGTAAATTCGAAGGGACCTTCTTGCATTGTTTGCAAGATGATGGCCAAGACTTGGATTAACGGATCGTTTGGCGGCAGATAGTTTTCGTCTACCGATAAGAGGTCAAATTCTATTCTTTGATTTGTAGCTAGATCTACGTAAGTATTATCCTTGCTAAGGCAGAGCGGTTCTACTAAATGTTTTTTCAAGTCTTCTAAAAACTGTTTCGTGGATTGCTGCATATTTTATCACCTGTGTAGTAGTATTTTCTTTATCTCTTTGTTTTATGTAAGTGACATAACCAAAAATGTTACCCTAGAAACATTTTTATGCTAAGATAGCCTCATAAGTTGGTATATTAAAATTGTATGGGGGGAGCTAAAATGAGTACCTTACTAGTTTATGCTACTAAGTATGGTAGTACAGAAAAATGTTCAAAAATACTTGCAGAGAAGTTCACAGACGAGGTCAAATTAATCAATCTAAGTACTAAAAATAATAACCAAAAGGTGAGTCTTGCTGATTATGATAGGGTTATTATAGGTGGGTCAATTTATATGGGGAAAATCCAAAAAGAAATAAAGGAATATTGTTTAAAAAACTTGATGTTATTAAAAGAAAAAAAGATAGGATTATATATTTGTTGTATGAGTAAAGGAGATACAGCTGAACAGACACTTAATAAGGTTTTCCCTCCAGAATTACTAACCAGTGCTGTGGCCAAGGACTATTTCGGTGGAGAGTTTAATTTCAAAAAGATGAATTTCCTAGATAAATTCATAACTAAAAAAGTTACGAAGACGGATACAGATGTATCTAATATTCACGAGGATAAAATTGATCAATTCGCGAAAGCCATGACTAATGCTTAGTCTTTAAGATGTGTATAGTCTTTTGAGAGGGTGAATGGTTTTTGACATTAGTTAATGGGAAGCAGTACAAAATAGATATAACAGGCTATACCCATGACGGAGCCGGTGTGGGTCGAATAAATGGACAGGTAGTATTTGTCCCTGGCGCCCTTAGGGGTGAAGAGATATTGGTGGAGATTGTTAGTGCAAAAAAGGGGATAGTTAGAGGAAAAACAATTGAGGTAATAACTTCTCATCCCGGCAGGGTTGAGCCGGAATGTCCTGTATATTCATCCTGCGGAGGCTGCAGGCTTCAGCACGTTTCATATACAGAGCAGCTAAAGATTAAGGATAATCTGGTAAGAGATACATTAAAACGCATCGGCGGTTTAGATGACCTTAACATACAGCCTGTTTGGGGGATGGAGCATCCGTGGGGTTATCGTAACAAAGGTCATTTCCACGTTGGGATAGTGGATAATAAAATTGTGCTGGGCTTTTATGAAGAGGAATCTCATGACATAACTCCGCAACCCTGCCGTTTTCTCTTTTCAAAAGAAATAAATAAGCTGCTTTCTTTTCTGGAAGAACTACTTAACAAGTATAAACTTAATATAAATGCGCGAGATAGTAGCGGTTTGCGCTGGATCATGCTTCGAGAGAGTCACTCAAGTGGAGAAATAATCGTTACGTTCATATCAAAAGGGGAATTTAGTTCGGAAAAAGAAGCAATTTCCCAGGAAATATGTCGTAATTTCTCCAGGGTTGTTGGAGTATGTCTTAATTATAATGAAAAGATGTCGGGTCAGGTATTAGGTGAGAGGACAAAAAAAATTCGTGGAAAAGATCGGATCGAAGATCGGTTGGATCCTTTCATTTATTCCTTATCAATCCATTCCTTTTTCCAAATAAATAACATACAAGCACAAAAGCTTTATGAAAAGACAGTGAAGCTTGCTGGGTTTACCGGAACTGAGACAGTTATAGATGCCTACTGTGGAACAGGGAGTATCAGTCTTTTTCTCGCAAAAAAAGCGAAAAAGGTCATAGGTATTGAGGTAGTTAAGGAAGCTGTCGAGGATGCGTGGAGAAATGCGGGGCTTAACAACATCCAAAATATCGAGTTTTTAAAAGGTGAAGCAGAAAAGATAATGCCCATCCTCGTAAGGAAGGGCATTCGTCCCAATGTTGTTGTAGTTGACCCGCCGCGGCGGGGATGTGGCAAGGCGTTACTCGAGAGCATCTTAGAGGTAATGCCGGAACGAGTAGTGTATGTATCGTGCAATCCGGCAACACTGGCAAGGGATCTGAAACATCTGGTGGCAGGAGGCTATGAGGTAAGAGAGGTTCAGCCTGTGGATATGTTTCCGCAGACAGCGCACGTTGAGTGCGTAGTATTGATGTGTGCGTCCAGCGAAGCTGGCAAATGCTAACAGGTGAAAGTCCTGTAGTGGTAAAGGTAGGGCAGCCACTTAGTCAGTAACCAGCGTATGGAGTAATTCATGCGTTGAAGCGTTACGGAATGTTCCTCAGGGAGCAGACAAACTGGCGGGTTGTAACATGAAGTGAATACTGCCGCACCGTTATTTACATTCTCGAAAGGGAACAACAGGGAGTCGAGCTGAGACATCAACAGCGAAGACAGCAGACGGTATGAAGAACCCTAAATGCAATACCGAAGAACCCTGCGGTGTAGAGGTAACGACACGTTAGGAAAGTATTTGTCGGAACTGGAGAGAGCCTACTTTGCACAGGAAACTGTAAAGAGGACGCATATAAGCGAAAGCGAAATTGCAGTCCTGCAAAGAGGCAGTCAGAAGTGCTCATAGTACCAACGATTGTACAGACAGCAAAACTGTACATAGGAAAGGGGCACAACTTTATTCAAGTCTGTAGAGGAGGTAGGTACTGGTGATTGCCGATAAAGCTATTAACACCCATGAAAAAGTACGAGACATCCAGAACAGACTATACCTTACAGCCAAAGCTGACCGAAAGAGAAAGTTCTATGCGATGTATGACAAGATATACCGTAAGGATATTTTGGAGGAAGCATGGAAACGGGTAAAAAGAAATGGTGGGGCAGGCGGTATCGATAAAGTCAGCATTATTGACGTGAAAGCGTACGGCGAAGAAAAACTGTTGGACGAAATAGCGGAGGAATTGCGAACAGAGAAATATCGGTGCAAGCCTGTCAGACGAACCTATATTCCAAAGGCAGATGGCAGGAAAAGAGCATTAGGAATACCTACGATTAAGGATAGAATAGTACAGATGGCGGCAAAGATAGTAATAGAGCCGGTATTTGAAGCCGATTTCCAGCCTTGTTCGTACGGATTCCGACCAAAACGAAGTGCGCTACAGGCAATGGACAGGATATTCGAAGCGGCTGATAAAGGCGGTGCTTTGTGGGTAATTGATGCTGACATTAAAGATTATTTCGGCAGTATAAGCCATGATAAACTGCTTTTACTGGTAGAGCAGAGGATAACCGACCGCAGGGTGCTGAAGCTTATAAAAGGCTGGCTGAAAGCAGGAGTGCTTGAAGCTGGACAATATAGTGAAAGTACACTTGGAGCACCACAGGGTGGAGTTATATCGCCGCTTTTATCCAACATATATCTGAATTATTTTGATGTATTCTGGAATAAAAGATTTAGGCACGTGGGCGAACTGGTACGATACGCAGATGATTTTGTGATATTGTGCAAAAGGAAAGCACAGGCAGAAGAAGCCTTGAAAGCGGTAAAATGGATTATGGATAAGCTGGAACTGACATTGCACAGCGAGAAAACGAAGCTTGTTGATATGTATTTCGGGAAAGACTGCTTTGATTTTCTGGGCTTCAATAATAGATTTCAGCGGTTCAGAAACAAAAGCTGGAAGTGGTATTGGACATTACAGCAAGTTCCATCCCAAAAGGCTATGAAGAAAATGAGAGCCAATATCAAAGAGGTGTTTGCCAGTGCGAGCAAACTGCTGTTGAGCATGGAAGAAATGGTGAAGCTGCTCAATCCTAAAATCATTGGCATGAGAAATTATTATGCCAGGCGTTTTACAAGACCATGGCTGTGGAAGATAGAGAAGTACATCAATTACAAATTTACTCGGTGGTACAATCGGAAGAAACAACGTAACTACAGGTTGGGAAATGCGGCAAAGGTCAGAGAATTGACATTGCAGGCAGGGCTAGAAAGTATTTGCGGCTGAATGCTGAAGGAAGAAGAATATCGGAAAGCCGTATGCGGGAAAACCGCACGTACGGTTTGATGAGGGGGTGGTGGCAATCCCACTGCTCTACTCTATCTAGGGTTGAAAAATAATATACGAAGAAACCCTGTAATAAAGGGCTTCCCGGCATTTGCTGCTGAATGCTAAAAAATAGTTTGTGGCAGATTGACTGGAAAGCGGCTAATTATAAGATAATTGGTTTTTTAGTATTGTTAGGTATAATAAAAAATGATTGGGGGACCTGTAATGGACAAAGCACTTAAAAGTATTTTATGTGTCTTGTTTTTAACCTTGATTCTATTAGGTGTTCCCAGGTTATCTGGCATGATTGCCAGTTTTTTCAATTATCAAGCCATTGATCCTGATGGAGCGTACGCTTGGATATCGGTACACCATATCGTCCAGGCGCTCATCTTTATCATTATTATAGTCCTTTTAAACATGTTAAGACCACTTAAATACGGTTTTGGCTGGGGCAACAAAGAAGTCGGCAAGAAATATGTTTTATCCTTTACGCTCATTTTCGGTGCAGGCTCATTAGCATCACATTTATTAATGATTCTAACTAGCTCATTCCAACACTTCGCCTATTCTTTAACTGCTACCAATATCATAGGGCAATTAAGTTTTCAGCTTTTATTATCAGGTCCATCAGAAGAGCTTATCTTTAGAGCGTTTGCCATCACAATGTTGGCACTTGTTATAAAAAATAGAGTCTTTAACGGAAAAGCAAGTGCGGCTAATATCATTGCTGCAGTTATTTTTGGATTGGCACATATGAGTTTCTCATTTGCACCCTTTGCAGTTAGCTATAATCCGTTTCAAGTGGTCTTGTCATTCGTATTAGGGTTCTTTTATGGCGATTGTTATGAAAAATCCAAGAGTATTTATTACCCGATGATGATGCACAGTATCAGCAATGTTGTGATGGTAGGTTTTACTATTATTGCGACATTTATTATATACCGGTAAAGGATGCCGGATATTTGCAAAGAAGTTTGTTAAGATGAACCCTAAATGGATGCGAGAACATAAAAGAATGCAGATGGAACACAAGAGATTTTCAGGAAAATGAATCCTCTTACAGAATTTGATGATCTAAGGGGTGATATTAATGGCAATTAAAATATTGGTAGTTGAAGACGATGAGCTTTTAAACAACAGTATCGTTAAAATCTTAAGAAGCAGGCAATATATTGCCTTTAGTGCACTTAATATAAGTGAAGGAAAGATTCTATACGAAAAAGAAAAACCGGATATTGTACTGCTGGATATTATGCTTCCTGATGGTAAGGGGTATGAGCTTTTGCCTTTATTGACAGTAAAGGCAAAGGTAATTATTATGACGGCAATTACTGACAGAGACAGCAAATATCTGTGTTATGAGCATGGTGCTGAGGATTACCTCATCAAGAACTTCGATATGCAAGAACTGCTGTATAGAATTGAAGTAATAAAAAGAAATATCAACCAGGATGAATTGAAAATCGGCGATATTTTTATCGACATTAAGAATCAAAGAATGCTTTGTAACGGAAAATCTGTTGATTTGCCGCACAGTCAAATAGAATTATTAAAATCATTATATAAAAAACACAAAGAAAACACATACCTCTCAAAAGATGAAGTGCTACCTTTGGGAAAAGGTGAAGTGGACGAAAGTGCAAGGGTTCAAAATATGATTACCCGGATTCGAAAAAACTTGCGTTATATAAAAAGTGAAAATGTGCTTATTGAAACTATATATAATAAAGGCTATAAATTAGTGGTATTAAAATGACGAGGTAAATGACGGGGGTTAGATTTTTGTGTAAAAATGAAACAAAGCGGATTATCCAATATATATTGCTGTCTGTTTTTATAATCATGAGCATAAAATTGCTTTTTCATATGGTCAATAACGTCACAACACATCCGATAGAATTGAAAGACGGTATACTTAATGTAAAAGAAATAGATAATAATCTCTATGTTATCAATGGATCAAGGCAAAAAAAGGGTACTCAAGAGTTTATCGTTAAGACCAACCAAAATTTAAGTATAGCCATTCACAACCTTGCTTACCCTCATAATTTATCTGTCAATGGTCAGGTTATGCCATCAAGCAATTATGCCTATAAAATTATACCCATCAGCAAAGGTGAAACGAGCATTAAACTTTCAGGTGCAAATTCAGAACAAACATCTTTTTTTGTTTCACAAACTGAGGCGATGAAAGATTATCTGGAATTGAGAATTATTGTTAATGCATTTTTACTGTTCATACACTTAATGGTACTTATCGGTTGTTTATTTAACTTGTATTATGGCAAAAACAAAATAGTGACATTGTTATTCTTTGTGTTTGTACTCTCATCAATTATTAAAGGTATAAATCTTGGAGAACTATCCATTATCTCTTCCGCCATTGGGATGAATTCAAACACATACAATGTGATAGACGGAATTTCTACCGCTATCAATAACATACTTCCCATATATGTATTGATGTTGTTATTTGATATTGAATTGAAAAAAAAATATATGGTTTTGTTGGGCCTTCTGATTATACCATTAGCAGTGTTTTCCCAGGATATCTTTTCACAAATTCAAATCGAGCATACTATTCTCAGTTCAATTGTGCTGTTGATGATAATATTTATAATGGGATACGGATATGTAAAACGAAAAAACGCGGCCTTGCAGATTATTGTTTTGAGGTCTGTTTTTCTTGTATTAGCGTCAACCTATTTAAATATGGTCAGAAGCGGATTGCCGATTAGCAATATGGCCTTCTTTTTTAACTATGCCTATCTAGGTGCAACAATCTATTTGATGGGAATTCTAAGCATAGTAATTTCTTTTTATGTTAAACACAACAGGGCATTGGCATATAAAGAAAAAGAATACGAAAGGATTATGCTTCTTAAGGGAATTGGGCATGATTTAAAGCATCCCGTGCTTACCGCTAAGCTCAATAACCAGTACCTTTTAGAATGTGATTTAAAAAAGGACGAAAAGGAAAGCGTAATGATTGCCTTGAAGGCACTTGGAAGACTTGATAAAATGATCGTCAATATCAATGATTATTTCAACATTCAAAGCCTTACAGCAGAAAGTGGCAAAATATCGCTAAAGAATTGTTTAAGAAGGATTGAAGAAAGTTATAAAGAACAAAGCGATAATACACTTATTGTCAAATCCTCTAAAGAGGACTGTATAATAAGTATTAACCCTGAATATTTTTACAGAATAATAGATAACCTTATAGATAATGCCTTTAAATATAATGATGGGCAAAAGGTGGTAACTATTACATACCAGATATCAGGCAGTCAAGTGCTTATTGATGTTGTGGATAACGGCAGGGGACTGGATGAAGAAGAAATTCATATTGTGTTTGATATTTTTTACAGAGGTGAAAAAAACAGAACAACGGATGGTTTTGGTATCGGTCTTAGCGTTGTAAAGCAATTGGTTGAAAGCTCAGGTGGTGAGATATTAGTTCAAAGTAAAAAAAAATCCGGGACCAAATTTTCTATCAAATTACCGATTGAAAAATGAAAATCAATGCCCATTAAAGGCATTTAAAGCTGTTTTATGTAGAAATCTATCACTTTTGATAGGTTTCGTTTTTATTATGTTGTTATATTGTATTCTTATGCTATTAGAAACTATTACTAGAGTAGGTCGATAATAAAATTTTATCAAAGAGAGGAATTTTTATATGAAAAAGTACATTTTGGTTGTGTTTTGGTTGTTTATTTTTTGCGTGATATTGTCCTCCTGCAACAAGCAAGTCAGCAACACACCAAAAGATAATGCGAAACCTGATTATTCTGACCCCGCTTCATGGATTACTTCTTTTGAAACGACTAAAGAAGTAGATGTATTTTACGTTTATCCGACTGTAAGCAGTAATGGATCAGGAAATATGGATATTACTAACAAGAATGAGCAAGCTCTGGCAAAAGGTATATTTGATGCGCAAGCATCAGTGTTTAAAGGGAATGCCAATGTCTATGCCCCTTATTACAGGCAAATGTCAACAGGAGCCAAAATACCTGATGATCCCAATGCACTTGCCACCGATTTGGACGAGTTTAAAAAGGCTGCAGGTGATGTACAGGACGCCTTCAACTATTACATTAATAATCTGAACAATGGCAGACCGTTTATAATCGCGGGTCATAGTCAAGGAACTATGGCGTTGATTGAACTAATAAAAAAAGAATTCGGGAATTCGGAAGATTTAAGAAAGCGTCTTGTTGCAGCATATTTGATCGGGTATACGGTAACAGATGAGGACTTGGCTTTGTCAGGCTTAACAGCTGCCCAAGGTGAATC
>PHAD01000008.1 GCA_002841595.1 Firmicutes bacterium HGW-Firmicutes-12
AGGGTTCGCGCTTCGCAATCCGTGAAGGTGGACGTACAGTAGGTGCTGGAGTTGTAACCGGTATCATTGAGTAGATATTATGAAGAGACTAAGTGAGAGGCTACCGTGGGTGATGATTAGGCATTGCTAGAGTTGCTACCAGGTAGTTAAATAAGGTGGGAAAGGCATTACGCCTTTCCCACCTTCCAAACACAAATGAAATAATTTTATAAAAAAACCAAAATAGGTCTTGAGGTTTCTTTGGAAATTCTATATAATCATCTAGTATGGTTGACATCGATGAAGCGGGAGGTTGCTGGGATAGTTATGACACACCCGAGGGCGTTGTTCTAAAAGGCCAGCTGTTGCAGGTAATTTCCGCTGAGAATGTCCGAAAAATAATAAATCGGGCGAAAAGGAGGTTGTAAAATGGCCGCACAGCAGAAAATTAGAATTAGACTAAAAGCATTTGACCACAAGATTCTTGATCAATCAGCAGAGAAAATTGTTGAAACCGCAAAACGCACTGGCGCTTCTGTAGCAGGACCTATTCCCCTGCCAACAGACCGTAATCTTCATACTATATTAAGGTCTCCTCATGTTAATAAGGATTCGCGTGAACAGTTTGAAATGAGAACACATAAAAGACTGATTGATATACTTGAGCCAAATCCGAAAACTGTTGATGCCCTCATGGGATTGGATTTACCAGCCGGGGTTGATATTGAAATTAAGTTATAAAATGACATAGTAATACCAAGCGTGCTTGTAGGAGGTGCCATTTGTGTTGAAAGCCATCTTAGGAACGAAAGTAGGCATGACACAGATTTTTGATGAAGCTGGAAAAGCCGTTCCTGTAACGGTTGTTCAAGCTGGACCATGTGTTGTTGTGCAAAAGAAAACAAAAGAAAATGATGGATATAATGCCATTCAAGTAGGATATGGCGACGTAAAAGAGCAAAATGTTAACAAACCCCTAAAAGGTCATTTTGCGAAGAATCAAGTAAAACCTGTACGTGTTATTAAAGAATTTCGAGTTGAAGACTCTGAAGCTTTCCAGATTGGACAGGAAATTAAAGCGGATGTTTTTGCATTGGGTGAATGGGTAGATGTTACTGGAATTTCCAAGGGTAAGGGTTTTGCGGGTACAATCAGACGCCATAACATGCATCGTGGTCCGATGACACACGGTTCAAAGAATCACCGTCGCCCCAGCTCAGCTGGAGCAAAAGGTCCGGCTAGAATATTTCGTGGTCGTAAAATGCCGGGAAGACTAGGCGGAGAAAGAATTACTGTGCAAAAACTGCTAGTGGTTAAAGTTGACCCTGAACGCAATATGCTTTTAGTAAGGGGCGCTATCCCGGGGCCAAGACGAACCCTGGTAACCATCAAGAGCTCAGTTAAGGCATAGAACTTGCTGGGAAAGGAGGAAATTGGAATGCCTAAATTAGCTTTATATAATATGGACGGCGAAACGGTCGGAGAAATAGAATTAAACGATGAGATATTTGGTATTCAGCCAAATGAGGCAGTTGTTCATGAGGCTGTAGTTATGCAACTTGCTTGTATGCGCCGTGGTACAAGTTCCACAAAAACGCGGGCAGAAGTACGTGGTGGAGGGCGTAAACCATGGAAGCAAAAAGGAACTGGACGCGCACGTGCTGGTACAAGTCGCTCCCCAATATGGCGTAGCGGTGGAATTGTATTCGGTCCCAAACCGCGTGATTATTCTTATTCTATACCTAAGAAAAAACGCCGGTTGGCGCTTAAATCAGTTCTGTCTGCCAAAGCAAGCGGTGGTGATTTAATAGTGTTAGATCAGTTGATGTTTGAGCAACCCAAAACCAAGGATATGGTTAAAATATTGAGCAATCTTAATGTCGAAAGTAAAGCAACAGTTGTTACTGCTAGTAAAGAAGATAATGTTCAGGAATCTGCCAGAAATATTCCGGGAATTAAGCCTCTAGCTGCAGACGGCATAAACGTTTATGATTTACTGAAATATGAAAAGCTTATTTTGACTAAGGATGCAGTGGCCAGGATTGAGGAGGTGTGGGGATAAATGCGCAATCCACATGATATTCTGATAAAACCGGTTATTACTGAAAGAAGTACTGGTCTCATGGAAGAAAACAAATATACTTTTGAGGTTGATCCCAAGGCGAATAAGATTGAAATTAAACATGCAGTAGAGAAGGTTTTTAAGGTAAATGTTATTACTGTAACAACTATGAGTGTGCATGGCAAATTAAAACGCCAAGGAAAGACTAAAGGATATACTCAGAACTGGAAGAAGGCTATTGTAACAATAAAAGCCGGGCAGCGTTTGCCAATATTTGAAGAATAGTAATTATGCTGCATAAGGGAGGGATTACGAATGCCGGTAAAAGGTTTTAAACCGACTTCGCCAGGTAGAAGAGAGATGACAGTTTCTACCTTTGAAGAAATAACTACTGACAAACCGGAAAGGTCACTTGTCGAACGGCTTAAAAAACATTCTGGCCGAAACAATAAAGGTAGACTGACGGTGCGACACAGGGGCGGAGGTCACAAGCGCTTATATAGGTTAATTGATTTTAAACGGAACAAAGATAATATACCAGCTAAAGTGGCCACGATTGAATATGACCCAAATCGTTCAGCTAATATTGCACTTCTCCATTACGTTGATGGGGAAAAAAGATATATTCTTGCACCTAATGGTTTGAAGGTTGGGGATACTATCATTTCTGGTCCAGAATCAGATATTAAAGTTGGAAATGCTCTGCCGCTATTGAATATCCCGGTTGGAACAGTAATACACAATATCGAAATGAAGCCGGGTAAAGGTGCGCAAATGGTAAGAGCGGCGGGTACATCTGCACAATTAATGGCCAAAGAGAATAAATATGCTTCCATTCGAGTGCCGTCGGGTGAAGTTCGTATGGTTCATATAAATTGTAAGGCTACTATTGGCCAGGTAGGTAACTTGGATCATGAAAACATAACCATTGGTAAGGCTGGGCGTAAACGCTGGATGGGCATTAGGCCCACGGTTCGAGGTGTAGTAATGAACCCGGTAGACCATCCGCATGGTGGTGGTGAAGGACGTTCGCCAATTGGACGAAAGAACCCTGTTACTCCTTGGGGTAAGCCGGCCATTGGAGGTAGAACAAGAAAGAAAAAGAACCCGACAGATAAATTCATTGTAACGCCTCGTAAAAAGAGATAGGTAGAATAAATTTATGAAAGGAGGCTGAAGAGTGAGTAGATCTTTGAAAAAGGGACCATATGTAGAAAAAAGACTTATCGAAAAGATTGACAAAATGAATAGCCTTAACGAAAAGAAAGTGATTAAGACATGGTCGCGACGGTCAACAATATTTCCGCAGATGATAGGTCATACTTTTGCTGTTTATGATGGCAGGAAACACGTACCTGTGTATATTACTGAAGATATGGTTGGACACAAATTAGGCGAATTTTCACAGACCAGGACTTTCAGGGGACATGGATCCCATACTGAACGGTCCACATCTTTGAAATAATTTCCGGGAGAGGAGGTTCAATCCTATGGAAACTAAACAGGCTAAAGCTATTGCTAAATTTATCCGTATATCTCCCCGGAAAGCGCGTCAGGTAATTGACTTGATCCGGGGAAAGAATGTGGCAGAGGCCTTTGCAATATTAAGGTTTACACCACACAAAGCCACTGAATCTATCAATAAAACACTTAAGTCAGCGGTGGCTAATGCACAAAACAACTACGAGATGAATACTGATGAACTCTTTGTAAAAGAGGCATATATAGATGCGGGACCAACATTAAAGAGGATTATGCCTAGAGCAATGGGTCGTGCTGACGTAATAAGAAAACGCACCAGTCACATCACGGTAGTTGTCAGCGAGAAGGAGGGTGTTAATTAAGTGGGCCAAAAAGTACATCCTAAAGGACTACGAATTGGAATTATCCGTAACTGGGATAGTAACTGGTATGCTAATAAGAATTACACAGATCTTTTGCATGAAGATATTAAAATACGCAAGTATATAAAGAAAAGATTATTTCAGGCAGGGATTTCAAGTATTCAAATTGAACGTGCCGCTAATCGATTAAAAATATCTATTCATACTGCAAAGCCTGGTATTGTTATTGGACGTGGGGGTACAGAAGTTGAGAGTCTGCGCAAGCAACTCGAACAAATGACCGATAAAAAAGTTAGTGTCAACATCATAGAAATCAAAAAGCCAGAACTAGATGCTCAGCTAGTAGCTGAGGCTATTGCGGCGCAGCTTGTAAAAAGGATTGCCTTTCGTAGAGCTATGAAACAATCTGTCTCTCGTACGATGCGGATTGGGGCTTTAGGCATAAAGATTTCCTGTTCAGGAAGGCTAGCAGGAGCTGAAATTGCTCGTACTGAATGGTACAGCGAAGGAAAGGTACCTTTGCATACACTACGTGCAGATATTGATTATGGCTTTGCCGAGGCTGACACCACATATGGCAAGATAGGTGTTAAAGTGTGGATTTATAAAGGGGAAGTGCTTCCTGAAATTAGAACCAGGAAGGAGGAGAACCCGAATGCTAGTACCTAAGAGAGTTAAATTTCGTAAACCGCATCGCGGTAATATGAAAGGGAAAGCAACAAAGGGCAATAAGGTTTCTTATGGTGAATTTGGCTTGCAGGCACTAGAAGCAAGTTGGATTACTAATCGCCAAATTGAAGCTGCGCGTATTGCTATGACCCGTTATATCAAAAGGGGTGGTCAGGTCTGGATAAAAATATTTCCAGATAAGCCGGTAACGGCTAAACCTGCTGAAACCCGTATGGGAAGTGGTAAAGGATCTCCAGAATACTGGGTGGCTGTAGTTAAGCCGGGCCGTATTATGTTTGAAATAGCGGGTGTTGATGAAGAAACAGCCCGAGAAGCCCTGAGACTTGCATCACATAAGCTTCCCGTAAGAACTAAGTTTGTAAAACGTGAGGAAATGGGTGGTGAAGCAAGTGAAAGCTAGTAAGCTTCGTGATTTGACAAAAGATGAATTAACCAGAAAGTTTACGGACCTTAAAGGAGAGCTATTTAACCTTCGCTTCCAACTTGCCACCGGTCAACTTGAGAATCCAATGCGTATAAGAGATGTTAAGAAAAATATTGCGCAAACACAAACTATAATTAGAGAACGGGAATTATTGGAGCAGAAGAATTAATTGACTCAGGATAAGGCAAAGGAGGTTTGAGCTCTTGGATAGAAAAATGAGAAAGACTATGACGGGAACTGTAGTTAGTAATAAAATGGATAAAACTGTGGTTGTAGCTATAGAAAATTATAGACGTCATCCAATGTACAAAAAAACAATAAAGCGCACTAAAAAGTATAAAGCACATGATGAAGAAAACACATGTAACACTGGGGATAAAGTGAAAATCATGGAAACTCGTCCCTTGAGTAAAGAAAAACGCTGGCGGATTGTGAAGATAATAGAAAAAGCGCCGTTGGTATAATAAGGAGGTTCAGGGCATGATTCAACAGGAAAGCAGACTGAGAGTTGCTGATAATACAGGCGCAAAGGAACTGTTATGTATTCGCCCGCTAGGTGGGTCCTTCCGCCGTTACGCCTCGTTGGGTGACGTAATAGTAGCTACTGTTAAAGAAGCAACACCAGGAGGCGTTGTTAAAAAGGGCGAAGTTGTTAAAGCGGTTATTGTTCGGACGAAGAGTGCTGTCAGAAGAACAGATGGCTCATATATTAGATTTGACGAAAATGCTGCTGTGATTATCAAAGAAGACAAAAGCCCGAAGGGTACTCGTATATTTGGACCTGTTGCCCGTGAACTGCGGGAAAGGGAATTTGTAAAAATAATGTCTTTAGCACCTGAAGTGCTATAAAGCCAGCGTAAAAGTGAATTTTGCCACTGGAGGTGAGCATAAATGAAGCCTAAAATCCATGTAAAAAAAGGCGATACGGTTCAAGTAATAAGCGGAAAAGATGCGGGAAAAAAAGGCAAGGTCTTGAGTATAGAAGTTGATAAAAGTCGCGCTATAGTCGAAGGTATTAATATAATGAAAAGACACACCAGACCAACACGTACTAATCCGCAGGGTGGAATTATGGAAAGAGAAGCACCCATTCATAGTTCTAATCTAATGATTTATTGCTCAAAGTGTAAAGAGCCTGTGCGTATACAAAAGAAAATTCTGGCTGATGGTCAGAAAATTAGGGTATGCAATCAGTGTGGAGACGACTTAGATAAGTAAGCCAAACCGGAAGGGAGGTTTAAGGCGTTGGAACGACTAAAGGAAAAATATCTTCAAGAGATTACCGCTGCTATGATGCAAAAATTTAACTACAAGAATGTAATGGAAGTACCAAAACTGGAAAAAGTTATAGTGAATATTGGTATGGGAGAGGCAGTACAAAATCCGAAAGTTCTTGATGGTGCTGTTTCAGATTTGAAAATTGTTACTGGGCAAAAGCCCGTAATAACTCGTGCTAAGAAATCTATAGCAGCATTCAAACTGCGTGCTGGAATGCCTATCGGCACTAAAGTAACACTCCGCAGCAGTAGAATGTATGAGTTTGTAGATAAGATGTTTAATGTTGTCCTACCTCGTGTACGTGACTTCAGGGGAATATCCCCCAAGTCTTTTGATGGAAGGGGTAATTATACTCTGGGTTTAAAAGAACAGATTATCTTTCCTGAAATAGAATATGACAAAGTAGACACAATACGTGGTATGGATATAGTGTTTGTAACTACGGCAAAAACTGATGAGGAAGCGAAGGAACTGCTGGGACTTATGGGTATGCCGTTTGCCGACAGGTAACCACTCTATATAATATAAAGGAGGGAAATACGTGGCAAAGAAGTCCATGATTAACAAGCAGCAAAGAGAACCTAAGTTCAAAGTGCGCTCTTACAATAGATGTAAAATATGCGGTCGTCCCCATGCTTACATGCGAAAATTTGGTATGTGCCGTATTTGTTTCCGCGAGCTGGCTTATGAAGGACAGATCCCGGGCGTAACAAAAGCTAGCTGGTAAGTTTGGAAAGAGGAAGGGGGTCGTTAATAATATGGTTATGACAGATCCGGTTGCTGACTTTTTGACAAGAGTACGGAATGCAAATTCCGTTAATCACGAAAAAGTTGAGATCCCGGCATCAAAAGTCAAGAAAACAATGGCGGGAATTTTGAAAGAAGAAGGATTTATAAAAGATTTTGAATTTGTTGAGGACGGAAAACAAGGAGTACTAAGACTGTATCTAAAGTACGGACCCAACAAACAAAAAGTTATTACAGGTATTAAGCGAATCAGTAAACCTGGACTTAGGGTTTATGTAAAAAAAGATGAAGTACCACGTGTTCTTGGTGGGCTGGGAATAGCTGTTATTTCCACTTCGTATGGAATTATGACGGATAAAGAAGCAAGAAAGCGTCAGCTTGGTGGAGAAGTAATTTGCTATGTCTGGTAGAACAATAACATTAGGCAGCCCGAGGAGGTGTGATAATGTCAAGGATAGGAAGATTACCTATTGTAATACCTGCAGGTGTTGATGTTAAACTTGAAGGGAATGACGTTACAGTTAAAGGTCCCAAAGGTGTACTAAACAAGACTTTGCATAAGGATATGATTGTAGCTATTGAGGATGGGATAATAACCGTGGCTCGTCCGAGTGAACAAAAACAGCATAAAGCATTGCATGGTTTAACAAGAGCACTACTGGCTAATATGGTGCAAGGAGTCAATACTGGATTCGAAAAAACCTTAGAGTTGGTTGGAGTCGGGTATCGTGCTGTAAAGCAAGGCAATAAACTAGTGCTTACTGTGGGTTATTCACATCCGGTCGAGTTTGAACCGGAGAAAGAATTAGAAATAGAAGTTCCAGCACCTAACAGGATCATTGTTAAGGGAGCCGACAAGGAAAAAGTTGGCTTGCTGGCTGCAAATATCCGTGCTGTACGAAAACCAGAACCCTATAAGGGAAAAGGTATAAAGTACTCCGACGAGGTTGTTCGTCGTAAAGTCGGTAAAGCTGGTGGAAAGAAAAAATAAAATAAGTTATTAGCTTAACCCGATACAGAAGGGAGTGAAGCACATGATTACTAAAATCGACCGTAAGAAAGTACGCCGTAAAAAACACTTGAGAATTCGTAAAGATATAAAGGGTACTGCTGCCAGGCCTCGATTAGCAGTATATAGAAGCCTTAAACATATGTATGCCCAGTTAATTGATGATATCAACGGTTGTACAATAGTTGCGGCTTCCACCCTGGAAGCTCCTTTGAAAGATGAAAATGAATATAAGGGCAATATTGATGCAGCTAAAAAGGTAGGAGAAATGCTGGGTAAGAAAGCCATAGAAAAAGGTGTGCGTTCAGTAGTTTTTGACCGAGGCGGTAGCATCTATCATGGCAGGGTAAAGGCCGTAGCAGAGGGTGCCCGTGAAGCGGGATTAGAATTTTAAATAGCCGCTCAAAGGAGGGAAAAGTAAAGGATGACTAAATTGGATGTCAACAGCATGGAACTGACCGAAAAAGTGGTTTATATAAACCGTGTTGCTAAAGTTGTAAAAGGTGGACGTCGTTTTAGCTTTAGCGCACTAGTTGTGGTTGGAGATGGCGATGGCCATGTTGGTGCCGGTTTGGGTAAAGCGACTGAAGTTCCTGAAGCCATTCGTAAAGGTGTAGAAGATGCAAAGAAGAATATGATAAGTGTGCCTCGAGTAGGTACATCAATACCTCATGTAGCCCTAGGCAGATTTGGAGCTGGCAAGGTATTTATGAAACCGGCGTCAGAAGGTACTGGTGTAATTGCCGGTGGTCCTGTGCGAGCAGTATTAGAGCTGTCAGGAATTCGTGATATACTCACAAAGTCATTAGGTTCAAACAATGCAAACAATATGGTAAGAGCAACATTGCAAGGACTTAGCCAGATGAAAATGGCTGAAGAAGTTGCTAGGTTGCGTGGTAAATCAGTGGAAGAACTGTTGAGCTAGGAGGGTGACATGGCTAAGCTAAAGATAACTCTTAAAAAAAGCGTTATTGGTTCAAATGAAAGAGTACGGGAGACTGCAAAATCATTAGGACTTAGAAAGACTCAGCAATCTGTTGTACAAGAAGATTCACCCAGCATACGTGGTAAAATACGTAAGATTGAACATCTGTTGACCGTAGAGGAAGCAGCTGAGTGATAAAAAGGAGGTGTATCCATGAAACTCCATGAATTGAAACCCGTACCAGGTTCACGCTTGAAAGAAGTGCGTAAAGGGCGTGGAACTGGAACCGGCTTAGGGAAAACTGCCGGGCGTGGCCATAAAGGACAAAAAGCTCGCGCCGGAGGTGGTAAAGGGCCTTATTTTGAGGGTGGCCAAACACCATTACAAAGACGCACACCAAAACGCGGCTTCACGAATATATTTAAAACCGAATATGTAGAGATCAACCTAAAACAATTGAATGATCGTTTTGAAGAAGGTGCTGTTGTAACTCCGGAAGTCTTGATAGAAACAGGACTAGTGAAGAATGTGCGCGATGGTATTAAAATTCTTGGGCACGGAGATATTACTAAAGCTTTGACTGTAAAAGCACAAGGTTTTAGCAAGTCCGCAGCAGAAAAAATAACCGCTGCAGGCGGTCAAGTAGAGGTGATATAGGTGATTTCAGCATTAGCCGGTGCTTGGAAAATTAGTGATTTACGTCGCAAAATTGTGTTTACTGTAGCGATGCTTCTTGTATTCCGGATTGGCGTTCATGTTCCTGTGCCAGGTATTAATAGACAGGTTATAGCCGATTTAATATCCCAGGGACAATTGCTGGGTTTCTTCGATATTATTTCTGGTGGGGCATTTGCGAACTTTTCAATATTTGCAATGAGTATAACGCCTTATATTAATGCTTCTATTATTATGCAGCTCTTAACAGTAGTTATACCTTATTTTGAGCGTTTGGCGAAGGAAGGCGAGGAAGGCCGCAAAAAAATGACCGAATATGTAAGGTATGGAACAGTTATATTAGGTTTCATTCAAGCTTTCGGAATTTCTATAGGATTAAGATCAGCTATAATTAATCCAGGACTTGCTTCGTCGCTTCTTATTGCATTATCACTAACTGCAGGAACAGCTTTTTTGATGTGGCTGGGTGAATTAATTACAGAAAAGGGCATAGGCAACGGGATTTCGCTGATTATCTTCGCGGGTATTGTTTCGCGTGTGCCTTCAGGTGTAGTATCCCTATACCAGTATTTGGTTGCAGGAACTACTAATATATTTGTAATTATTATATTTGCAGCATTGGCCCTAGCGGCTATTGCAAGTATAGTGGCTATCCAAGAAGGGCAACGTCGAATACCTGTTCAGTATGCGAAGCGTGTCGTTGGACGCAAGGTGTATGGCGGACAAAGTACTCATATCCCACTTAAAGTTAATCAGGCGGGAGTAATACCGATTATATTCGCGATTTCGATTATGATGTTCCCAGGCACGATTGCCTCATGGTTTCCGAATAATAGTGTTGCAGTATGGATTGCCGAATTCTTTAACTTTCGAACTATATGGTATAATATTATGTATGCGTTATTAATCATATTCTTCACCTATTTCTATACTGCTATTTCCTTTAATCCTATTGATGTGGCAGACAACATGAAGAAATATGGTGGATTTATCCCTGGCTTAAGGCCTGGAAGGCCAACTGCAGAATATATTCAAAAGGTAATGAACCGAATAACTCTGGCTGGGGCTTTTTTCTTAGCAGCTATCGCAGTATTACCTAGTATTTTAATGTCAGCAACAAATTTACCTTTGTATTTTGGTGGCACTAGCCTTCTTATCGTTGTAGGTGTTGCCTTAGATACTATGAAACAGATCGAGTCAAACTTATTAATGAGGCATTATCAGGGTTTTCTTAAATAAGATTACCTGATTGAAACGAGGTGGAACCAAAAATGAGGATTATTCTAATGGGACCTCCTGGAGCTGGTAAAGGGACACAAGCCGATGTGATAAAAGCTGAACTTAATGTTCCACATATCTCCACCGGGGATATGTTCCGTAAGGCTGTAACAGAAGGTACTCCTTTGGGATTAGAAGCCAAAAGTTACATGGAAAAAGGCCAGCTAGTTCCAGATAGTGTTACTATAGGTATTGTCAAAGAACGATTATCACAAGCTGATTGCCAAAAAGGTTTCCTACTGGATGGTTTTCCACGGACCATCCCCCAAGCGGATGCTTTAGCAAAAACACTACAAGAACTTGGGATAAAGTTGGATGCAGTGATTAACGTAGTTGTTGAAAGAGAGGCCTTAGTAGCCCGTTTGACTGGGCGGCGGGTCTGCAAGTCTTGTGGGGCAACCTATCATATGCTGTTTAATCCATCTAAGACAGGGGAAAAATGCGAGGTTTGTGGTGGAGAACTATATCAAAGGAATGATGATACCTTAGCAACAGTTGCTAATAGATTGGATGTATATGATAAACAGACAGCCCCTCTAATTGAGTATTATAGAAAAAAAGGTTGTTTGATAGAAATAGATGGTGACAAAGCTGTAGCTGAAGTCACGCAGAATATTATGGAAGCCTTGAAAAGAGGGTAAGCATGATTATTCTTAAATCCGAAAGAGAACTTCAGTATTTATATGATGCAGGTCAAGTTGTAGCACAAACCCATAAAGAGCTTGCAAAAGCCGTTAAACCAGGAATAACAACCTGGGAACTGGATCAAATTGCAGAAAAACATTTACTGAAGTGTCAAGCTAAGCCAGCATTTAAAGGTTATAATGGGTATCCGGCAACTATATGTGCTTCAATTAATGAAGAAGTTGTGCATGGCATTCCAAATCGATTAAGGCAGGTAAAATCTGGAGATATTATTAGTATAGATGTTGGAGCAATTGTCAACGATTATGTTGGAGATGCAGCAATTACCTTGCCAGTTGGAGAGATTGACGCTGAAGTTCAGAGATTATTGGATGTTACGCAGGAAGCCCTGAACAAAGGGATAGAAAATGCGCTAGTTGACAATAGGCTATCAGATATATCTCATGCTGTGCAAACTTATGTAGAAGAGAATGAGTTTTCAGTTGTACGCGATTTCGTAGGGCATGGGATAGGTAGAAGTATGCATGAAGAGCCGCAAATACCAAACTTTGGACCACCGGGACGAGGACCACGATTGAAAGCAGGAATGGCCCTAGCAATTGAGCCAATGGTAAATATGGGTACCTATATAGTTGAAACATTACTTGATAATTGGACAGTGGTTACGAAGGACAAAAAGTGGTCTGCCCATTTCGAACACACCATTGCAATCACAGAAAAGGGTCCATGGATTTTGACCAAATAAGAACCTGTTTATTCATGGATAACAATGGTAAAATAAACATGGCTAGAGGATTATACTGTGAAATTAGTAAATGATTATAAAGGTGTTGACGATAGGAGGTTAGTACCATGTCCAAACAAGATGTCATAGAGGTAGAAGGTACTGTACTGGAACCCCTCCCGAATGCAATGTTCAGGGTAGAATTGGCAAATGGCCACAAGGTTCTTGCTCACGTCTCAGGAAAAATACGAATGAATTTTATCCGCATTCTGCCGGGGGATCGAGTTACAATTGAACTTTCACCATATGATTTAACCCGCGGGCGGATTACGTATCGCTTCAAGTAAAACTCCCATGTGAGAAGGAGGAATTGCAGTGAAAGTCAGGGCATCAGTTAAGACTATCTGCGAAAAGTGTAAAATAATCAAAAGAAAAGGCATCGTAATGGTAATTTGTCAGAATCCAAAACACAAGCAAAAGCAAGGGTGAATATACGGTGACCGGTGACCGGTGATCGGTAAAAAAGAACCTTTATTAAGATTAATGGTACTTGATAACTAGTGTATCGTAGGGGAATAATACCACCGGTAAAATTGTGTCGCCGGTAGCTTTAAAATATTTATATCAATGAACTTATGCAGGAGGTGTGAAAATGGCAAGGATTGCAGGTGTTGACTTGCCTCGTGACAAACGAGTTGAGATCGGATTAACCTACATTTTTGGAATTGGGAAGCCAAAGTCACAGGAAATATTGGCAAAAACCGAGATAAATCCCGATACAAGGATCCGTGATCTAACTGAAGAAGAGGTAGGTAAAATCCGAGAAATAATTGACAAAGAATTTAAGGTAGAAGGTGATCTCAGGCGTGAAGTATCCTTAAATATAAAACGTCTGATGGAAATTGGCTGTTATCGCGGCTTAAGACACCGCCGTGGCCTCCCTTGTCGCGGACAGAGAACCAAAACTAACGCTCGTACCCGTAAAGGACCCAGCCGTACAGTTGGTATTAGGCGTAAGAAATAATGAGGGGAGGTATAGACAATGGCTAGAAGAACAGCAACATCCCGCGTAAAACGCCGGGAAAGAAAAAATATTGATACAGGTGTTGCGCATATCCAGTCAACCTTTAATAATACTGTTGTAACAATAACAGATACCAAAGGCAATGCTATATCATGGGCAAGCGCAGGCCAAATGGGCTTTAAAGGCTCCAGAAAAAGCACTCCATATGCTGCACAAATGGCTGCAGAACAAGCAGCAAAGGCGGCTATGGAGCATGGAATGCGAGAAGTAGAATGTTACGTAAAAGGACCTGGCTCAGGACGGGAAGCAGCTATCAGGTCGTTACAAGCAACAGGTTTGGAAGTAAGTTTAATAAAAGATGTTACTCCCATACCGCATAATGGTTGCCGTCCACCAAAACGCAGAAGAGTCTAAGGAGGTGCTTTATAAATGGCAAGGTATGTTGGCCCTGTTTGCAGGCTATGTCGCCGCGAGGGTATGAAGCTATATCTTAAAGGCGATCGCTGTTATACAGAAAAATGTGCCATTGACAGAAGGGCGTATGCGCCTGGTCAGCACGGGCAGGGTCGTAAAAAGGTATCTGAATACGGTATTCAGTTAAGAGAAAAACAGAAGACACGCCGTATATATGGAGTTCTAGAAAGACAATTTAGCAATTATTTTGATAAGGCTGAACGCCAGCCCGGGATTACAGGTGAGAACCTGTTAAGAACTCTGGAAAGACGGTTAGATAATGTCGTATATCGTCTCGGCTTTGCTAGTTCAAGATCCGAAGCCCGTCAGTTAGTTACGCATAATCATTTTAGTCTTAATGGACATAAAGCTAACATCCCATCAATGCTTGTTGAAGTTGGAGATGTTATTTCATTGAAACAAAAGAGTGTAAAATCAGCCAAGTTTCAGGATATCAAAGAAAATATTACGCATAAATCGCCCCCTACCTGGCTGGAGCTTGATGGCGAACAGTTGACCGGTAAGGTTGTTGCATTACCTACAAGAGAACAGATTGATGTTCCCGTAGATGAGCACCTTATAGTCGAATTGTACTCCAGGTAAACAATATCACTATTTACCTGGGAAAATGTTAGGAACTAGTAGGAGGGTTAGCCAATGATTGAAATTGAAAAACCCAGAATCGAGTGTGTGGAGACAAAAGAAGATAACACTTATGCCAGATTTGTTGTGGAGCCTTTGGAGAAAGGTTTTGGTACTACTGTAGGGAACTCCTTGCGGAGGGTATTATTATCTTCACTCCCTGGTGCAGCTGTAACTTCACTTAAGATTGATGGTGTCTTGCATGAGTTCTCAACTGTACCTGGAGTTGGAGAAGATGTTACTGATATTATCCTAAACTTGAAGTCGTTGGCACTAAAAGTATATGGTGAAGAGCCACAGATTATCAGGGTAGATGCAAATGGACCAGGTGTGGTCTTGGCTGGGGACATTGAAAGAAGTAGCCAGGTAGAAATATTAAACCCCGAATTACACATTGCTACGCTGGATGATGGATCTAATCTATCTATGGAAATTACTGTTGAACGTGGTCGTGGCTATCGTCCCGCAGAGAAAAACAAAAAGGAAGACCATATTATTGGGGTTATTCCTGTTGACTCTATCTTTTCACCAGTACGAAAAGTCAATTATACCGTTACCGATACACGTGTAGGACAGATCACTGACTATGATAAGTTAACTTTAGAAATCTGGACAAACGGTTGTATTTTTCCAGAAGAAGCTATAAGTCTATCAGCAAAAGTCTTACATGATCATTTGAAGCTATTTATTGGTTTAACAGAAAAAATTGGCGACGTTGAAATTATGGTGGAAAAAGAAGAGGAAGAACGTGATAAGATTCTGGATATGAGTATCGAGGAACTCGATCTTTCGGTGCGTTCATATAATTGTCTTAAAAGAGCTGGAATTAATTCAGTTGGTGAGCTTATAATGAAAACTGAAGATGACATGATGAAGGTTAGAAATTTGGGTAAGAAATCTTTAGAAGAAGTAGATGAAAAACTGGAAGCCTTGGGCTTAGGCCTAAGAAAAGCAGAGGAATAAAAAGATTATGCTTATGCAAATTTCTAACTATAAGCATCTATGTTGCAAAGGGGGTTAGAACATGGCCTATAGAAAACTTGGACGCAACACAGGACAACGCCGAGCAATGTTACGAAGCTGTACAACAGCACTTTTGAAAAACGGCCGTATAGAAACAACTGAACCAAAAGCTAAAGAAGTAGCAAGTATTGTTGAGAAGATGATTTCACTTGGCAAGAAGGGTGACCTAAATTCACGTCGTATTGCCGCAGCCTATCTACTTGACGATAGTGTAGTAAAAGATTTGTTTGATGCTACCAGTACAAGATATGCCGAAAGACAAGGTGGCTACACTCGCGTAATCAAAATTGGCAATCGTAGGGGCGATGCTGCACTTATGGTGGTAGTTGAACTGGTTTAGTTTGTTTTGAATAAAAGAATATTTAAAAGGTCAGGAAAACCGAAATCTTAGCCCCAATTTGGTTAAGTTTGGCTTTCCTGGTTTTGTTTAGATTACTAGAATGTATAACAAGTTATCTTAACTTATTAAAAAAATGTTTTTTGTTTTACAATAGGGTTACATTGATAGTGTGGTGAGAATATGATTGCAGTCAAGGACCTAGTACATCAATATAGTACACCCCAACGAGTAATACAGGCCTTGAAGGGGATTGATTTAGTAATAGAAAAAGGCGATTTTGTAGCGATTATTGGACATAATGGGTCTGGAAAATCAACACTGGCTAAGCATCTAAATGCATTATTACTTCCTTCTGGGGGAAGTGTCGAGATTAGTGGAATGGATACCAGTGAAAAGGATAATCTCTGGAGTATTAGGCAGCAAGTAGGTATGGTGTTCCAAAACCCGGATAACCAGATCATAGCAAATACAGTAGAAGAAGATGTGGCCTTTGGCCCCGAAAACCTGGGAATTGAACCCGGGAAAATACGCACTCTTGTAGATGATGCATTATCCAGCGTGGGTATGAAGACATTTACAAAACGTGCCCCCCACCTCCTATCGGGGGGGCAAAAACAAAGAGTAGCGATAGCCGGTATTGTTGCTATGCGCCCGAATATTTTGGTGTTAGATGAACCTACTGCTATGTTAGATCCTATTGGACGTCGCGAAGTAATGGATACAGTTCTACGCCTAAATCGTGAAGAAGGCCTAACGGTAGTACACATTACACATTTTATGGAAGAAGCTGCATATGCTAAGCGTGTAATCGTTATGGAAGAAGGTATAATAGTATTGGATGGTACCCCACGCGATGTATTTTCGCAGGTGGAAGAGCTTCAAAAACTGCGACTTGATGTCCCTGCAATGACAGAATTAGGCGATATTCTGGCAAAAGAGGGATTGGAAATTCCAAGAGGAGTCCTTACCGTGGAAGAAATGGTGGTGGCTCTATGTCCATAATATTAGAAGATGTTATGTTTACATATCAGCCCAATTCACCTTATGAGTATAAAGCTTTAAAACGTATAAATCTCGAGGTTAACGAAGGTGACTTTATTGGCTTGATTGGACATACTGGATCAGGGAAGTCTACATTAATTCAACAATTTAATGGGCTTCTAAAGCCGACTTCAGGAAAAATTAGCGTAGATGGAATTGATATAACGGCTAAAGGCATTAAGTTAAAAGAGATTAGACAAAAAGTTGGGATGGTCTTTCAATATCCTGAGCATCAACTTTTCGAAGAAACAGTGTTTGAAGACATTGCGTTTGGTCCAAAGAATATGGGAATAGTCCAAGAAGGAATCACTAAAAGAGTTAAAAAAGCTATGGCGATGGTTAGTCTTGAATATGAACGCTACAAAGAACAATCGCCCTTTGTCTTAAGTGGTGGAGAAAAAAGACGGGTAGCTATTGCTGGAGTATTGGCGATGGAGCCCAAGTACCTAATTCTAGATGAACCCACTGCAGGGCTGGATCCACGAGGTCGCGACGAAATACTTGCACAAATTGAAAGGCTGCATCGAAACGAAGGTATAACCGTAGTTTTGGTTTCACACAGTATGGATGACGTAGCCCGTCTTGCAGGTCGCCTGATAGTAATTAATCATGGTGAGATAATCTATAACGACACTCCTCGTAAGGTTTTCATGGAGTCCCAAACACTACAAAATATTGGCTTAGATATTCCTACAGTTGGGAAGCTAATGTTAAGTCTTAAGGATAAAGGCTGGCCTGTACGTACAGATCTTCTTACTATTGAAGAAGCGAAAGAAGAGATTTTAAAAGTAGTAAGGGGGCCAGTCAAGAATGCTTAAAGATATTACAATTGGTCAATATGTACCTGGAGAATCATCCATACATAATATGGACCCACGGACCAAGATTATCTCTGTTGTTCTTTTCATGGTTGGTCTCTTTATGGCTAATTCTTTGTATGGGTATGTCTTGGTTACGCTATTTACCATTGCTATAATACTTATCTCTCAAATTCCTCCTTTAATGCTCATTAAGGGGATTAGACCACTTTGGATTATACTGGTCCTTACTTTGGGACTTCATATATTTATGACTGAAGGGCAGATAATCTGGCAGTGGGGATTTCTAAAGATCACTTATGAAGGATTAAGACAGGGCGTATTTATGGCTCTTCGGCTTGTCTATTTAGTGACTATAACATCGCTTTTAACCCTGACAACAACGCCGATCTTATTGACTGACGGAATCGAAAGTGTACTTAAAGCACTCTTTATTCCTGTGGCACATGAATTAGCAATGATGATGACCATTGCACTCAGATTTATTCCTACACTCATTGAAGAAACAGAGAAAATAATGAAGGCTCAGATGGCTCGAGGTGCCGATTTCGAGAGCGGTGGATTAATTGCCAGGGCAAAAAGTCTAATACCCCTTCTGGTACCACTGTTCTTGAGTTCATTCAGACGTGCTGATGAACTTGCAATGGCAATGGAGGCTAGATGTTACAGAGGCGGAGAAAATCGTACTCGGATGAAACAGCTTAAAATGTATGGCAGAGACTATTTTGCTTTTATAGTTATGTTTACCTTTGTAGGGATAAGCTTTTTCTTTCGTAACGGAGTGTAGATTAATGAGAAATATTAAAATGACTTTGTCTTATGATGGAACACAATATCATGGTTTTCAGGTTCAAAAGGGAACAAGACTAAAGACGGTGCAAGGGGAACTAGAAAAGGCACTAAGGATACTTGCAGGTGAGAAAATCACTATTTATGGTTCTGGTAGAACCGATGCAGGAGTACATGCCCTTGGGCAGGTCATTAACTTCAATACTATATCACGAATACCGGAGGGCAAATTTGCATTTGCTATGAACTCAGTTTTACCCCGTGATATTGTTGTCTGGCAGGCAGAAGACGTTTCAACCGAATTTCATGCACGGTATTCAGCTAAAAAGAAAACATACTGCTATACAGTATATAATGATAGACACTTCTCACCTTTTTGGCGTCAATACGCTTTCCATATACCAATAGAACTTGATTTTGAGAGCTTATCACAAGGAGCAAAAAGATTTCACGGTGAACATGATTTCTCCACGTTTTGTTCGAATAATACATCTATAAAGGGCTATGTCAGAACAATTTACGATTTTAGTGTCGAAAAAGAGGGTCCTCTACTAAAGTTCACCGTTACAGGTAGCGGATTTCTTTTCAACATGGTTAGAATAATGACAGGGACTTTGTTAGAAATAGGGGAGAAAAAAAAGGCCCCAGAAGATATAGTTGCAATTCTTGCAGCCAAAGATAGAAGGGCTGCCGGTATGACACTACCACCACAGGGCTTGTGTCTTCATTCAGTTGAGTACTAGGTGGGGACTTAGCATAACATATGTTATAAGCTTAACTCTTGACACGGCAGGCCCTGTGTATTAAAATGACTTTATGGGTTTTTATCAGTGTGTTTATGGTTCCACTAGCCCCGGGACCATGAGATATACTATATAAAAGAGAAAGTTTACATTTAGGAGGGAACAGAGAGTGCGTACCTTCATGGCGAAAGCTCAGGATATACAGCGCAATTGGTACATTATAGATGCTGCTGGAAAAACGTTAGGACGCCTAGCATCAGAAGCGGCGATGATCCTGCGTGGAAAACATAAACCGATATTTACTCCGCATGTGGATACTGGTGATTTCGTAATAGTTATTAATTCCGAGAAAGTTCATTTAACTGGCAAGAAATTATCGCAAAAAGAATACATCAGGCACAGCGGATATCCAGGAGGAATTAGGAGAACAAATTATGGGACGCTCCTGAAGACCAAGCCTGAACTTATCATAGAAAAGGCTATCAAGGGCATGCTTCCACACAATCGCTTGGGAGATGACATGTACAGAAAACTCAAGGTCTATAGGGGACCACAGCATCCCCACCAAGCTCAAAAACCCGAAGTATGGGAATTAAAGGGTTAAGGAGAAGGGAGGTAAAATAATGGAAAAAGTACAATATGCAGGAACCGGTCGTCGAAAAACCTCCGTCGCTAGGGTGCGTCTTTTACCAGGTGAAGGAAGGGTTATTATAAATAATAGAGCATTAGCTGAATATTTTGGTAAGAAAACATTGGAGATGATCGCGAAACAGCCTCTCGTATTAACCAATACTGAGGGTAGGTTTGATGTATTTGCTAAAGTCGAAGGCGGGGGAATAACCGGCCAGGCTGGAGCGGTACGTTTAGGAATTGCTCGTGCACTTCTGAAGGCAGATGCAGAAATGCGTCCTACTTTGAAGAGAGCAGGCTTTCTAACACGCGACCCACGCATGAAGGAACGTAAGAAATATGGCTTAAAAGGTGCGCGTCGTGCTCCGCAGTTCTCCAAACGTTAAAATATTGCTGCTTATTTAGTTGTGATGCAGCCAATTTAATAGGATTTTTAAATATAACCGTCAAGGGAAAGACTCTTGGCGGTTTTTATTGTTATGCATAAAAATATTATAATTAAATTCTATAATTGACTGCATATTATCGTTGTGGTAACGTTAAATCAAAAAGGAAGGGGCTTTAAAACAATGAAGGATATTAAAGCAGTAGTGTTTGATGCTTATGGGACCCTTTTAGATGTACATAGTGTCATTGAAAAATTAGATACTGTTTTTCCTGAAAAGGGAACGCAAATAAGCCAGATTTGGAGAACAAAACAATTAGAATATACTTGGTTAATGTCATTAATGGGCCGTTATGATAACTTTTTTAATACTACAAGAAGAGCATTGATTTATGCATTAAAAGCCTTAAAACTAGATTTTAATGCTGATTTATGCGAGACAATCCTTAATGAATACTATGTTTTGAAACCTTTTTCTGAAGTGCCGGCTGCATTAGAGAATATGCAAGATAAGAAGATAGCAATACTGTCTAATGGAAACTTGGAAATGCTGAATACCGTTGTAAAAAATGCAAAACTAGATAAGTTAATACCAAATATCTTAAGCGTTGACGAATTGAAAATATTTAAGCCGTTTTTAGGAGTATACCAATTAGCACCGGCTAAGTTAGGTATTCCAAGGGAACAAACGTTATTTGTTTCGTCGAATTCTTTTGATGTAGTGGGTGGAAAGGTGTTTGGTTTTAAAGTAGCCTGGGCTAATCGCGCTGGTAATCAACTTGACGAATTAGACGTTAAACCTGACATTGAAGTAAAAGACTTAAAACAATTAGCTGACTTAATAAAAAGCTAGAATTTAAACTAAATATACCTTATGGAATTAAAAGGAGTTGTCTCTGATTAGTAATAGAGGCAACTCCTTTTAATATATAAACCTGACATTTTCTTTATAGAGATTATTGTCATACTTATTAATCCTTGTTAATATCTTTTTTTAGAACCCGAATAAAGGGGAGAAGCAAATGAAGAGGATGTTTAATAAGAAAATAAGTATTTGGCTCGGATTTGTTTTATTTGTGGTATTAACTATTGGGTTTTATGAACAAATGATACAACAACAGAGTTCAGAAGCAATTGAGGCTATGTCTTGGGTCGTGTCGGGTCGAACCATTATAGTTGACCCAGGACATGGTGGCGAAGATCCAGGAAAAATAGGTCCTTCGGGTGTTTATGAAAAAGATATAAATCTAGCTGTGGCAAAAAAACTACATACGCTTTTAAGCGATGGTGGTGCTGAAGTCATATTGACCAGGGATGAGGATAAAGCATTAAGTAATGGAGAAAACACTATACGGCAAAGAAAACATGCGGACCTTCAAAGTAGGGTGGATTTAGCTCGCAGTAATAACGCTGATTTGTATATCGCTTTGCATTGCAATTCATTCCCGCAAAGCAGATGGAAAGGATCACAAACCTTTTATGCATCTAATATCCAAGGTAGCAAAGAACTAGCTGAATATATACAAGAGGAATTGGTATCATATCTAGGCAATACCTCGCGAAAACCAAAAATCGACACAAGTTCATTAATATTTAAAGGATCAATTATACCCATAGTTAATATCGAGATGGGCTTTTTATCAAATCCTCAAGAGGAAAAACTTTTGCAAGAATCTGCCTATCAAGATAGAATTGTCTGGTCGATATATTCAGGGGTTGTTCGATACTTGTCTGAATACGGAGATAGCTACAAACCGACAATCAAGTATATGAATAAGTAGTAACTATGAGTTGTTTCCAATATGATAGAATAGGTATTATACTAAAAATAGTAGAGGGAAGTATAAAATGGATACAACTGGCAAACCAATAAAAAAAGGCAAGCTGACAGTATTTTTAGGATCAGTTGCTGGAGTTGGGAAAACCTATGCTATGCTTGAGGCTGGATATGACAAATATATGCATGGAAATGATGCAGTTGTTGGCTGTATTGATATGCCTAAGAAGACGGATTTGGCAACTCTGCTATGCAAAATCCCCATATTGTTAAAAGGAGAAAAGGCAAAGGAATCAGCTGCTAAAATTGCGGAGCTAGACATTGATGCGGTTTTAGACCGTAAACCACAATTGGTTATTATTGATAACCTGGCACATTTGAATGATACAGCTTATCGTCATAGTTACCGTTATCAAGATGTGCAAGAAATACTGGATTTTGGGATAGATGTATATACCACTATGGATATCTTTCATGTGGAAAGTCTAAAGGATATAGTGGAGCAAATTACTGGTATAAAGGGTCAACATACTGTCCCAGATGGATTTATTGAAAAGGCCGAGTTGATACTAATTGATGTATCTCAAGATGAGATAATACAGCGAATTAAAGACGAGAAGATTATTTTACCACAGGAATTAGGCCAAAACACAGATGACTTTTTTCGTCCTGGTAATATAAATGCATTACGGGAATTGGCATTAAGATATACTGCCCAGCGTGTGGACAAGCAATTGAGTGAATATATGCAGGAACATGATATTAAAGGACCTTGGCCTGCGAGTGAACGTATTTTGGCCTGTATTAGTCCGAGTCCTTTTTCAACGCAGGTAATACGTGCAGCCAGAAGAATGGCAGATGCACTAAAAGCAGAATGGGCAGTTATATATGTAGAAACACATTATCATTCACCGCAAAACGAGGTTGTCTATAATCAGCTAGCGAAGAATTTGCTTTTAGCCGAGGAATTGGGAGCTGAAATCATTACACTCACTGGAGATGATTTTGCCCAGGAGATTCTTTTAGTATCAAAACGTAAGAACATTACTCAAATCGTGTTAGGGAAACCCGCTCATTCGCGTATAGAGGAACTGAGGGGGTCTGTAGTTGACAGGGTTCTTCGAGAAAGTCAGGGTATAAGTGTCCACATTATTCCTGGTAAAAGCGTGACGAAGGAAAAACAGTCTATTGCAGTATATCGAAGTTTGAGACAGTGCCGATTATTTCCGTATACACTTACGCTCCTTCTTGTTGTGCTTATTACACTTATTAATAAATATATTGGTTTTGATTTGCCTAATATAGTGTTGCTTTATCTTCTGCCTGTTTTATTTAGTGGAGCATATTGGGGAAGAGGTCCATCGATAATGGCCTCGCTATTGGGAGTATTAGCCTTCGATATTCTCTTTGTTCCACCGATTCATAGTATCACAGTAGCTGATTTAAAATATTTAGTTAGTTTTGTAATATTTTTAGTTGTTGCCGTTACTACAGGCACTATGGCTAATCGTTTAAGATACCAGGCGGAACTTGCACGTAGAAGAGAAGCGAGGACAGCAGCTCTTTATTCTCTTAGCCGTAAAATAGTAGCTGAAACAGAAATGGGGGGTATATTAAGAACTGTTATTAATGTAGTTTGTGAAAATATTAATGGGGAAGCTTTTATTTTCACTCCACACGATAATGGAGAATTATCTATTAATGCATTCAGTCAAGGTTTTCAAGAATGCTCTTTAAAAGAAAATGAGAAAGCAGTAGTTAACTGGGTTTTTGAGCATGGGAGAATAGGTGGACGCGGCACGGAAAATTGGGGAACTTCTCAAGGTCTGTATTTCCCACTTAAGTTCGAGGAGAAAAATCTGGGTGTTTTAGGAGTCAATATAGCCGAAGCAGAGCTATTGCTTTCATCAGAACATCGTCAAATGTTAGAAGCAATTGCAAATCTCTTATCCTTAGCTATGTTGAGTCTGCAATTATCAGCAGATGCACAGCAAGCTCGTAATTTGGCTCAATCAGAAGAACTTAGGATAGCTTTGTTTAATTCAATTTCACATGAATTACGTACCCCGTTAGCTTCAATTCTTGGTGCAGTAACTAGTTTGCTGGAAGGAGAGAATATATATAATCAAGTTGATAGGCAAGTTCTTCTACAAACAGTAAATGATGAAGCCTTGCGAATGAATAGATTGGTTGGAAACCTGCTTGATATGGCACGGTTAGAAAGTGGTATGATGCAGTTGAAATATGATTGGTGTGATATTCAGGAAATTATGGGAGTGGTCTTACGCCGTATTCAGGAGTTAATTGGAGAACGGAAAATCATAGTTGACATGGCACAGAATATACCGTTGATAAGAGCGGATTTTGTTTTGATAGAGCATGTAATGGTAAATCTTTTAGATAATGCAAATAAATATGCAAAAGCAGGGACAAAGATAACTATTATAATCCTTATGGTAGCAGAAGAAATACAAATAGGTGTAAAAAAAATAGGAGAGCCGATAACTGGTATTGATAGAGATAAGATTTTCGAAAAATTTTATAGGTCGAAGTCAAATCAACAAATTAGCGGTACTGGCTTAGGACTTTCGATATGTAAAGGGATAATTGAGGCCCATGGTGGAAAAATATGGGTAGAATCAACCAGTCATGGGGGGAATAGCTTCATCTTTACGCTTCCCTTGGATGATAAGATTCCTCCACAAGTCCCCACTGGCAAGGAAGGTGATACTATTGCACGATAAAGGTGCCCGTGTATTGATAATTGATGATGAAAACCAGATACGGAAGATGTTGAAGGTTGCTCTCTCTGCACATGGTTATGAAACAGCTGTAGCTAGTTCCGGTCAAGAGGGATTGAACCAGGCAGCGTTTTTTCATGCGGATATAATTATTCTAGATTTAGGATTGCCTGATATGGATGGGCTAGAAGTATTAAAGCAGTTGAGGGAGTGGACAGAGGCTCCTATAATTGTTCTATCTGTACGTGAAATGGAGACTGATAAAATCAATGCGCTTGATTCAGGAGCGGATGATTATGTTACAAAACCTTTTAGTATAGGAGAATTATTAGCAAGAATGAGGGTTGCTTTGCGACATGCAGCAAAAACGGATGATGAACCGGTATTGAAATTTGGAGAACTAACAGTTGATCTATCGCGTCGTCAGGTCATGTTGGAGGGAAAGGAAGTAAAATTAACGCCAACTGAGTATGATATTTTAAAGAATCTTGTTATTCATGCGGGGAAAGTACTAACTCATCGCCAATTACTTAAAGCTATTTGGGGTGTAAATTATCAAGAGCAAGCTCATTATCTGCGAGTATATATAGGTCAACTTCGCAAAAAAATAGAACCCGATTTAACAAGACCGAGGTTTATAATTACGGAGCCAGGTGTAGGGTACAGATTTTTAATAAAGGAATAAAAAAGAAATCAGGTAAAATAACCTGGTTTCTTTCTTTCTTTCTTTCTTATTTATTTAAGTAATAAGTTGTATTAAGGGAAAAAGCATAAGGCACATTTCTTAATCTGTCATATCTTTACGTTATCTTTACATATTGCCTCTCAATATTGACATTATATTGACATATTCTAGCTTACAATAATAATTAAATAAAAAAAGGTATCATAGTTTCCAGGCGGTAAAATGCCTGGTTTTATAATTGGAACTGGAGGGATATTTGTGACGGATAAGAATTTGATGATAGATGAATTGAAAATTCATTTGTATACGGCAAAACATTTGAAGAAATTATCAATATATAATATTAATTTTGAGATATGGCAGCAAAAAACGTATAATACCCTTCAAATGCTGTTTGGATACAAATCTGATAGGGGAAAACAGTTTATAAATATAAGCTTTTCTCCAAGCATAGTGCGAAAAGGTATTAGTCCTCCAGATGTCATCCAGGCATATCAATCAGGACTTAATGAAGCTATTGCTTTACTGGGTGAGAGTATAAATATTTTGACAGATGAACAGTTCGATATAGGTATAGACAGTTCCAGGATAATATCTAATGTTGAATGCTATATAAGGAAAGCGTTTATGCACGAATTCAAAAAAGAAGAGATATTAGATCGTTTAGAGAAAATAAAAGCAACTTGGAATGAAGAGGATTCAAATAAGTTTTTTATAGATAAACAAAACAATATGCTTGTTACATTATTAAACAGAATAGTTTCGGATAATGAGGATGATAGATTCTGATGGAGCAGATTTGGATAAATCAAAGCGACACGAAAAGTAATCGAAATAAGACGAAAAAAAAAGGATTGTTAATTCCTTCGCAGGTATTAGTTCTTGGTTTCGCTGTCATGATTTTAGTAGGTGCATTGTTGTTGACAATTCCGCAGGCAACAGTGGACGGAAAAGGACTTCCTCTTCTGGATGCTATTTTCACTTCAACATCTTCAGCTTGTGTAACTGGACTAGTTGTAGTTGACACAGGGACCTTTTTTACTATATTCGGTCAGGTTATAATCCTCATCTTGATTCAGATGGGGGGGTTGGGGTTTATGACCTTTGCTACTCTTTTTGCCATAATACTTGGCAGGAAGATTTCATTTAAAGAAAGACTACTTTTGCAAGAAGCTTTAAATCAAGTTTCGCTTGAAGGTATTGTACGTTTAGCTAAATACATTATTCAAGTTGCATTATTAATAGAAGGATTTGGAGCTATCATTTTAACGTTACGCTGGCAAACAGAACTAGGGTGGGGGAGGGCCTTGTATTTTGGGATTTTCCACTCAGTTTCTGGTTTTAATAATGCAGGGTTTGACCTCTTTGGTAACTTCAACAGTCTTGTCGGATATCAAAATGATGTTATTACTAATATGACAATGATTGTTTTAATAATCACCGGAGGATTTGGATTTGCTGTATTATCAGATTTATATGTAAATAAAGGGAGAAATCTTACCCTTCATACAAAGGTAGTTTTACACATTTCCAGTTTATTAATAATCATTGGCGCTGTAGTTATTCTTATCTTGGAGTTTAATAATCAAGCCACGATGGGAGGTCTTGATCCACTTAGTAAGTTGCTAACATCATTATTTCAGTCGGTAACTCCTCGTACTGCGGGGTTTAATACAATTGCAATTTCTGAAATGAGAGACACTACGCATCTATTTCTTATGCTCCTAATGTTTATTGGTGCTTCTCCCGGTTCAACAGGAGGAGGAATAAAGACCACCACGTTTGTAACTATTGCGTTATATGTAAAGAGTACTTTAAAAGGTAATTGTCAAGTTACTTTACAAGAAAGAAGTATTCCTAAGGATATAATACAAAAAGCAATTACTATTACCTTTTTGTCAATGCTACTAATTTTTATTGTTACTATGTTTCTCACAATAACAGAGGGTAGTGATTTTATAGGTTTGTTATTTGAGACAATTTCAGCATTTGGTACTGTAGGTTTATCTTTGGGAGTTACCCCAGAATTATCCAACATTGGAAGAGTAGCTATAATATGTACAATGTTTTGTGGACGGGTAGGACCTTTAACATTAGTATTTGCTCTAAGCCAAAAAGGAAATAAAGGTGTTAAAAATATAAAGTATCCAGAGGATAGAATGATTATAGGATAGAGGTGAAATATGCGTAAGCAGTTCGTTGTTATTGGGTTAGGTCGTTTTGGTAAAAGTGTAGCAACAAATCTTTCTGCACTTGGGTGCGACGTTCTAGCGATAGATACTAATGAACAAGCCGTTCAAGCGGTAGCAAATCATGTTACACATGCTGTTCAGGCAGATGCTAGAGAAGAGGAGACATTAAAGGCCTTAGGAATAAGAAATTTTGATGTGGCCATTGTTTCAATTGGTAATGACATTGAAGCAAATATTCTAATAACAGTTATGCTTAAGGATATCGGTGTTAAAAAGATTGTAGCCAAAGCACAAAACAACCTGCATGGCAAGGTATTAGAAAAGGTTGGGGCCGATAAAATAGTTTATCCAGAGAAGGATATGGGTACGCGATTAGCTCATAATTTAGTTAGTGCTAATGTAATGGACTATATTGAGTTATTACCTGATATAAGTATCATGGAAATAATATCACCTATAGCATTTCATAATAAAAGTCTTGGAGAACTTGATCTTCGTGCACAGTATGGGATCAGCGTATTAGCAATAAAAAAAGAGAATACTATACTGGTTGCACCAGGAGCTGAAGCAATGATTGAATCAAAGGATATATTAATAGTAATTTGTAATAATGATATAATGTCTAAACTACCACAATGAATATTAAATAAAAGTTTAGGACTTAAACCAAGCATTATGCAATAACTCTATGGCCACGACTATATCATCTTTAGGTATTCCAGCGAAGGACAAGAGGATTTGAGGGTAGCGAGTCTCGGAGTTTTCAATGTAATAATTAGATACAGATGTTACTTTTACACCGACCTTATCCGCCAGATTTACAAGTTTATCTGCGGTAAGGTCGGTTTTGATTTCAAGTAAAATATGCAAACCAGATTCCTTACCTAGTATAGATACTTTATCCTGCATAATATCATGTATACTTAAAATGATTATTTGGTTTTTTCTAGTATAAATTTTCCTTAATCTGCGAATGTGTTTCTCTAAATTGCCCTCTTTCATGAATAAGGAAAGGGCGATCTGCTCTATGGTAGCTGAAGTTTGATTATATTTATTCATATTATTTTTATAGATAGGTAGTAAGCTAGGTGGTATAACCATATAACTTATTCTTAACGATGGTATAAGTATTTTGGAAAAAGAACCTAGATAAATAACATTGACACCGCCGTTCATACCTTGTAATGAAGGTATTGGTTTTCCGAAGTATCTCAGCTCACTATCGTAATCATCTTCTATTATGAAAGCGTTGTTTTCGTGAGCCCATTTTAAGAGCTGATTACGCTTTTTGACCGGCATAGTTGTACCTAAAGGGAATTGATGCGATGGACTGACATAAACAATTTTTGCTCTGCTTTGTGTTAGAGTTTTTATATTAATACCATCTTCGGCAATTGGTATAGGAATAATATTAAATCCGTGATCTTGAAAAATGTATTGTGCTTTTTTAAATCCAGGGTCCTCAAAGGCTATGTCTCTACTTGATGGATCAAGAATGCTGCAGATTATGCGGATTAGACTCTGAACACCAGCTCCAATTACGATTTGTTCGGGATGGCAGGTAACGCCGCGAGATTGTCGCAGGTATTTAGCGACCTCATTTCTTAGTGCAGGCTCACCTTGATTGTTTCCATAGGTAAGGAACTTTCTATTATCACGTAGAGCCTTATTAATAAATTTCTTCCAAATCGGAAAACTAAAGCTATCTTGATCAATATAATCGCTTCTAAAATCATAAACTACTTTACTTTCAATGCTTTCCGGTAAATAGGAATGGCCCGAAGGTAGAACATTATTATTAGAGGAGGGGTTATTTTCAATAGCTGAAACAAAATAACCTGTTTTGGGCAAGCTTTCAATATATCCTTCGGCACATAGTTGTTGATATGCCGTATCAACAGTGTTTTTACTAATGTTTAATTGAGAAGCAAAATAACGGATAGAAGGCATTTTTGTATCCATTGCTAATCGTCCGGCTAGAACCTCAGTCTTTATAAATTCATAAAGCTGTATATATAAAGGTGTCTTAATATTTCTATTGAAATCAAATAAGTATAGTGTCATTCAACCTCCTGTACCCATGGGAAATAATAAAACTGTACCTTTTATAGGGTACAGTTATTATGTATATTATAATAAAAATAAATGCAAGCAGCAATAAGGGGGAGTTATCTTTGGCTAAATACAACACAAAACAATTAGCGAGCGGTGGACTAATGGCTGCTTTAGTTATTATTGGAACAATGATAGTTCAGGTGCCAACACCAACAAAAGGTTATATCCATATAGGAGATAGCATGGTTTATCTATGTGGTATTCTTCTTGGTCCCTGGGCCGGAGGTATGGCAGCAGCAGTAGGGTCTGGCTTTGCTGATATGTTTTCCGGATACGGAATCTATGCACCGGCTACCTTTTTTATTAAAGGGATTGATGCTTTGGCGGTAGGTTATTGCTACAAAATGATAGTTTTTAAGGATAGCACGGTAATTAAAAAAAGCATTGCCTTCATTGTGGCTTTTCTTATCGGAGGTACGATAATGGTGTTAGGTTATCTAGCATATGAGACTTTTCTATACGGTTTTCCAATAGCGGTTTTAGGCATAGTTGGCAACATAACACAAGCTGTAGGAGGAGGTGTCTTAGCGCTGCCTTTAGTACTAGTATTAGAGCGAGTAAAAATATGAGAACTATAAATATAAGCCAATTCGACATCCCCACTATTATAAAATGGGGATGCTGCTATTTAGACAATAAAATACACATATCGACAATATATGTCACAGACAAGTAGAATGCAACATTGTATAATTGAATTAAGAAAAAAATGTAATTTATATTGAAATTACCATTAATGGTTTGGTTGTTACAAGGCATCCCAGAATGCATAGCAATAGTAGCATACTTCTAGTCCTTATGGCCATATTTATAGGAAATAACGAAAACTGTATAAAATATGCAAAAGAAAAAGGGTTGAGGCAATTTTTATCGAATAGAGTTCTGTAAAGGAATTTATAAAGGAGTGTGGATAAACTTGCCTCTAATACCTATATTAGCCTGGATACTTCAAGCAATACCAGAATGTATGGCTACAGCATCCTTATCTATGAGTTTGTCAACGAGGAATTTACCTTGGGATAGGATCTGGAAAATAGGCTTATCACAAGCAGTTACTACTTACTTGGTCAGATTATTAGATTTCACTCCTGGAGTACATGTTATTGTATTGGCAGCTACACTAGGTGTGTTTTGTATCCATTTTGGAAAAGTGGAAATGAAACGAGCTCTTGTCTTTAGTGCAATAACTATGGCAATTCTTGTTTTGGGAGAGTTTTTCTCAGTTTATACACTTACAAAAATAGGGTTGTTCAATATTAATCAGATGGATGAGAATATTATTAATAGAATAATATTTGGTTATCCACATACCATATTGCTATTTCTAATTGCAATTATGATCCAAAAGAAGCAAATAAATCTCAGCTTTATTATTAAAAAAGAAATGTAAAAAGGTGTATGTATATGAGTTATTCAAGGTTAAGTACTAGTATTAGTGATTACTTGGTACGTGAGCTTAAGTATTCAGAAGAAAAAAAAGATATTATTTCCTATTCGTTGGACACCTTGTTTTTATTGATTAGCGGCTATGTCTTGATTTTGTTGCTAGGTTATATGATTGGAATACCTGGGGCTGTCTTATGTACGCTGTGATCCGGTGACATATTGAGAAAATTCAGCGGTGGCTCCCATATGTCAAATCCTTATCGATGTCTAGCTGCTACTACAATAATATACATATCGATAAGCTGGTTATCCGTTCAGGCTCATTCAATATGGGGAAATAAGGATGAGTTTATTATAGCTCTTATTATACTGTGTATGACAAGCATAATAATTATTTATAAATATGCACCGGTAGATTCTCTATCAAAACCAATAGTATCGACTTCTTTTAGAAAAAAATTGAAGATAGCATCTATTGCTACTGTAGTGTTTTTAAGTTTGCTTGCACTATTCTTTAATAGCAGCTATATTGGGGCATCAATAACAGCAGGAATATTCGCTCAGTCTGTTACTTTGTTGCCTTTTCTAAACAGGAAATAATAATAAGGAGGTGTAACGAATGAGTAGAATCAAGTTTATGCTCTTAACACTTACTACAACTGCATTATTACTGTTTGCTTCTGCAACATCAGTATTTGCTTGCTTATTTGCGCAGTATCAGCCTGAAACTCCAAAAAGTCTGATTAGATAAGCACAAGAGGTGGTATATCCACCTCACTTTTTTGTCCCAATAAAATGTATATATCTACCATACACGTCGTTTGAGTTCTACTTTATGGGGGAGGATACACGTGAGAGACATGTATTCTGTGCGGTGTAAAAAAATAAATAAATATGTCTTTACTTCACAGGTTCTTTTTTGTCTGTTGTCAGGCATATTATTGGTTCGAGTCCTAGATAAGTTCACACCTTTATCCTTTATGGTATATAGAAATTTAGTAATAGTAATAATTCCAATAACGCTCTTATTGTTATATAAATTTGCAGAGAATTACATATGTGTAGGTAGAAAAAATAGCAGTGATTATATATTTAATGCAATATTTCTAGTTGCCAATACGTTTTTACTTTCTTTTGAGTCAGAGAGTTTCTTTAGGATACTGCTGTTTATGCCTATCGTTGTTTCTGCACTTACATATGGAACAAAAAAAGGATATATGTGGGCCCTTTTCACTACAATTGGATTGGTAGTTATAAATATTGTAAATAAAAGTCAAAATCAAAATATTGATATTGATATTTTAGCAGTTAGTTCTTATTGGCTTTTTGCATGGTTACTGGGAAAAATGACTGAGGCTGAGTTGGATATTATAGATGAATTGCAAAAACATGCTTCACTAGATGGACTTACGGGAGTCTTTAACCACCGTGTGTTTCACACTCTTTTAGATGAATACCTTCTTAAAGCAAAGGTGGCTAATAAGAATTTAACAATAATAATGATAGATATAGATTTCTTTAAGTATTATAATGATGCGTACGGTCACCAAAAGGGAGACGGAGTATTATTTGAGATTGCCCAATTGATAGAAGAAATAGTGGGTGATAAGGGTATATGCGCTAGGTATGGTGGAGATGAATTTGCAGTGTTATTACTTAGTTCTAATGGAATAGCAGGAGTAGAGATAGGGGAGAAAATTAGGGAAGCCGTTGAGACAACAACTTTTGAGGGCATGAACATACTACCGAAGGGTCATTTGACCGTCTCAATTGGAGTGTCCGCTTTCCCTGAACATGGTGAGAATAAGGAGAAGCTTCTTAACAAGGCCGATGAAGCCTTATATAAAGCTAAGGATACAAATTCAAACAAAGTCGAACTTTATTATTCCGTTTTTGATGAGATAGAAAGGAACCTGCAAGACAAAGAGAAAGATCTACTTAGTTCCTTGCGTACACTTATAATGGTTGTAAATGCTAAAGATCGATATACTTATGGACATTCTGAACGGGTTATGCATTATGCTGTGAATATTGGAAGAAAGATGGCACTTTGGGAATGGGAAATACAAGATCTGATGGTTGGTGGATTATTACATGATATAGGGAAGATAGAGGTTAGCCGTGAAGTATTGAACAAATCTGGAAAGCTGACGGATGATGAATGGGAAGCGATAAGAATGCACCCATCGTGGGGAGCGGATATGATAAGACCTATATCTTCACTTGCAGGTGCTGTAAATACAATTCAATACCATCATGAGAATTATGATGGGTCTGGGTATCCTTATGGCTTAAAAGGCCAGAAAATTCCTTTGGGTGCACGTATATTACGTTTGGCGGACAGTTTCGATGCTATGACAACTAATCGTCCCTATAAGATTGCTAAAACGGTGAAAGAAGCTATTATCGATTTGAAGGAAAATAAGGGCATCTTCTATGATCCTGAGATTGTTGATCGCTTTGTGGAATACATACTAGAAATAGGTATTTTGAATGAGGAAGCATCTTGAAAGGAATAGCTAGGTATAATAGAGTTAGACTAATAAACAAATACCTCTACCAAGAATAAGGACATGGTAGAGGTATTTGTTTAATCAAAAAACGATTCAGGTAGGTGTTATTATGTTAGAATTCATAGGTTTTGTGCCGCATCCTCCTATTATTATAGAAGAGGTCGGGAGAGAAGAAACAATTAAAATCAGCGCTACAACGAAGGCAATGGAAAAAATATCTGCAGATATTAAGAATGCTAATCCTGATGTGATCGTTGCTATTACGCCTCATGGACATGTATTTAGTGACGCAGTTACAATAACGGCATTAGATATACTATCAGGCAACTTGAAAAAGTTTGGAGCACCACAGATAAAGGTAGAATTTAAATTGGATCATGAAGTTGTAAATCGTATTGTAGAAAGCTGTCGAAAGAGTCCAATTATCTGTAGTGCCCTAGATAAGAAGCTATTGTTTCAATTTAAATGCCCTGCTGAACTTGATCACGGTTTGGTTGTACCTTTGTCCTTTGTGGTTAAGACAGGATGGGATGGCAATTTGGTACCAATAAATATGGGGTTACTGCCTTATGAGGAGTTATATCACTTCGGTAAGATACTAAGAGATACATTGGATGCTTTGGGACGAAGTTGGGTTCTATTAGCTAGTGGTGATATGTCACATAGCTTGCGGCCAGGCTCGCCGTCAGGCTATTCTCCTCAGGGAGCTGTATTTGATGAGATAATCAGGCAATCGATACGCGAAGGCAATGTCATGAGAATATTTGATTTAGAGGAAAGCTTGGTTGAAGAGGCTGCGGAATGTGGACTTAGACCTCTTATTATGGCTCTAGGCGCATTGGACGGCTATGAGATAAACTCTGAGGAATTATCGTATGAGGGACAATTTGGAGTTGGGTATCTTGTGGCTCAGTTACGCGCGGGTAAAAATGATATCTCTCGTGAAATAATAAAGGACTTATATAAGAAACGTAAAGAGAGGCTTGATAAATACCAAGATAAAGAAACCATGCCGGTTAAACTTGCTCGTGAAAGTATTAAGCATTATTTAGAAAAAGGACAGGTATTAAGCGTATCATTAGAGTATGAAGACTTAAAAATCAATAAAGCAGGTGTCTTTGTCAGTTTGAAGATGCATGGTTCACTACGTGGGTGTATAGGTACTGTAGTACCTGAGCAAGAAAACATTGCTCAAGAGATCATACACAATGCAGTTTCGGCAGCCATTAGGGACCCGCGTTTTCATCCACTCCAAAAAGAGGAACTTAATGATATTATAATATCGGTTGATATATTAGAAGAACCAGAAGAAGTAGTTAGTATGACCGAGCTAAACCCACTAGAATATGGAGTAATAGTATCAAACGGAAAAAAGAAGGGACTTCTGCTACCCAAGCTTACAGGAATTAAAGAACCAGAAGAACAGATTGAAATCGCTAAACAAAAAGCAGGAATAAGACCGGATGAACCCGTTAAGTTAGAAAGATTTAGGGTGATAAGGTATACATAATCAGGGTTATAGTAATATTTATTATATAATAAGAAGGTGAACATACTTGAATAGCGCCAGATATTATCTGTGTACAGATAATAAGCATAATGGGGTACAGTGTTTTCTTTGTCCACACGAATGCAAGATAGATATAGGACAAAAGGGGCTTTGTCAGGTAAGATATAATAAAGAAGGCAAACTTAAACTTCTAAACTATGGGCAAGTCACAGCAGCATCACTAGACCCTATAGAAAAGAAACCGCTAAAGAAATATTATCCTGGTCAGAAAGTGTTCTCATTGGGTACATTCGGTTGTAATTTTTCCTGTGACTTTTGCCAAAACTGGAAAATATCCCAAGGAGAAAAGCCAGAAAGTAATTATTTGTCTCCAGAAGAAGCTGTAATAAAGGCTCAGGAACTAGTGCAATATGGCAATATAGGGATTGCCTATACATACTCGGAACCCCTCATGTGGTTTGAATATGTATTGGATACAGCTAAACTCGCAAAAGAAGCAGGTTTAAAGAATATTTTAGTGACAAATGGCTATATCAATCAGGAACCTTTAAGAGAGTTGGTACCTTATCTAGATGCTGTTAATCTAGATATCAAGTCGTTCACTGAAGGTTTTTATCAAAAGGTTTGCGGAGGCAGACTGAGTCCAGTACTCTCAAATGCCAGAATTTTTGCTGAGAATTGTCATCTCGAAATAACAACTCTACTGATACCCGACTTAAACGATAGTGTTGAGGAGATAGAGAAGCTGACAACATTTATAGCTGAAATAGACAAAAATATTCCACTTCATCTTACGAGATATTTTCCAAACTATGAATTACAGAAGCCAAGTACGTCTTTGGATATATTGTACAAAGCTAAAGAGATAGCCGATAAATATCTAGCCGAAGTTTATTTAGGCAACATATAACTTGACATTGTATAATAGATTTTTATAGGACATTAATATATAATATTTTCATGATAAAGCAGGAAAAACAAGCTAAAACTAGAAATAACATAATGACCTAAGTGAAAGGTGAGGCACATGGAAGAGATGCAATACGTCATTTTTAAACTAGTCGGAAGATAGTACTAGGTCAATTATTGTTAAGATAGAATATCAATCCTACGGTATGAACTAGGTGAAGGAAATCATAACTATATTGATCCGGAGTTAATAAAGGGAATTGTCTTACCTTCCCAAATATAAAATAAATTATCAAAAGGAAGAACTTATGCGGTCAATTGAAATAGAACAGTTAAATGCAGGTATGAAAATCGCAAAAGCAATTTATGATGACAACGGGAGGATACTACTAAATGCAGGTGCTGTCCTTAGTTTCCGTTACATCGATAAACTCACTTCTATGGGGATCCCTTTTATTTATGTTGAAGATGAGATTGTAGGGCCCCTTGATGTGGAAGAGCTTATTCATGATAGGGTAAGAATACAGACCGTCAAAGCTCTAAAGCAGGCTGCTGAAAATGTTAAAATGAGGGCAGAAATTGACATACGCCAAATAAGCGATATGGTGAACAGTATCCTGGATGATTTAAGGGGTGTGTCCAATCTGATAGTACAGTTGATGGATATCAGATGCAGTAATATGTATATTTACAATCATTCAGTTTCAGTTTGTATATTAAGTATTATTACTGGTATGGCCCTAGGGCTCGATGAGTTAAAAATCAAAACATTGGGAATGGGAGCAATACTCCACGATGTTGGCAAATCCTTAAGTGAAGGCCCGGAACACACTTTACATGGTTTTGAGATTTTGCGTGGTAATAAAACTTTAAATGTTACGGCAGCCCATGTAGCTTACCAGCATCACGAAAAGTATGATGGAAAGGGTTATCCTCGCCAGCTAAAAGGTGAAGATATACATTTATTTGGGTCTATCGTTGGAACGGCAAATTATTACGATAATCTGGTCTCTAACCCAGATCAGAATGAACGGTTATACCCCTATCAAGCATTAGAAATTATTATGGCAGAAAGCGGTAGGGCCCTTCATCCAGAAGTAGTAAAGGCCTTTTGTAAGAACATTGCCCCGTATCCGGTGGGTACTGCAGTTCGTCTTAATAATGGGGATATAGGAGTCATCATTTCCGTTAATAAACATCTGCCGACAAGGCCAGTTATTAAGCTTGTGGCTAACAATGTGGGTATTTTATTAAAAACATTCCCGGAAATTGACTTAATGCTTGAAAAAACACTTTTTATCAATGAGATTATTAACGAAAAACAGCGTCAAGATATTTTTGGTTAGGAGAAATGAATATTTTATTTCGCAAATAATGTGAATCCTTAGGGGTTCACAATTTTTGATAACAATAAAACATTCTTTATTGCATAAATATGCATGTAAGTGTATAATTATGTATTATTACTAGATGGTTAGTTCATTTAAAAGAGGTGATTTTAAAATGATAAAAGCAAGTGTTCTTGGCGCTACCGGATATGCAGGTCAAGAATTGGTTAGAATGCTTTACCAACATGAATATGTAGAGATTGTAGGATTAGGCACTCAGAGTTACGCTGGAAAGCCTTTTTCCGAAATATATCCACATTTTAATGGAGTTGTGGATACCGAATGCCTGAATATTGATGATCCAGCATTAATTAATGCTGCTGAAGTAATATTCTTAGCATTGCCGCACGGATTAAGTCTACCTTATGTGGAGGCTGCCTCCAAAATAGGTAAAAAGGTAATAGATTTAGGGGCCGACTTTCGTTTGAAGTCTCCATCGGTATATACAAAATGGTATAAGACAACGGGGCCTTCTTTAGAGCTCTTGAAGCAGGCAGTTTATGGTTTGCCTGAAGTGTATAGGCAGGATATAAAAGAAGCAAATATCATTGCTAATCCAGGATGCTATCCTACGACCGCCATTTTAGCTCTTGCTCCACTATTGAAGAATAAACTTATTGATACTAATTATATAATAATAGATAGTAAGTCAGGAGTGAGCGGGGCCGGAAGAAGTTTAGTGGTTAATTCATTATTCTCTGAGGTAGACGGTGACTTAAAAGCCTACGGTATACCTCAGCACCGACATACTCCAGAGATTGAACAGGAGCTGACACTACTAGCAGAAAACGACGTTATGGTTACATTTACGCCCCATCTCATACCAATGATTAGAGGAATGATGAGCACAGTTTACACAAGGCCCAATCAAAATGTTACTCAAATAGAGATAGAGGAAGCGTATCAGAACTTTTATTCTAATGAACCATTTATAAGAATTCTTCCACAGGGACAGTACCCACATACTAAATGGGTATTGGGAACAAATTATTGTGATATCGGCTTATCCTGGGACGAGAGAACGGGTAGGCTGCGAATTATATCAGCTATTGATAATTTGGTTAAAGGGGCTTCTGGTCAAGCTGTTCAAAATATGAACATTATGTATGGTTTAAATGAAAATTTAGGTCTAGCTAGAATAGCTATGTATCCATAGGGGGTAAGAATATGAATATTAAAGTAATAGAGGATGGTGGAATTACTTCTCCTCTTGGATTTCAAGCTGGGGCAGCTAGGGCTTCCATAAAAAAACCAGAGCGTTATGACCTGGCGGTAGTAGTATCACAGGTACCGGCGGTAGCTGCAGGAGTTTTCACTACCAATAAATTCCAGGCGGCACCCGTGCAAGTATCGAGAAGAAACATTATTCACGAAAAGGTTATCGGTTTTGTGGTTAATAGTGGCAGTGCTAATGCCTGTACAGGTTTGCCGGGATTAACGGATGCAGAAGAAATGATAACTAAGGCTGCAGAGGCAGTTGGGTGTTACGCTGAGGAGATGCTGATTGCTTCAACTGGTGTTATTGGGGTACCTCTCCCTATGGGGCGAATACTTAAGGGAATAAACGATGCTTGTGCTAATTTATCTATCAAAAATGGAAATATAGCGGCACAAGCTATTATGACGACTGATACCTTTGCAAAAGAAGGTGCTGTCCAGTTTGACCTCGAAGGAAAAACAATAACCCTAGGTGCTATGGCTAAAGGGTCTGGGATGATTCATCCCGATATGGCCACTTTACTGGGTTTTGTAACGACTGATATAGCAATTACGAAGAAATGTTTAAGGGAAGCACTGCTAGAGGCCAATCGTGACTCCTTTAATATGGTTACAGTTGATAGGGATACAAGTACGAATGATTCATTATTTGTTTTAGCAAATGGGCAGGCAGGCAATCAGCTTATTAGTGAGATAGAAAGTGTGGGATATAAGAGCTTTCGCGATGCTTTAAGCTATCTTTGCACTGAGATGGCCAAAATGATTGCTCGTGATGGGGAAGGAGCGACAAAGCTCATCGAGGTACAGGTGCTTGAAGCAAATACAAATGAAGATGCAAGAAAAGCAGCTAGAAGCATAGCCGCCTCCAATCTTGTCAAAGCAGCTATTTTTGGTGAGGATGCTAACTGGGGCAGGATTATATGTGCTTTGGGCTACTCTGGGGCAGAGTTCAATCCTGATTTGGTTGACGTATGTATTGGGGATTTGAAGGTTGCTATGAACGGTCAGGGTTTGAGTTTCGATGAGGAAGTAGCTAAAGATATATTACGGAATAAAACAATCGTTATTAAAGTAGTATTAAAGCAAGGTCAAGCCAAATCCAAGGCTTGGGGTTGTGATTTAACCTACGAATATGTCAAGATAAATGGAGAGTATCGTACGTAGTGAAGGAGGAATGAATTTGATATCAGCATTAGAGAAGGCGGGCATTCTAACTGAAGCACTGCCCTACATTCAATCTTTTGCAGGAAAAACTATAGTTATAAAGTATGGCGGCCATGCTATGATTGACCCGGAACTGGAAGAGATGGTCTTAAAAGATATTATACTTATGAAGCTAGTAGGAATGAATCCTGTTATTGTCCATGGCGGTGGGCCGGCCATAAATGAATGGTTGGATAAAATTAATATTCAGCCAAAGTTTGTTAACGGACTGCGCGTAACAGACTCTGCCACTATGGAAGTGGTTGAAATGGTCTTAGCCGGTAAAATTAACAAGGGAATAATTAGCCGGATCAATAGTTTTGGTGGTAAGGCGATTGGCCTAAGTGGCAAAGACGGAAGGCTAATTGAGGCTAATAGAAAAAAAGCTACCGAGGATTTAGGCTTGGTAGGAGAAGTTATTAAAATTAATCCCGAAATAATTCAAACACTAACCAAAGAAGGATATATCCCGGTGGTTGCCCCTATCGGAGCGGGGCCCAATGGGGAAACGCTGAATATAAATGCTGATTACGTGGCAGGGGCGCTTGGAGGCGCGCTAAAAGCTCATAAGTTGGTCCTGCTAACAGATGTCGAAGGCATTTATCTTGGAGATGGTCCCCAGACACTGGTGTCACGTCTGTCTCAAAGAGAGATTAATCAGTTGATCGCTGAAGGGATTATAAAAGGTGGGATGATTCCTAAGGTGGAAAGCTGCTTGTCAGCCTTGAAAAAGGGAGTGGAGAACGTACATATTATTGACGGAAGAAAACCGCACTCTCTCTTATTAGAAATATTTACAAATGAAGGTATAGGCACAATGGTTGTTAAGGAATAGTAGTGGTACCGAGGAGGATTTTATATGAATAATGAATCTATAGTGAAAATGGGACATGATTATGTTATGAATACTTACTCTCGCCATAATTTTGCGTTGGTAAGGGGCATGGGTAGTTATGTCTGGGATGCGGATGGCAATAAATATTTGGATATGGTAGCAGGTATTGCAGTTAATAATATTGGACATTGTCACCCCAAAGTAGTAGAGGCATTGCGTGAACAGGCAGGAATGTTCTTGCATTGCTCCAATCTTTACTGGATTGAACCTCAAGTTAAACTTGCGAAACTATTGGTTGAGAATTCCTTTGCTACAAAAGCATTTTTCTGTAACAGTGGTGCTGAAGCTAATGAGGCTGCGATTAAACTAGCTAGAAAATACTCATATAATAAATATGGTCCTGGTCGAGCCGACATCATCTCAGCTGCTAACTCTTTTCATGGTCGTACACTTACAGCGCTTTCGGCTACAGGTCAAGAAAAATATCAAAAAGGCTTTGCACCTCTTACTCCTGGTTTTAAATATGTACCTTATAATGATTTAATGGCCCTAGAGGAAGCAGTTGGGAAAAAGACCTGTGCAATTCTCTTAGAACCTTTGCAGGGAGAGGGAGGGGTAAATGTACCAGACCCCGGGTATATGAAAGGGGTACGTGATATCTGTGATAAGCATGACCTTCTATTAATGCTGGATGAGGTTCAGACGGGCCTTGGGCGGACGGGTAAACTCTTTGCCTATGAGCATTATGGTATTATACCGGATCTCATCACCCTGGCTAAGGGACTTGGTGGTGGTGTGCCTATAGGAGCTTGTATCGCCGGCGGAACGAGAAATTAGCAGATCAAGCTGCCGAAAAACACGACTACATACAAGCCAAGGTTAAGGATATGCAGAATAAATATTCAGTTATAAGTCATTTCCGGGGGATGGGCCTTTTGATAGGAATTGCTCTTAATATTGAAGCAAAACCAATTCAGGAGAAATGCCAAGCAAAAGGGCTGCTTATCAACTGTGTGCAGAACAAAGTCTTGCGGATGGTTCCTCCATTAAACATAGCTTATGAGGATATTGACAAGGGTTTGGCTATTTTAGAAGAAGTCTTAGCGAGTATATAAGCATATAAGTGCAGTAACGGCTAAGATACTATTATAATATTATTATTTGAATATAAAGAGACGGGAGTGAGAAAAAGATGAATTTAAAAGGACGCGATTTTATTTCCTTAGCAGACTTTACTAGTGAGGAAATATGGTATCTTTTGGAATTAGCCCGTGAGTTAAAGGAAAAACAAAAAAATGGCACTCCTCATAAATTGCTTGATAGAAAGACGTTAGCAATGATCTTTCAAAAATCCTCAACGCGCACCAGAGTATCCTTCGAAGCGGCTATGTATCATCTGGGTGGGCTAGGAATGTTTCTTAGCAAAAATGACTTACAGATAGGTCGTGGCGAACCGATACAGGATACGGCAAGGGTTTTAGAGCGCTATTGTGAAGGTATACTCATTAGGACGTACAGCCATCAAGAAGTCATAGATTTAGCGCATTATGCTGATGTACCTGTGATAAATGGTTTAACGGATGACTATCATCCTACCCAGGCCTTAGCCGATCTACTTACGATATGGGAGCATAAGGGAACACTTGCCGGTATGAAACTTGCTTATGTCGGAGATGGCAATAATGTTGCACATAGCCTGATATTGGCCGGAGCCCTTACGGATATGGAAGTTGTAGTTGCTTCACCGCAAGGCTACCAACCCAATCCCGAGATCGTAGCAAAAGCAAAGTCTTTAGCCAAAGATCCTACGAAAATAAAAGTACTCATTGATCCTCTAGAAGCTGTTTTTGAGGCACAAATACTATACACTGACGTTTGGACCAGCATGGGGCAAGAAGAAGAGATGCAGGAGCGTAAAAAGGTCTTGAGTAAATACCAAATAAACCAGCAAATGCTTAAATATGCAGATAAGGAAGCAATAGTTATGCATTGCCTGCCGGCTCATCGTGGTGAAGAAATAACTAATGACGTAATGGAGGGACCACAATCCGTAGTGTTTGATGAAGCAGAAAATAGGCTTCATGCTCATAAGGCCATACTGGCAGCACTACTTTAATAAGAGATAGCTTTAGATACAGGAGGGATTTATTGTGATAAAAATTGACAAAGTTATTCTCGCTTATTCAGGAGGACTTGACACATCCATCATCATTCCATGGTTGAAAGAAAACTATGGTTGTGAAGTTATTGCCATGGCTGCAGATGTTGGCCAGGGAGAAGATCTAGAGCCCTTAAAGCAAAAAGCTATAAAAACAGGAGCAAGTAAAATATATATTGAAGATGTCAGAGCAGAATTTGTAACTGACTACATTTTCCCGACGTTAAAAGCCGGTGCTGTTTATGAGGGTAAATACCTTCTCGGTACCTCTTTTGCCCGTCCTTTAATAGCCCAAAAGCTTGTCGAAATAGCCAGAAAAGAAGGAGCTCAGGCCATAGCACATGGAGCCACCGGTAAGGGTAATGACCAAGTGCGTTTTGAACTCACGATTAAAGCTTTAGCCCCAGATTTGAAGATAATAGCTCCTTGGAGAGAATGGGATATAAAGTCACGGGAACAAGCGATTGACTATGCGCAGGAACGGGATATCCCTATTCCTGTAACAAAAGCACGGCCTTACAGCATGGACGGTAACATATGGCATCTAAGCCATGAAGGGGCTGATTTAGAAGACCCGGCTAATGAGCCGCCCGATGATGTGCTGATGGTAATAACTTCGCCTGAGAAGGCACCTGATAAGCCTGAATATGTAGAACTTGAGTTTGTTAAGGGTGTTCCTGTTGCTGTCAATGGTGAAAAGCTTGATCCGATCAGCTTGATGGAGAAGCTTAATACGATCGCAGCGAGAAACGGGGTAGGTATTGCAGATATTCTCGAAAATCGTTTAGTTGGCATGAAGTCAAGAGGAGTGTATGAGACACCCGGAGGGACTGTTCTTTATCTTGCTCATCAGGAATTAGAACTTCTTACTCTTGATCGTATAACGTTACATTATAAACAAATGATAGCCCTGCGTTATGCTGAGCTGGTTTATGATGGAGTCTGGTTCCATCCCTTAAGAGAAGCAATGGATGCCTTTGTCGATGTAACCCAGCAAACAGTTACAGGAAAAGTAAAAATGAAGCTTTATAAAGGTAACTGTATGCCCGCAGGCGCTACATCCCCATATTCCTTGTATAATGAAGGGTTTGCCACTTTTGGAGAGGATGAAGTGTATAACCAAAAGGATGCAGAAGGCTTTATAAATCTTTTTGGCCTCCCGTTAAAGGTCCGTGCACTGATGAAACAAAACTGTGGACTTAAGTAGAAACGGTTTATATAAGTTAAGTATCTAGGAAGGGGGGCAATTATGAAGCTTTGGGGAGGACGCTTTCAGAAAAGTACTAATCAATTAGTAGAAGACTTTCATTCTTCAATAAGCTTTGATGGGCGCTTATATCGCCAAGATATTCTAGGCAGCATTGCCCATGCTAGGATGTTAGGAGAAGAGGGTATTATCACTATTGAAGAGGCCGCACAGCTTATTATAGGACTTGAGGGAATTCTTAAAGATATTGAAACAGAAAAAATAGAGTTCTCAATGGAAGCAGAAGATATACATATGAATATTGAAACTCTACTAATTGAAAGAATCGGGCAAACAGGTAAGAAACTTCATACTGGTAGAAGCCGTAACGATCAGGTAGCTCTTGATACGCGTATATTTGTGAAGGAAGAAATCCAGAAAACGCAATTACTGTTGAAAGACCTTATAAAAACCCTTGTAGATATAGCAGAAGAGAATGCTGAAACGATAATGCCTGGCTATACACATTTACAGATAGCTCAGCCCATCACGCTAGGGCATCATCTTTTAGCCTATGTTGAGATGTTTAAACGCGATTACGGAAGGCTTGCAGATTGCTATAAGAGAACCGATATTATGCCCTTAGGAGCAGGAGCATTGGCAGGTACGTCATACCCTCTTAATAGGCAAAGGGTTGCAGATGAATTAGGTTTTGGTGGTGTATCGAAGAACAGCATGGATAGTGTTTCCGACCGGGATTATATGATTGAATTTCTAGCAGCGGCTTCACTCGTAATGATGCATCTTTCTCGTTTTTGTGAAGAGATTATTCTTTGGGCTAACCAAGAATTTGCCTTTATTGAACTAGACGACAGCTACAGCACAGGTTCTTCTATTATGCCGCAGAAAAAAAACCCGGATGTAGCTGAACTCATGCGGGGTAAGACCGGTCGTGTCTATGGCGATCTAATGGCATTGCTTACAGTTATGAAAGGATTACCTTTAACTTATAATAAGGATATGCAGGAAGACAAAGAAGCTCTTTTTGATGGAGTAGATACAGTGCAAAAATGCCTGTTAGTTTTCACTCCTATGTTAGCTACGATAACATTTAAGAAAGATAAAATGAGACTTTCTGCCCAAAAGGGGTTCTCTAATGCGACTGACTTAGCTGATTATTTGGTTAGGCAGGGGATGAGTTTTCGGGATGCCCATCATGTTGTCGGAAAATTAGTAAGCTATTGTATATCCTGCAGCAAGCTTTTAGAAGAGCTATCCATAGAGGAAATGAGAACGGCTTATGAGGATGGCGAACTACAGATACAAGAATATATTAATGAAGATGTCTATGATTCATTAAAACTTGAAACAGTAGTAGCACGTCGTTCAACTATTGGAGGAACTGCCCCGAACCGCGTAAAAGAAGAGGTTAAACAATCGCGAAATTGGTTAAAGTGATTATTGAACTTGCATCTTAAAAATATTCACACACATAGTCAAAAGATACTATGTAAAACGTCTGGTTATAGATATAATATTTGTATGGTAAACAAAAACTATTATCAAAATAGAAGGGAGAATTAAATTATGAGGGTTAATAAGGTAAATACTCTTATCGTTCTGATTTTCATGGTTCTATTTCTATTTTGCATGACCATCAGTATACCGGCTTCTCTTTCCCCAGTTCAGGCCGAAGACTTCAGTCCTTCGGACGGCGGAGGATTTGAGCCGGCGTCTTCGGATCCTGGTAGTATGCCAGAGGGTCCCTCGGGTCCTGGCACGATGGGTCCTGGCACGATGGGTCCTGGCACGATGGGCCCTGGTATGATGGGTCCTGGCATGATGGGTCCTGGCATGATGGGTCCTGGCATGCCAGGAGGTGGGACGCCTCCCCCGAGCGACTCAGGGTGGACTAGCGATACTAATGGAAATTGGACACCACCTGCAGACTGGACACCTCCGGTTGGCTGGACGCCTCCGGTCGGTTGGCAGCCAGGACAGTCTATCACTGGCGATGCCGCTCCGTGGAATCAGACAGGTATGATGGGATCGATGCCAACAATGGGGATGCCCTCTGATATGACTGGATTATTTGGTCCTGGAGGTCCAGCTGTAGGAGATGTACTGGGAATATCAGGGACTTCCGGTACAGGAAGTATCACTCCTGCTGGTTTGACATCAGGTATATTTGGAGGTGGGGAGGGTTTCTTTAACGGCGGTATCATGGGAACAAATATTTCTGGAATACCTCCCTCAACGGATTCAGGCTGGATTCAGGGTGCAGACAGCACGTGGATTCCTCCGGTAGATTGGGCGCCTCCGGCTGATTGGACACCTCCTGCAGGATGGCAGGCTGGACAGCCAATTCCCGAGGATGTCACGCCTTGGAAACAGTTGTCTACTGGTGTATTTGAAGGAATGACGGGATCCGTGCCAAGCAGCCAGCCTCAGTTTTTACCAGGTACTCTAATAAGATTGCCCTCTGGTATGAATTTGAGCCAGGCTATGACAAACTTTGATCCAACTGCTTTTGGTGTTACTCTGCCCTCTTTCCTCACACCGGATGATTTTGAAAAAATCATGAAGGGTGAAGCAACTGTTGACAATATGACTCAGGAAATGCTCAAGGCGCTTAACCCGGGGAAATTCGGACCTATGAAAGATCCATATATCATGTCTAGGACCAGTGGTCTGACCATGGATGAGATGGGGGAATTTTTCGTGCAGGCATCGGAAGGGGCGCCGGGCAACGTGTTTATTGTACAGGCAAAAGCTCTGGCTGATGAAGGTAAGTTCGAAGAAGCTTTATCAGTACTCAATGATCCCACAGCACCCTTCAACCAGTTCCCTGATGCTATGATACATACCTGGAAAGCAGCTATTGCAGCAAGTTCCGGCGTAAACAACGATGCTATTTTGAATATGGAAAGAGCATTGGCCCTGTCGCCTTATGATGATAAGCTTTACCAGAAGGCAGGTGAGATTTACAAACAGATAGGAGTTGCTGGACCGAAGGTATTTGTCAATGGCGTAAAACCGGAATTCGATGTCAATCCTTTTATTGACACAGGGAGAACCCTCGTACCTTTCAGAGCTCTGGCCGAGACGATGGGTGCCGACGTGGGCTGGAATGCAACCACCAAGACTGTAACTGTCATCAAGGGTGAAAAGGAAATTCAAATGGTCATAGGAAATAATACTGCTACTGTTAACGGAACCCCGGTCATCCTGGATGTGCCTCCCAAAATTGTGAACGGGCGTACCGTTATCCCGCTAAGGTTCGTTGGGGAGAGTCTTGACGCCGATGTTGGTTATGACGGGTCCACCGAGATAATTAAGATCCTGCCTAAGGCAATCCCAGAGGAGAATTAGGAATGCGTTAACTATAAGGCCACTGCAATGTTTAGCTTTGCAGTGGCCTTATATAAAGAGCTACTAAAAATACATGCTAGGAGCACTTACGAATTTGTTCTTTATGTTTATTTAATCTTATTGTATTCCTTCACCTTACCAAACAATTCATAACAGCCCATAGTTATTAGAAAGAAGCCAAAGATTTTCCGCAGAACTTCAGCTTCTAATTTATTGGCTAAAGTAGCCCCAACGGTAGCTCCTATCAGTGCCCCGATTGTTAGGTACAAGGCTAGTATAGTATTTATATTTTGCTGTCGGTAGTGAGTGATTACGGCTACGATCGCGGTAGGAATAAATGCAACAAGGCAGATACCTTGAGCCGTATGCTGGCCTATATGCATGAAGATAACTAGGGCAGGAACCAACAGAGTGCCGCCACCTATAGCCATACCACTTAAAATACCCATAAATAGCCCGATGATATAGATTAGCATTACAGTAGCATCCTTGTCCCAGCAATAATCATAAAAATCCCAAATATTTGTTTAAGCCTTAAGGCTGAAATTTTCAACATTACTTTAGCCCCGATATAACCACCAAGCATACCGCCAACAGCAATTTTCAGTGCTAATGCCAAGTCAAGGTGATTGTTTGACTGGTAGATGAAAGCACTTATTATAGTTGTTGGCAGTATAATTGCTAGGGAAGTGCCATGGGCAACATGCTGCTTTTGTCCTAGTAAAAAGACCATGGCTGGGATGAGAATAGTACCTCCTCCTATCCCGATAAGACCATTGATAAGACCGGTGATAACACCAATAGTACCCAGACGGCAGATGTTAATAAATGAGTAGCTCATGAAACTAATAACCTCCTTACTACGGTTATTAGTTTTCACTTTCTAATGATGAATAATTCCTAAGCAAAATATGATTATTAAACCAAAAATAAATCCTAACCTTGCGAAATTTGGATGCCTTCTTTGTGACTCTGGCATTAACTCATTCCTGACAATAAAAGCCATTGCGCCGCCTGCTAAGGCTAGTAGAAGGCAGATGAAGTGTACAGAAATAGTAACAAGCAATAATCCTAGATATGCCCCGAGGGGTGTAAATATACTGATGATTAGGCATATAAGAATTATTTTCCATCTAGACACTCCCCCCATGGTCAATGGTGCAGCCGTTGCCATACCTTCTGGAATGTTATGAAGTCCTATAGAGAGGGCTATAAGGATACCTAGACTCTCTTTTGCTGAGTAACCTACAGCAATAGCTATGCCTTCAGGCAGGTCATGAAGGGCAATACCAACAGCAATTAGATAACCCATTTTAAGGAAGCGGGCATACTGACTAGCGGATTCAGTAAAAATTAATCCTGGAAATAGTGAAATAAAAATATTAAGACCTAACATAAAGATAAGGCCAAGCATAAAACCGGTTATGGTTGTTAGAATATTACCATAATTGAGAGCCGAGGGGATAAGGTCGAAAATTACAACTGCTGTCATCACACCGCCGGCAAATCCCAATAGAATGGCCAATAAACGTTCACCGGGACGGCCCAGTGCAAGTACTATTAAGGCCCCCAAAACTGTAGCAAGACCAGCCAGCGTACTTTGCCATAATACTTCATAAACCATTGTTTAACTCCTTAAATGACTATTGTTTTAGTTACAAGATAGTAGAAAAATAAGATATTTATGACAAAGAAAAATGTCCTTTTCTAATTAAATCAAGAGGGCATATCGTAAGATCCTGTAAAGTATAAATAAAACATAAGAATTATGAAGGAGGGAAGATAATGAGTATATGGGATAAGGTAAGTAAGACTGCGAAAGGCACAATCACAACAATAGGTTCTAAATCATCAGAAATGTTGGAGATTGGCAAGTTGAAGCTAAAGGTAAAGCAATTGGAAGATAAAATTGATATCAAGAAAAAGGAAATTGGCGCTTTAGTATATGATGTTTATGCAAATGAAGTAGTGTCTGATGAGCGTGCTATTATAGGAATTGTAAATGTCATCAAAGATTTGGAGAATGAGATAAAACAAGCAAAAGAGAAGATTTCTTTAGCACACCAAAATGAAGGAATAGAAAAAGACGAGGGTAATCAGAAATAGTTTGCAAACAGGAGGCTTTTGCGGCCTCCTGTTTTTTATGGTACAATATGCAAAATTCAAGAAAAAGAGAAGATAAATATTAGTAATCTACAAATTGAGGGGGTAGACAAATGAAGAGTTTTGAGACGTCGAAATTAATTAAAGGGCAAGATATGAATCATCACGATACATTGTTCGCAGGTAGATTAGCAGAATGGTTTGCTGAATCTACTTTTATGGGAGCGTCACAAATATATGGTAAATATGGAGAGCTAGATCATTTAGTAGCAGTTGAAGTTCATTCATTAAAATTTCTAGGACCGACTTTCAATGGAGACGTTGTTAGGTTCATTTCCACAGGCATTAAAGCAGGAAAAACGAGCCTTACAGTATATACTAAGGCTCTCAGAAATAATACTGATGTATTAGTAGCCGAAGGTTTTGTAACCTTTGTTTGTGTAGATGGTGCTAAACAGAAGATACCTCATAATATTGTAATTGAAGTTTTCGAAACTGAAGAAGAAAAAGAATTGATTGCAAAATTTAATAAAATAAAGAGCTACTAAAGCATAAAAAGCCGCACAATATTGCGGTTTTTCTAGCCTACAATACGTGATTATAGAGGTTTGGAGGAAACGGAAGTGAGATTATGGCATGAAGCCTTAATACCACAATTACCTCGCCAACAATTACTAGGACAATGGCGGGAATGTATAGCCTTATTAGGTAATGGATGGGGGAAAAAGCATAAGACAGTAGACTATGTTTTTACTTACAGTGATAAAAAGCTACTGCGATATGCTGGCTTGGTTTATGATGAAATGATCAAACGAGGATATTCTCCAGATTACAAAAGAGTAATTTATGCTTTGAGCAGAAGATATAACTACGAGATTACTGAGGCAAATAGTCTTTTGCATGCTTTAGATAATGAAACCCCATATTCCGAACATAATGAAGAGTATTTACAAGAATGTTTACTAAACCTTAATACTAAAGGAATTAAGATATAAATATAAACAAGTGGGTTATTACCTTTTTAATTTGCCCTTAGCGAACAGACGTTCTATAATAATAGCAGGGGGTGAACTAAAATGGAGAAAAATAGATGGAACCCTGCGTTTATATTACCTGAATTACGAGAAAGATTTATAGATGATAAAAAAGAGATTAAAATGAAACCACAGCTTGATGACCAAGAAATTGAGTATATTAATTATTCTTTAACAGAGGCTTTAGAATCCGGGAAAGATATTACCTTGTTGATATGGTCCCCTGAGGGTCTTAAGAAGCAGGAAGTAAGTATTATGGGTATACAAGGAATAAAATTAAAGGTTAGTATTAAAAATAAAAAAAATAAAGTCATTCTGTTGGAAGATATTATAAGCGTTATTAGATAAATAATTTAATTAAAAGTGCACCTCGAATGCTAGACACATATCTAGATTTGCTGGTGCACTTCGTTATGGTTAAAAAAGTTCTTTTTTCATATCAGCAGGAATTGACAAAATAAATCAAGAATAGTTCCTAAATTAATCAATTTTTGTAATAAAAACTAAGCTAATTAATGCTATATTCTAGGACTAGGGGTAACTACACAAATGATAAATAAACATTTTAGAAATATCAAAAAGGATAACAATACAATAGTGGATAACAATTCATTAAGGATTGTTATTTTAGGATGCATAACTATCGTTGTAGCATTAATATCGATGAGTATATTAAGTATGATTATTACCAGTAATGCTGTGCTTAATAAGCTCAAGACAAGTGACTTACAGAACATGGCCAGAAGTATTAGTGTGTTCGTTGAAGGGAAAATTGACAAGGCCCTTGATATATCTGTCTTGCTAGCAAATGATCCCACCGTAGTTGAATGGATTCAGAAAGAAGAACAAAGCAGACTAGAAGGGGAAATCGTACAAGTAAAAATGGCAGAATTGGTCAATGATTTTGAGTATGATGTTTGCTTTCTTACAAGTGCTGTGACTAATCATTACTGGTCATATAGCAGTGTTGATAAGGAGTTTGTGTTACTGGATACTGTAACACAAACTGACAGCAGTGATATGTGGTTCTTTGAAACTTTAAAAATGAAGAAAAAATATGATATTAACATTGATCATAATAAAGAACTAAATGACACGTATGTATGGATTAACACCTTGGTGGGTGATATTAATCAACCTCTTGCAGTGAGTGGAGTAGGTATGAATTTAAGCAAGGTGATAAATCAACTTATTGAGGATGAAGAAGAAAATGAGATAAATAATGATATTTTGCTTGTAGATGGAGAAGGGCAAATATATTTATCTAAAAAACCAGAGTATCTGGAGAAGTCATTAACAGAATATCTACCAGGAAACCTAGTACAAGAGATACTAAGAACGAATAATCTGGAAAGTAAGTTTGATATTGCAGATTATGAAACACCTCAAGGAGAATACTTTGATATAGCGTACAAAAAAATAAAGAATACAGATTGGAATTTAATTGTACAAATACCGCGGGCTGATAGTTTGGGGTTTCTAAAGGCTATTATTATAAACACTATTATTTCATGTATTTTGATAATACTTATAATTGTTTTGTTATTCTATTTTATTTCTAATAAAATAGCTAACCCTTATAAGAGAGCTTTACTATTGAATGAGGAGCTTGAAGAAAAAGTTAAAGAGCGGACGAAGGAGCTTGTGGAAAAGAATAATAGAATAAAAGACAGTATAGAGTATGCAAAAATGATACAGCAAACAATACTGCCATCGTCTTATGATATGGGAAAATGTTTAAAAGAGTATTTTATTATTTATGAACCTAGAGATATAGTAGGGGGCGATTTTTACTGGTTGAAGAGCCATAGTAAAGGATATCTTGTCATAGTAGGTGATTGTACTGGGCATGGAGTTCCAGGAGCTCTTATGGCAACAGCGGTAAATGCTATGCTTAATCATGTTGTAGATGGGATTTGTAATGATAATCCTGCGGTTATTCTATATGAGCTAGACAGGCTATTAAAGCAATCATTTAAAATGAACCATAATGAGAAGTTTATATCAGATGGTGTAGACCTTGGTATAATTTATATAGAAGAGCACAAAGTTATTTTTTCGGGTGCTAACATATCTGTTTTTGTGGTAGACGGTAACAAAATAGATGAGATTAAAGGAAATAATTGTACAATTGATTATATAAGTGAACAGCAGGATAAGGTTTTTGAGAATTATGAGATCGCCTATAAACAGGGTGTTACGTTATATATGGTAACTGATGGCCTTATAGAACAACCCGGAGGGGAAAAGGGTTATCCCTTTGGCAGACGTAGGTTTACAAATTTAATTGAAGCCGCTAGTAAGCTGGAAATGGATATACAATCATCATATATTCTTAATACTATTAAAGAATATGCAGATGAGCAGATAATTCGTGATGATCTCACACTCCTTGGGTTCAGATTATAAAATGAAGGGGGAAATAAATATGGAGTTATCTTTATATGAAATTTACAAAGAACTTAAGTTCAAAAGGATAATATTATGCTATAGTGGGCCTATTGCTCAAGCAAGTATTGAGGGAGTGGGAAGTACTCTGCGCCGAAATCTTGAAATAGAAGAAGCTGGAAATACTACCAAACTTTCTGTCTTTTCCATGTTTATAGAGCAGGTTCAGAATGTCTTGAATTATTCAGCTGAGAAATTAAGCAAGACAGAAGAAGATGGCAATGAACTACGCATTGGGGTAAGCGTTATAGGTTATGAGGAAAATGGGGATTACTTTATTTATTGCGGTAATAGAGTGTATAATTATGATATTCCAAGAATAAGCGAGAGTATTGAACAAGTCCGCAATTTAAGCAAGGATGAACTAAAATTACTATATAAAGAACGTAGGAGAATGGAGCCTCAACCTGGAAGTAAAGGTGCAGGACTAGGGATTATCGAGATGGCGAGAAAATCAGTTATTCCTTTGGAGTATTCCCTTGTAAAAATAGATGAAGAGTTTTCTTTCTTTAGCATCAAAGTCGTGGTTGGGAGGCATTAAGTATGCAAAAGTTATTAATCGAGAAAACAAATTCAACTCCTTTTATAAGCTTTGATGCAAAAGCAAGATTACTAGAGATTAAAGGGGAATCCTACCCGGAAAATGTGGCAAAATTCTATACGCCTGTTCTTGAATGGCTACAAGACTATCTTAGTAATGATGAATCAGAAACAACTGCAGTTGAGTTCGAAATATTATATTTTAATAGTAGCTCGTCCAAGATATTTATGACAATATTTGATATACTGGAGCAAGCAGTTTCAAAGGGTAAAAAGATATTAGTAAAATGGATTTGTGATGAAGGAAATGAAACAGCAATAGAGTGTGGTGAAGAGTTTAAGGAAGATTTAGTTCATTTGCCATTTGACATAAAGGTATATTAACCTGGAGGAACTTTATGAAAAATATATTTGTAAAAGAAGAACAGGTAGTTGAAGAGGCAGAGAAGCTATTATCCGCAAAGCAGTTTACGGGAGAAGAAGATGCTCAAAACTATGGGGCTTTACTTGCAGAGTATAAGAGTCTGCTGAACCAGATGATTAAAGTTGTCAAAATATCCGACATTATGCAGTCGGAACTTAAAACGATGTCTGATAATTTTGAAGAGACCTCACGTATAGATGTGTTAACAGGGATATATAACAGAAGATACTTTAATGAAAGTTATTTACGTGAATGGAAAAATGCAGTACGTACAAAAACATATCTAGCAGTTCTAATGCTCGATATTGACTATTTTAAGAATTATAATGATACTTATGGCCATTTGCAGGGTGATGAATGCCTAAAGGCAGTAGCAAAGGGAATTCAACAAGCTATTAAAAGGCCGCGTGATATTGTGACCCGGTATGGTGGCGATGAGTTTGTTGTCTTGTTGCCGGAAACAGAGGCCAAAGGAGCAACGTGTGTTGCCCAAACTATTATCGACAATATAGAAAGCCTTGCTTTAGAGCATTCGGGTTCACCTATAAATCATAAAGTGACGGTATCGATAGGAGTATCTTCAATAATCCCCGATAAAAGCATAAAAAAAGTTGATAGCCTTTTGAGTATTGCGGATACGGCACTATATATGGCAAAAGAACAGAGGAACTGCTTTAAACTATTAATCAGGTAAAACCAAATAATAAAACTACTTCTTTTAGCAGAAATAAATAGCCTTGGATTTTAAGGCTATTTATTTCTGCTATTCTATTGAGCTGATAGGGAGATTTGAAGGCCCGACCTGCTGATAAGAAGTATGAGAATAGATGTAATGTAATGAGTAAATATTTTTCTTTTTTAACGTTTGTCGAAATATGTAAAAAGTAGTCGCAACAAAAGTGTACAGGTAGTATGGGATATTATGTATAATTTAATAGGACGTACTTCAGCATGGACTATAAGTAGATTAGTCTTGTAGAAAGGTTGCGGTTTTTTGAATAGCCATATGAGATTATTGAAAATAACCAGTATTTTCGTAATATTGACATTTCTTTTTATGATGGGTTTAGTTCCTAATCGGGATGTAACCCCGGGAAAGACGCTTAACCCATTGGATCCTAATACAAGAAGTGGCGGAACAGTTCCAAAAACAGCAGGAAGGATCTATGAAAAAAAAATAAGTTTGAAGGAAAGAGCCACTGAAAAGAGTAGAAGCCTTAGGTCTGGCATGACAGCGGCAAAAGGGAAGTTGAGCACTGACCTGCTACAATTAATAGACGATAGGTTTCTTTTTAGTTCTATGTCGATAGAAAAGCTAAAAGAAGACATGATTAAGAAAAAACAAATGGTAAGAAGTGGTTCTAAGGTTAGGGGAGTCAAGGCAATCTCCTCTGATGCAGTGTATGTTTACATTCAGCTGGGACGCGGTCAGGATCCGACGATCGTCAATCCCTATGTAGCTAATGTTGCTAACACGGATAGAAATAATGGGTTAGTTGTAGCCTGGGTTGAACCCAGTAAGCTGGAAAGCTTGGCTTCTATGTCGGCAGTAAAGTCTATCCGCACTGTCGAACCGCCAAGGCATAAAATGGGTTTGGCATATAGCGAGGGAGATTATCAGCTATACGCCAGTGAATTGCGTAATCGGTTAGGATATGCCGGAGCAGGGGTTAAGATTGGGGTTATATCCGATGGAGTAGATACTTGGACTTGGGCAAGGGATAGAGGAGAGCTACCTGTAAACTTACATGTGTTAAGGAGCGCTTACACTTTAGGCGGTGATGAGGGTACCGCAATGCTTGAAATTATTCACGACTTGGCTCCTGCGGCTGAATTGTATTTTCATGATTGCGGTAATGATATTTTGGAGTTTAATGCTGCAATTGACGCTTTGGTTGCTGCGGGCTGTAATGTTATAGTAGATGATATCGGTTGGCCGTGTGAACCTTTCTTTGCCGATGGAGTGGTAGCTCAGCATGTCAGCAACGTTATTTCTACAAATCAGATCATCTATGTATCTGCAGCAGGTAATGACGCCCAGATCCACTATCAAGGTGATTTCTATCAAGACATTGCATACCCGGGATATCATGATTTCAGTCAAGGTCAAAGCGGGACTCCGGATTTATATGCCTTGGTGCCGGATGGAGGTACTATCAAAGGTGTTCTCCAATGGAATGATCCGCTGCTAGGCTCTAGCAATGATTATTGTGTCAGGTTATTTGA
>PHAD01000154.1 GCA_002841595.1 Firmicutes bacterium HGW-Firmicutes-12
TTCAACAGAAAATAAAAAAATCCCATCACCTGACAGAGGCGATGAGACACGCGGTTCCACTCTGTTTAACCGAAGCCCGAAATGGTAGCTGTCTTTCTTCTTCAGTCAACTCTTATTACCTTAACGCGGTATTACGGCAGACTCTACTCATCTTCGAATCCACGGCTCCTGGTTGCATTTCATCTTGTTCTACCCGGTTGGGCTTTCAGCCGATGACCCTACCTCTCTTAGGATATAAATCAAGACTACTTTTCCTATCACTGCCATTAAACTCTATATTTATTTTGCTTAATTATATTCAAGAGATTAGCTTTTTGTCAAGTTAGCTTAATCAAGCAGATAAGCTTTTAGGTACTGTTCACACAATATTTATACCAGCTTGTTTAGCCGTTGATTCAATTCTTATTTTAATGAGCTCTTTTCCAAGAATGGGGATTATGTAGTTTAGCTCCGGACCGTGCATCCTGCCGGTAAGGCTAATACGAATAGGCATATATACCTGTTTTCCACCGAGCTTGAGTTCCTTTGTTATTTCTTTTAATAATGGTTTAATATCTTCTGGATTAAGTACCCGAAGAGCTGCTAGTTTTTCTTTAAAAAGTTGAATTACTGACGGGAACGTGTCATCCTGCAGTATCGCCATAGCCTCTTGGCTTTCAATAATAATATCTTCACCCACTAAGATATCCATGTGTTCGACTATTTCGCTTGCTGTAGCAAGATGTTCTTGCAGAGCTACTGAAATCAATTCCACCCATTTCTTTTCCTGGCTGCTAAGATTATCAGATACCAGGCCTGCTTTCATCAGAAAAGGCAAAATCATTTCCGCTACTTTCTCTTTCGAGCTTTGCCTTATATATATGCCGTTTATCCAGCGCAATTTATCCATATCAAAAACTGCTGGGCTCTTTGCAACTCTATCTAGAGAAAACTGCTCTGTAATACGTTTTATACTCATGATTTCTTCTTCCCCACCAGGCGACCAACCTAAAAGAGCCAAAAAGTTGACTACTGCTTCGGGAAGATATCCTAATTCACTATACTGGACTACAGAAGTGGCCCCATGCCTTTTACTCATTTTGGAACGATCCTTCCCTAATATAAGCGAAATATGAGCAAAATATGGCAGAGAAAACCCTAAGGCCTCATACAATAATATTTGCCTTGGCGTATTAGATAAATGTTCTTCCGCTCTTATAACATGACTTATTCTCATAAGTGCATCATCAACGACTACTGCATAATTATATGTTGGCAGACCGTCCGATTTTACAATTACATAATCACCGATTCCATCACTTTCGAAAACAACATCCCCACGGACCAAATCATTTATTACAATCTCTTTGTTAACTGGAACATGGAAGCGCACTACAGGTTTACGCCCTTTGCTTTCATATGTTTCTTTTTCTTGAGACGTAAGATTATAACACTGTCCATTATAACGAGGGAGTTCACCTTTTTCAGAAAAGGCTTGTCTTTGGGCTTCCAACTCTTCTTCTGTACAATAACAATAATAGGCCTTTCCTTCTGAAAGAAGCTTGTTTGTTAAACCATGGTAAATAGATAACCTTTCAGTCTGTCGATAGGGTCCATAAGGGCCTCCTTTATCCGGTCCTTCGTCCCAATCTATCCCTAGCCATCTTAACGATTCCATAATATTCTCTTCTGATTCCTTACTGGAACGTTCTATATCTGTGTCCTCTACTCGCAAAATGAGTTTTCCTCCATTTGCTTTTGCAAACAAATAATTGAAAAGCGCAGAACGCGCACCCCCAATATGTAGCGGTCCCGTAGGACTCGGGGCAAACCTCACCCTAATTTCTTGCATTTTCATTACCTCCAGTACTTACCCAAAGATTGGGTACTCATCTATTGTACAGACAACGTATGCCGCTATGCCTTCTTCTCTACCAACGAACCCCAAACCTTCCGTTGTGGTAGCCTTAATGTTAACGCTATCAATCTGCATCCCTAAAACATTACAGATGCTCTCTCGCATTTCTTCCCTAAATGGAGCTAGCTTTGGATACTGCGCTACAATTGTACAATCTAAATTATTACAAACATATCCCTTCTTTTGCAGTAGTTTAATAACTATTTCTAGCAGCTTCCTACTGTCAATATCCTTATATTCCATTTTATTATCAGGGAAATGCAATCCAATATCACCTAACCCTGCGGCCCCTAACAGTGCGTCCATTACAGCATGAATAAGAACATCTGCATCAGAATGTCCGAGTAAGCCTTTCTCACTAGGGATTTCTACACCTCCTAGAACGAGGCGACGTCCTTCGGTTAACTTATGTACATCATAACCGAAACCTATACGCATAATCTTCCACCTTTAACATTGCATTTAAATATATAAGATCATCTGGTGTGGTTACTTTTATATTTGAGTATTCGCCTTCTACGATATAAACTTTTTCTCCGAACCTCTCCACAAAAGATGCATCATCTGTTCCTGTCCATCCTTCCGAAACTGCTTTTTCATAAGCTTGTACCATAATATGTCTTCTAAATATCTGGGGGGTTTGGATTTGCCAAAGAGTTTGACGTTCGGGGGTTTTGCATATTGAAAAGTCAGAGCTAACGACCTTAATGGTATCCTTTACCCTTACACCTACAACTACCGCCCCCTTTTCAAATGCGGTTTGTAAAGCTTTGGTAATAGTTTCCTCCTTTATAAGAGGTCGCGCCCCATCGTGCACTACTATCCAACCGGTATCTTCAGCCAGACAGGCTAGTCCACACAAAACAGAATCTTGCCTCTCTTCGCCTCCCGCTACGACCGACTGAACTTTTGTATAACCATACTTATAAACTATTTCCTCATTGCAGTATTTAACGGCATCAGATTCAACTACTAAAACAATACCGTCTATCAAGGGGTGCTTTTGAAATACATCTAGTGTATACGTCAAAAGGGGGCGGCCGTGTACCTCAAGATAAGGTTTTCTGACACTCGCCCCCATTCTTTTCCCCTGACCTGCACAAGGTATCAAAGCAACTACCTTAGCCAATTGCATCCACCTCATACACAGTTCTGTTATCATTATACTTTGGTTTAGCAAAGATCATTCTACCTGCAGCTGTTTGCAACACGCTAGTTACTACCACAAAAATAGTTTGGTTAATAAATTTCTTCCCGTGCTCGACTACAATCATGGTACCGTCATCGAGATAACCAATGCCCTGTTTAGATTCCTTACCATCTTTGATAATCTGCACGACCATTTCCTCACCTGGAAGAAAGACCGGTTTTAGCGCATTTGCCAGTTCGTTAATGTTTAGAACCTTAACACCCTGAAGTTCCGCAACTTTATTAAGGTTATAGTCATTTGTTACAACTGCACCATTAATCACTTGGGCCAGCCGTACCAATTTACTATCAACCTCAGCAACGTCTGCAAAGTCTTGTTCACTAATCTGAACCATAACATCAAGTTCTTTTCGGATTTTATTAAGAATATCCAGTCCTCGCCTACCCCTGTTGCGCTTCAAAGCATCCGAGGAGTCTGCAATGTGTCTTAATTCTTCAAGTACAAATCCCGGAATAATAAGAGTGCCATCTATAAAACCACTTTTACAAATATCAGCAATTCTTCCATCAATAATAACACTTGTATCCAATATCTTATAAGTGCATGGTAAATTCTTTGAATCGGTTTTGTTTGACGAACCTTTGTCTTTATCCCTACCAATCCTAGGTAAGTTAGAAAAAACACCAAGTAACTCTTCCTTCTTTTTTAATCCTATACTCATGCCTAGATATCCAAAAAGAATACTTCCTACAATCGGTACGTAATTTCCCAACCATGGAATTCTAGCAAAGGGTGACCCTAATAAACTAGCTATTATAAGTCCAACAATCAGGCCAATAGCTGCTCCAATTAAATCAGTTAAGGGCATTTTCTGCAGCTTGCATTCTACCCATTCTGTCGTTTGAATAACCCATTTTATTATATAAGGAGCTATACTAAAGCCAATTATCCCAGCCACAATGCCGGGTAAAACAGTAATAACCAACCTAATCTGCAGGTTGGCTACGGTCAACCAGCTGCTATGTGTCAACGCATAACCAAGAGATACTCCACCAGCCAAGAAACTAAGAGTAATAATTATTTTTACAATGATCCTAATTATGTTTTTCACCTCCTTCTCGAACCGGGTGAATTGTGTTAAGTTTTATTATAAGTTAGCAAGCATAAATAGGCAAGAAAAAACCAATATTTAACATTGATTTCAACGACTTACTCGCATTTTCATATACAATTATAATAAATATATGGTTCGCCAGCAAACCTCCTTGTAAAAATTGCTGTTAAGCCATATACTCTTCTATCAAACTTCTAATATTATCCTCCTTACTATTCTTTGCTAAAACTAGTTCACTAACAAGAATTTGTCGGGCATTGTCGAGCATTTTCTTTTCTCCTGTAGATAACCCTTTTTCTTTATCTCTCGACGAAAGGTTTCTCACGACTTCAGCCAATTCAAAAACATTGCCGCTTTTTATCTTTTCCATATTGCTGCGATATCTTCTATTCCAATTCGTAGACATAGGTGAGTCTTTATCTTTAAGTATAGTTAGAACTTTCGACACTCCGTCCTCGTCAATTACTTTCCTTAAACCTATATCAGTTACACTCGATATAGGAACCATAACTTTCATATCACCAATAGGCATACGCATTACGTAGTAACGCTTCATCTCACCTAGAATTTCTCTTTCTTCAACTGATTCTATTACACCCGCTCCATGCATAGGATATACAATCTTATCACCAATTCTAAACAAACAACCACCCCCACAAGAGAGTTTGCTACGTATATTTTAACAAATAAGTTTAATCATGTCAAAGATTATATATTATATCATAGTCACAAATTTTTAGTCAATATTTTTTTGTCCACATTGTTGTTGATCAGTGATAATGTCATGGTATAACTCATCAGGGAAAATGTCACCCCCCATGCAAAACAGATATAATGG
>PHAD01000155.1 GCA_002841595.1 Firmicutes bacterium HGW-Firmicutes-12
GGCTCACAAAATCTTTTGATAGAATTTGCATGTAACGGGCCAGAACAATAAAATCAATATTGTATTTGGATAATAGCTCCACTTCTGCAGCTTCCTGTTCTGCTTTATTTTCTGAATTTACATCAAAATAATGAAATTCGATTCCAAACCGTTCAGCTACAGTGCGCATATCTTCGTGATTGCTAACAATAACCGGGATTTCAACATCCCATTCCCCTGCCGTGTAACGAGCCAGCATGTCGAACAGGCAATGCGACATTTTCGAAACAAAAATGGCCATGTTTGGTACGTCTTCCGAAAAGTATATTTTCCAGCTCATCTGTAATTTCGATGCAATGAGTGTATCGAAATACTCGCCGATTTTTTCAGAAGGAATAGCAAAATCATCTAACTCCCATTCGGCCCGCATGTAAAAAACCTTTTGAGCCCGGTCTACATATTGATCAAGATTGATAATATTACCGTTGTTCTTATTTAAAAACTCCTTAGCTGTTCCACTTGTGATAAGAATAAAGGTATTGCGCCGAGCTTCTCTACTGCGGATTAAAGGGTTTAGATACTTCTTAAGTCCTTCCTTGGCAAGCTCCTCGGATATTATGATGACCCTGTTATGTATCAGGGTTAATTCCCTGGCCGTAAAAGCGTTCCCCAGCTGAATGGCTCCAAAAATTGATGCGGCTTCAAGAGAAACCACATTTGTGCCCTCCCCCTCTCCTCCACTGCCTAGAGCCTTAGGGATCGCTACTTGAAAAGAAACATCAAGAATGCTTTCTTCTCCCTTATCCATTCCCATAGAGAGAATATAGCCCATCTCATCAGGTTCTTTAGACCCCCAACACCCTGAAAGAAATAACATCGATAGACATGTAAGTAAAATAAGTACAATACTTTTCTTAACCACTAGTCTCATCCTTTCTGCGGATTAAGGCCACTACCCAAATACCGGTAGGAATGAGGAAAGTAAAAATCCAACCAAACCACATTCTGTACTTCTCTATTGATATAGCGGTGACAAACTGGGCCGGAGTAAGTGCCAAGCTAAAAAAGATTACAATTAAAGCCGGAAGAAGCGGACGGTAATAAGGTATCTTCAAGCTTTCTCGGGTTACTATAGCTGCTAGAATAAGACCAATAGAAAGCCGCAAAAAAGCAGTATATATCCAGAAGAATATAAAGACAGACTCAAGCCTTTGATAATATCTCCCTAGGTAAATACTGCGAGACAGCTGGTAAAAAGGAGTTAGGCTTTCTAGGGCTGAAGGTAAAGGAATAACCATCAAGTAGGTTATGGTAATGAACAGAAAATAAAAACCAACAGACGCTATACTAAATATACCAATATTCTTAAGCTTAGTCCCATCAAAAGAAAAATAGGGAGCCAAAAATCCTAAAAGAAGTATTTCTCCGAAAGCTGAGATGTTTAGAAAACTATTAAATAATAAACGTGCCGGTCCAATACCCATCACAGGAAAAAGCTCTTTAATATCCCAAAAAGGATAAAGCATTAAAAGGACCGCAGTTACACCTATAATTATAAAAGGTAAAGAAATATAGGCATTACGACTTATTGCTTCCAAACCAAGATAAGCCGCTATCCACATAGCAATAACAAATAAAATTACCATTGCGCTGATAGGTGCATGGGGCAGAGCTGTTATTATAACTGCATCACTAAATATTCGCAGTAAATTACTAGTGCTAATAATGATATATAAGAGACTAATCATATTCACTACCAAGCCTAAGAAGCTACCCAATACTATTTGATTTATTTCCATTAGGGATTTCCCAGGAAATCGGTTTAATAAGGAAACTATCACTAGCCAAAATAATATACTGATTAAAATGCTAATAAAAACAAGCAACCATGCAGCGTTAAGACCTAAATCTACCAAAAAACGGGGATATCCCAGAAAAGCCTTGGAACCTATGAAAATCATAACCATAGCAACGGCCTCAGAATAACCCAATTTTACAGGCGGGTCTTGATTAATTATTATCATCACCCCCGCTCTTATTTGAAGATTCCTCTTTTATCCATCCCCGGCTTACATTAGGTTGTCTCCTGCGATCTTGTGTATCTAAGAAATCCGGCCTTTCTTCCATAGACCAAACAGGTCCTCGCATGACAATATCGGGCCCGCTCTTGGTCCTGGGACCTATCGGTGCAAGTAATGGTACCCCAAAAGATTTCATAGACGTAATTCCATTCAAGAGAATGAATAGACCTGCTGTTATTCCGAAAAAGCCAAAGATCGCCGCTAATCCGGTGAAAATGAAACGAATACCCCGAAAAGCAAAGGACATCGAATAATTTGGTATAGCAAAAGAAGCCAGTCCGGTTAAAGCTACTACAATAATTAAAATAGGACTTACTATCCCTGCCTGCACAGCTGCCTGACCTAGAATAAGCGCACCTACTATTCCTAGAGTATTGCCGATGACTCCCGGAACACGCACACCTGCCTCCCTGATCATTTCAAAAGCAAATTCCATGAAAAAAACTTCTACAATAGTAGGAAAAGGAACGGTTTCCCTGCCAGCTGCAATAGCAAGAATCAAGTCAGTAGGAATCATCTCTTGATGAAATATGGTTACGCCTACATATAAGGCTGGTGTGATTAGAGCAATGAATACAGCGATAACCCGTAAAAGGCGAACCATGTTACCATAGGGCATTCGTAAGTAATAATCCTCAGGACTATGTAACAGGCTAAATAAGTCAGCCGGCACTATCAAAACATTAGGATTACCATCAAGTAAAACAGCGACCTTTCCATCCATAATAAAGGAGGTAGTACGATCAGGTCGCTCCGTCACCAAGACCTGGGGAATGGGCATAAAAGGATGGTCCTCAATAAACTGTTCTAATATCCCTGATTCCCCCACATAATCGGTGCTAATTGACTTAAGTCGTCTTTTTACTTCTTCTACGAGGTTAGGATTTGCCAAATCTATGAGATACATGATTGCTACATCTGTTTCATTGCGTGCTCCGATTTTAGAAAACTCCGTGATTAAATTATGGTTGCGTATAGCTTTTCGCAAAAGCCCTGTATTGCTACGCAACGTTTCATTAAAGGCTTCATGGGGGCCGCGAATTACCTGCTCAGTCTCGGACTTTCCTATAGAACGCCGATCCCAACCCTTGGTTTCAACTATTAAACAACGAGGAACCCCCTCAATAAAAACAGCAGTGCTACCATAATTAATTTGCGGAATAATGTCTTGATATTTATCGTGAACATCCGTCTGATTTCCATAGACTATCTGTGTTTTTAGATATTCTGCCACATCAATGGCATTTATTTTTTCTTGCAGTCCGCTATGAAGCATAAGCGGCTTAAGCACATTCTCATTAACTGTATTCCTATCAGATATCCCTTCAACAAAAACGGCAAAAGCACGTTTAGGTCCATCAAGCTGGATGATGAAATCCCTTATAATAACATCCTTGTTTTTTGGTAGGAAATAAATCTCATTAATATATTCTTTATTTACCTTGAGTTCTGGATCTACCAATAAATTTTCAAAAGGACTACTTATTTTTGTTTCTGCCCCATTTTCCTCTTGTTGGGTCTTTTCACGTTTTACACGCTGCGGCTTTTTTTTCATACGTCGCCCATCTTTAGTCTCTTTATTTTTCGACTCTTCCTTTTTAGGTGACTGTTTCTTTGTGTCTTTTTTACCGGGTACTGCTCCACTAAGAACAAAGCCTTCTACTTTTAATTTCTCGTGAAAGGTAAAATAGCGAATAATATTTTTCTTCAATTTATCTAAAATCATATTGCCACCAGTTCTTACCTAGGTTTTTTTCTATTCTTTGCCAATCTTTAATAAAATATGCCTGTCACCCCTTTTCTCTTCTCAGCATAGATTGTAGTGAAAATCTTTAATCCTAGTGATTAATAACTGAAAGGAGAACAAAGCGCAAATGGTTATGATTAATCAAACAATAAAATCCCTTGTTATGGAACTGAAGGAATTGGTAATTGTATACGGCTACATGATTCAAAATGCCCCAACAGAAGAAGCCCGCAGACTAGTAGAGATGAACCTAATGACTGTTAGAAATTGCCTAGAGAAACTCGAAGCACTGTATTATGAAATTACAGGTGAAATGCTACCTCCTTATTATGGCGAAGCCAGCGAAGAAGTACCCGTTTTTGTCAACTTCGTCGATGCTGCACGTTACGCCTTCAAAGAAGAAACACAGGTTATACGCATGATGAAAGACCTCCACATGGGTGTCGATGAGTGCTACCATTCTATTATCTTTGGCTGTATTGTAGAGCATCAACTCAATGCCATGAGAATGCTGTACCTTATTGGATAATAATCCGCTTTCACTTCTTCACACCAAAATAAATCGTCACCATACCCCCAGTTAAGGGATGATAAGTGATATCCTTTAAGCCCGCTTCTGCAAAGATGCGGGCCATCTCTTTTCCCTGAGGAAAACCATTTAGTGATTTAGATAGCCAGGTATAGGCTGGATAGCCCTCTTTTATCTTCTGTCCCTGGCCTATGATTCTCCCCAACAAAGGTATAAGCCTATGAAAATACAGCTTAAATCCAGCCTGTAAAAAAGGATTAGCAGGCTCTGAAATCTCCAGGCAGATTACCCTGCCATTTTTTTTACATACTCGAAACATTTCCTCTACTGCCTTAGATATATCCGTTAAATTACGTAAAGCAAAGGTTGTTGTTACACAATTAAATGTATTTAAAGAAAAGGGTAACGCTAAAGCATCACCGTCAATGAAGGATATCCTCTCACTTGGGAAAAAACTGTCCGTGAAAAGCTTCGTTTTTCTCTGGGCAATCCTTAACATATCCGGACAATTATCCAAGCCAATAACCTCACCATTTAATCCTACTTTCTTAGCAAGTAGAAAAACCATCTCCCCAGTTCCTGTGCAGACATCTAGAACCCGATCCCCAGTGGATACTCCACTTATATCTACAACAGCATCA
>PHAD01000009.1 GCA_002841595.1 Firmicutes bacterium HGW-Firmicutes-12
GGAGAATCCCAGCCTGGCTGAAGGCGTCAATGTGGTTAATGGCAAAGTTACGTATAAGGCGGTTAGCAGTGCCCACAATCTTCCATACACTAACTTGTTACAGGCAATCGAGGGATAGGCTTCGATTACTTCAATAGATTATCTAACAGTGGACTTTAAGCTATACTTCCAACGTAACGGAACGGGGATTTAGTATAGTACAGGTGCAGAAGAAAATAGGTTATTAAAGGAGAAAACGGTTAATTCAAAAATTGTTGCGTGTAGGGGTATTGCTTAACGAGGGAGGGGACCTTACCATGAGACCTGTATGGGCAGAAATAAACCTCGGCGCTATCGCCCATAATGTCAGAGAAATCCGACGGATCATAAAACCTAATTCAAAGATTATGGCTATTGTAAAAGCCAATGCTTATGGACACGGTGCCAGCGAGGTAAGCCGAATAGTCCTGCAAAATGGGGCTGATTTCCTTGGGGTAGCTATATTGGATGAAGCACTATATTTAAGAACGCAGGGATTTAAGGTACCTATATTGGTTTTAGGGTATACTCCGCCCCAACAGGCTCAGCAAGTGGTTGAAAAAGATATAAGTCAGACCATTTATACATTAGAGCAAGCGGAAGTTTTATCGCAAGCAGCATTAAAAACGGGTAATAAGGCTCGTTTGCATATAAAAATAGATACCGGCATGAGCCGTATTGGTTTTTTACCAAACCGACAGGCAGTAGAAACCCTAGTTAAAATTGCTCGCTTACCTCGTGTGATTATTGAGGGTTTATATACCCATTTTGTAGCTGCTGACCAAAAAGATAAAAGCTTTACAAAGGAACAATTAACAAAATTTCTTGATTTTAATAGGGAATTGGAGAAAGCTGGTCTTTATATTCCGCTAAAGCATGCAGCCAATAGTGCGGCAACAATAGAATTAGAAGAGGCGAACCTGGATATGGTTCGTCCCGGTATTATCCTCTATGGTATGTATCCATCTGAACAAGTACAGAAAAATATTGTATTACTTAAACAAGCCATTTCACTAAAGGCTCAAATTGCTCATGTCAAGGAAGTGGAAAAAAATACCAGCATTAGTTATGGTCGTAATTTTATTACCAAAAGCCGGACTATCGTGGTGACATTACCGCTTGGATACGCTGATGGGTATTCCCGGCTCCTTGCTAATAAAGGGGAGGTGCTCCTGAATGGTCAAAGAGTACATGTTATCGGTCGTATTTGCATGGATCAGTTAATGGTAGACGCTACTGAGGTCGCCGATGCAAAAATAGGGGATGAAGTAGTACTTATAGGGCAACAGGGTAGTGAGACTATTACTCCGGATGAATTGGCACATAAGTTAGGTACCATAAATTATGAGATAACCTGCATGATTAGTGCGCGAGTACCACGAGTATATACTGTTTAGTATCATAATTTATATTGTCAATTGGTAGCAAAAAACTCAGCAATTAAGTATTCAATATCTGATGGCAAATTATGAATCGACCATACTCATCACTTTGGCTATTATGATGCTGGCGGTATAAATGAGGTCTTTCTAGGGTGGTTAGCATAGACAGACAAGCATGGGAAAATTAAAGCAAGCAAATTTCATGCAAGATCGGTTTGTAGTGGAGATAGGATATTTATTGATAAGCTAATGGGGAATATGAATATAAAGTAAATACAATGAAAGGAGTTAAGGACATGGCAAATTTCGAGTTGGTTGTTAGAAATGCAAAAATAGTGGATGGTAGTCGGAACCCCTGGTTCAAGGGGGATGTTGGTATAAACAAGGGTAAAATTGTCTATATGGGAAAAGTCCAGGATGATGTTGAAGCAAACCAGATTATAGATGCACAAGGTAGAGTACTTGCGCCGGGTTTTATTGACATTCATTCACATTACGATTTGTCTTTGTTCAGAGATCCTGTTATGTTAAGCGCGCTCCAACAAGGAGTTACAACAAATGTTTTTTGTCAGTGTGGTCTTAGCCCGGCACCAATAAGAACGGATAGGATTGCGGATATTGATAAATATACCGGATTTATTAAAGGTGGCGCTGAGATTAGCTGGGGATGGAGATCCTTTGGTGATTTTCTTGATGTTCTTGATACATTGGGGTTGGGGGCAAATGTTGCATCCTTTGTGGGGCACGGTACTATTCGTCTAAATGTTATGGGATTTGAAACACGTGATCCCTCTAAAGAAGAGATGATTGAGATGAAAAGACTTGCCATTGCTTCTCTGGAAGAAGGCGCTTATGGATTGTCCAGCGGCCTCATTTACCCGCCTGGAATTTATTCAAAACCCTCTGAATTGCAGGAGTTAGCAACAGTACTTAAACAATTCAATGCCTTGTATATCTCACATATACGCAATGAAAGCAATTGTGTCATAGAGGCCGTAAAAGAAACAATAGAATTAGCTGAGAAAGTTGAAGTGCCAGCCCAGGTAGCTCATCACAAAGCTGGTGGTAAAAGAAATTGGGGGCTGGTGAAAAACACATTAGAATTATTGGATGAAGCTCGCTTGCGCGGAGTTGACATGACTATAGATCAATATCCGTATACCATGGCCAGTACTACTTTGAGAAACATATTACCTCCTTGGGTACATGAAGGTGGTGTGGAAAAAATAATTGAAAGATTAATAAACCCAATAATACGTGAAAAGATAATTAAAGAAATAAACATTGGTAATCAATGGGAAAATTTTTGGATCAACAGTGATGGGGCTAAAGGAGTAGTTGTTGTTGATACTCCCTATACTCCGGAATATGAGGGCGAAACCATAGAGGACATTTCAAAATTACTAAAGAAAGATCCGCTAGAAACTGTTTTTGAGCTCATTATTGCAAACAAAGGATACGATATGGCTTGTTTCTTTATAATGAGCGAAGATGATGTAAAGTATGTTATGAAACATCCGCTTTCGATGGTGGGTTCCGATTCTGTTCCCGCTGCTCCCGGTGCTAAGTGTCATCCGCGAACAAGTGGTACATTTCCTCGTGTTCTCGGGAAATATGTACGAGAGGAAAAAAATTTAACCCTAGAAGAAGCAATATGGAAAATGTCTGGTTTTCCAGCTACCAGATTAAAAATGCTGAATAAAGGTTTCATCAGAGTTGGAATGGATGCTGATTTAGTTATTTTTGATCCCAATATAGTAATTGATAAATCTGATTTAAAAGATCCATTTAAAAAACCTATTGGAATTGATTATGTTGTCATTGATGGGCAAATTGTCATTGATGAGGGCATATTTACTGGGAAAAAAGTGGGAAAGGTCTGCAGAAGGCGATAGAATATCTTTGAAACCAGAAATAAACAGGTTCAGATATATTTATGAACACCGCTTTATATTTCAGAAATTTAGAACTATTGGAAACCATCAGAACAATCTATGAAAAAAGCTGCAATACATATATTGCATTAGAAATCACGAATAATCTTCCCGTAAGATAAAAAGCACGTAAGTTTATAGTAGTGTTTGTAGTTGTTGCCGGAACTATGGCTGAAATTATAAAGGAGATATGAAAATGAAAAAAATATTGGTTGCTTTGCTCCTGTGCTCACTGCTCTACGTTACTCCGGCTTACGCTATTAATTTATCCTCATGCCGTTATGAAGAAGGAGCATTTTCGCTGTCGCTGCCAGCCGACTGGATTTTGTTTACCCCTGACATAGCTGATGAAGATCCCAACCTAAGCATTATGGATACCAACGGCGAAACACTGCGGAATAAGATGTTGGAAAATAATGTAGTGTTCAACTCGGTATATCCCGACCTGTCCCAAGAAGTGACGGTCAGTTGGTTCAAGAACATCCGTAGCCGTGTCACCTTTGATTATAATATTCTCCAACCCGACGCATTGTCCGAACAGGCCCAGTCTATAATCGACCATGAGTTTGACGGCGACATCAATGTACCTTCCTACCTCTCTTTTGACAAGTACCACAATGGGCAGGCTTTGTTCCTTCGCTTTAAAGGTGTGATTATGAAGGGGGAAACTTCATACGCTGAATTTATTCAGTACTCCACCGTGATTAACGGTAATGCCTGCAACATCTCCCTGCACACTTACGGGCAATCGCTGACCGCTAAGGATGAAGTTCTGTTGCAGGAAATCATTGACAGTCTGAGCTTTGACGAGGTTTTGAAAAAAACTGCAGATCGCAAAATCACCCTGACCTTGATCGGTATCATAGTATTAACTATTTTTATGATCGCTTCTGCTGTCTGGTCTATCATTCGCTATCGAAAAAAGATGAAAAATTAAGGGAATGTCGCTGTTCTGGCTGCGGTAATAAAGACGGAAACTTTGCAGGTGGAAGGCGAAGGTGGTCAGTAGTAGACAACGCGCAATAGATCAATTTAATCGCAAAATGTCCCCGTTTGAGCAAGAAACGTTTGGTATTAAAGATCTCGTCCAACACTATGAGCAGGGACTTCTAGTTTCTATTTTCCGGGCTGGTTATGATTAACGGAAAAATATAGATGGCAAAGGTGATAAACCTTTAACCATAATACTCTCGAATTTACGAGAGGCAACTAAATATTAAAAAGGAGGATAATTATGGACAATTCCAATTTTACCCTGATCGCGGGAGATCAGACTATTCTGTTGTGGGCTGTTATCATTGGCATAGTTGCTCTTGCAATTACGCTGGAGCAGCGCTTTCGCTGGGCAAGTGCCCTAAGTGCCTGCATCATCTGCATTATCACTGGTTTTATTCTCTCCAATATCGGTCTAATACCTCATTCCTCGGCGGTATTCTCTTCCATCGGCTCAGTCGTTCTTGTTTGCTCCATTCCCCTGTTGTTGTTTAAGGTTGATGTTAAAGAAATCATCAAGAGTAGCGGAAAGCTGTTTATCCTATTCCATGTTGCTGCTGTCGGAACCATGGTTGGTGTGCTTATCACCTGGCTGATCTTTAGTAGTTGGACTAATGCAGAATATTTGCTCACCATAATTGGCGCTGGCTCTATTGGTGGCACTGTAAACTGCATTGCTATGGGTAGTGTGTTTCAGATACCTGAAGGTGTTCTTGAGTCCTACATTGTTGTTGGTAATTTCTGTCTGGGCGGGCTGTTCGTAATCATACGTATGCTCGATAATAGCAAATTTATGAAAAAAACATTATTTCATCCTTCTGTAGATGAAGCTGCGGCTTCTATCGACAAGGAAGATCTGACATCTGGTAAGACTATGGCCGCTTCTTTTTGGGGTGGCAAGGAAATCGGCATCAAGGATATTGCTACCGCTCTAGCGCTTACGTTTCTTATTGTCGGTGTCAGCGGGGTAATTGCTAAGGCGGTCGTCGCTTTAAATCCTCCCGAAATCATAAAACAAATGTTCGGTAGCGTTTACCTGATTATGACACTGCTTACCGTCATTGCCGCTACGGTGTTCAGCAAATTCTTTGGTGGCATCCGTGGCACCATGGAGCTGGGTAACATCGGCTTGCTCATGTGGTTTTGTACCGTCGGCATTGCGGGTGACCTAGTTAAGATTATCAAATTCGGATCCATTTCTGTTGTTTTCTTCTTCCTCGTTGCACTAATCAATCTGGCCGTCACCATGGTCGGTGGCAAGTTACTCAAGTGTACATGGGAAGAAGTCGCCATCGCCAATCAAGCCGCCGTCGGTGGTCCGCCTACCGCGGGAGCCATGGCTGTTGCCTTCGGCTGGAATAAGCTTATTATCCCCGGTATCCTAGTAGGGCTGTGGGGCTATATTATTGGTAATTATTTCGGTATCTTTGTCGGGAATATCATGGGCGTCCCCAGCTTATTCTAAATATAAATGTCATACTGATCCTATCCCCCCTTCAAAGCAGGAGGGGGGAATCCTTTTCTACACCCTAATCTTACATAAGAATCGATAAAAATTCGGCAAGGAAGGTATTAACTATGTATGATTTATTGATCAAAAACGCCACTATTGTTGATGGCACTGGCAAACCAGCTTTTATGGGCAGTGTCGGAGTAAAAAATGGCAAGATTGCCCTTACCGATGCTTCACAGTTAGCCGAAAAGGTTATTGATGCCACTGGTTTGAATGTTACTCCTGGCTTTATAGACATTCATTCACACGGTGATATGGTATTGGGCGCCGACTATGCAAAGATGTGCAAGGTTTCTCAAGGTATTACCACTGAGGTGGCTGGTCAATGCGGCTCATCAATGTTCCCTGTCAACCCCGAGTGCCTTACCGAGCTAAAGGAATTGTTGGCTGTTTGCACGTTGAGTTTTCCTGATGAGATGGAAAACTGGACAACCTATGAGAAATACTGCAATTACGTTGAGCAACTCCCACTGGCCGCCAATGTAAAACTTTTTACTGGTCATAATACTATACGCATTGCTGTCATGGGGTATGACAAACGCAAGCCCACTGAGGACGAAATGGGAAAAATGAAAGCCTATCTTAAGGACGCTATGGAAAATGGTTCTACTGGCCTTAGCTCCGGATTGGTTTATTCCCCTGGCGGCTTTTGTGATAAAGAGGAGATCATTGAGTTGGCAAAAGTTATCAAACCCTATGGCGGTATTTACTCTACCCATGTGCGCAGTGAATCCTCTGGTGTGGTAGAGGCGGTGGCAGAGGCGCTGGAAATCGGTCGCGAAGCCAAGGTTCCAGTTATCATCTCTCATCACAAGGCCTGTGGTCGCATGAACTGGGGTCTACCCAATATTACCCTCAAAATGATCACCGATGCCCGCGCAGAGGGTATGATGGTCACTCTTGACCAATATCCGTATACTGCGGCTATGTCACATCTGAATGTGTGTATACCCTCCAAGTATTTTGACCACTCTATTACTGGTCTGGTGGAATATCTGAAGGATCATGAACTGCGCAAGAAGATCACCCAGGAGATACTTGATCCGAGCACACCATTTGAAAACTGGTATCTCAACTGCGGCGGCTGGGATAATATCTTTATCTCCGCCCTGTCTAAAACTCCAGAATACGCTGGTATGTTCGTCAGTGAAGTTGCTAACAAGATGCGAAAAAATGGCTTTGAGGCCTATTATGATCTAAATGTTGCCAATGAGGGGCTGGGAAGCTGTATCTATTACTGCATAGGCGAAGAAGATTTGTGTAATATCATTCAGGCCCCCGATGCCGTGGTTGGCACCGATGGTATTTGCCGTGCCATGCAAGAGACGGCCCATCCCCGTGCATGGGGCGCTTTTCCTCATGCCTTCTGCTATTTTCACAAGGAAAAGGGCTTACTGACCATGGAAGAAATGATTCGCAAGATGACCTCTCTGCCCGCTGAGCGTGCCATGATCAAAAATAAGGGCGTCATTGCTGATACCTACGATGCTGATCTGGTTATTTTCAATTATAAAAATTTTTGTGACCGCGCCGATTATAAAAATTCCAATCAGCTTACCGACGGGATAGAATATGTTATCGTTGATGGAAAGATTGTATATCAAGATAGGCAGCTGACCGGTATAAATCCGGGCAAATTTATCCGTCATAATCCCTAATTGCACGAGCAGAGGAGACGTTTTAAATTTAGTCATAATAATTAGGAAGAGACTGACCCCCAAGGCTACTATATCTTAGTTTATGCATAAAAGATTCAAACCTAGTTAGATTATAAAATCATAAATTGGACTCACAGCTTAATAACATTTTAAATTTTTCTAAACCATTGGGTTATAAAAAGTATCGTGCATTCTAAATGGGTGTACGGGTTAATAGACTGGGAGCAGACTAAGCATCCTCTTGAATCACTGATAAGAAAGGCACTGAAGTCAGTAACGGAGGGAACCTTCAGTGTTGCGATATATCCTGATTATGCATCTGAGTTAAAGGGACAGCCTGTTACAATACCGCTTGAACCTGAATTAACGTATGAGAAATATTTTTTTATATTTTTAAAGATTGAAAAAACGCAGGGGAATGGGAGTACCCAATCCCCCGAACCCCCTTGCCCCAGAAAATATAATGGCGGCGGTAAGAACCACGCGTGATAATTCACCACTGGTTCTTTTTTTATTTTTCAATTTGTTATGGAGCAAACTTCAAAGCTGCCGGCTTATATCGGATTATACCGATGCGGGACCCGAACGGGCGAAGAGTAAAGTCCGTGAGCATAAACGGCTCCCTCCCCAAAATAAGAAGGAGTATTTAGGTTTTTTGGGGTCCCTCCATATATCCCTCCCGGACGGGCAAAAGAAAACCGCTCTTGCCCGTTTACCCGCACCAGGGCCTTGTAATTAAGGCCGGCAGGCTTGTTCAAAAAGAAGGAGGAACAGGAAATGATGAAAAAGACCATGGGCAATAAGAGCGAGGGAAATGAAAAAAGAAAACGGGTGCAGGTGGTAAGGTTAAGAAAAGAACTTGTCCTGGACAAACCCAACCGGCAAGTAGAGTCTTATCTAGGACGAAAGACCACCCTTACCTGAAAGTAAAGGGTACCCAGTACTATTTTAACTGATTGAAAGAATAATAAAACTATTTTCAAGGGGAGGTTGCAAAAATAACCTCTCCTTTCTCTTTATTAGTATTGTAGATGGTTCATCGCAACCCGAGAGATTGTTTGTGGTTCGAGGAACCGCCCTCACTCTGGAGACCTAGTGGTGTGGAGCGAGTCCTGTTGACTGCGGTAAAAAACGCAGTTAGAACCGGAGGTAGGGTAGGGAGCTTTAACGGTGAGGAGCAAGTGGGTACTGGGGTAAATTATGTTTGAACAGCACAAGGATACGTCGGATTAAAATTAGCGTATATCTTAAAAAATAATGAAAGTTTCAATGAAATTTTCATTGAAACCATAAACTTATAGTATATAATAAATATTATCACTTTGTCAACAATAATTCTTGACAAAGTGATAATATTATGGCAAATTGTTTATAGGGCTATATTAATAAGATATAGAAAAGGAGGTGAGTTATGAACATTGAAGGGATATCTCATATTGGCATTGCAGCTTCAAAACTTGATGAAACAGTAAGCTTTTTCACAGAAATACTTGGAGGAGAACTTGTTTCTAGAGAATGGGTCGATGATCAGAAATTGATTTCAGCTATGGTAAAGCTTGGTGATGATTGCATCGAGATTATGGAGTCTACTGATAGGGATGGAATTATAAGTAAATACATAGCAAAAAAAGGTGAAGGAATACACCATATTTCTTTAAGAGTCAAAGATATAGTTGGATTAATCGGTACATTAGAAAAAAAAGGAATTTGTGTTATTGGTAAACAATTGAATTCTTCTGAAATAAAGATGGCTTTTATTTCTCCTCGTAGTGCTTTTGGTATTTTAATTGAGTTGGTAGAGTTTGGAGTAAAAAAGTAATTGACTTTAAAACTTATTAATAATCGTACTAAAATAAAATCTTGAGAAGGAGATTTATCGTGAGTGAATTATTTAAAGGTATAAGGGTAATAGATTTTTCCAATAACGTAGCCGGACCTGTTGCGGCAACCATGTTAGCGGACTTTGGAGCCGAAGTGATTAAAATAGAAAAACCGTTTGTAGGGGACGACAGTCGTGGTTTTGTGCCGTTTGTGGAAGGTAAAAGCGTTATGTTCATGTGGTTGAATCGTGGAAAAAAATCTATCGTACTGGATATGAAGAGCCCGGAGGGAAAAGAAATATTCAAATCATTTGTTAGAAAAGCAGATGTCGTAGTAGAGAGCTTTAGGCCCGGTGTGATGGAAAGGCTGGGTCTTAATTATGAGGAATTAAAAAAGATCAATCCCAAATTGATCATGTGTTCTGCATCAGCTTTCGGACAAACGGGGCCGTACAGACAATTGCCGGGTTATGACATGATTGCGCAGGCAGTCAGCGGCGTTATGGCTATTACAGGTTATCCCGATGGACCGCCGACAAAAATAGGTCCTTCTCTGGCAGATTATTGCTGCGCGTTTAATGCTTTCGGTGCGATAGCTTCATCCCTGTTTTATAGAGAAAAGACGGGGATCGGTCAATATATTGATGTGTCTCTTGCTGATTCCATACTGGCCATAAACGACCATGTTGAAATTGGCTTCCAGGATCCTAATGTCAGTAGAAACGGCAACCACCATGTCATGATCGGACCATATGGCGTGTTCAGTGGGAATAATGGTAGTATCGCGCTTGGTGCTGTAAATGAGAACTTATGGGCTAAGTTATGTAAGCTGATGGGGAAAGAAGAATATATTGATCATCCTGATTACAATAACACCGGGAAACGAGTAAAAGTACTTGACAGTGTAATCGAAATGATTGAGACATGGTTGAAAACATTCGATAGCATGGTTGAAGCAGAAAAGATACTAAAAGAAAATGGAATCCCATGCGCAAAAATCAACACAGTTCAAGATTTAAAGACGGATCCTCATTACCTTGCACGGGGAATGATTACAGAATTAAAAACACCTCAACTTTCCGTAGGTAGCGTAAAAACAAGAGGCATTCACATCAAATTCTCTGAAACCCCGGGAGAAATGGGTGTAAGTCCAGAACTTGGCGAGCATACTGATGAATTACTTAGAGATATTTTGGGCTTAGATGATGAAGGCATTAATGAACTGAAAGCTAAGGGAGCTTTTGGAACGAAATAAATTTGCCATTTATTCGATTGAGAAGCGATAAAAACGTAATAAGATATTATTTCAAAAAGAACGGAGGTGTTGTTATGACGATACAAAAAGGTAGAGTAGCAATTGTAACGGGTGCCGGACAAGGTATTGGTAAAGGTATTGCCATAAAGCTGGCCGAGGCTGGAGCCAATGTGGTAGCTTGTGATATTAATGAGAAAAACGCCCGGGAAGTTGTGGATGAAATAAAAGCATCCGGCTATGAATCCCTTGCTGTGGCTTGTGATGTGGGATCAAAACCGGATTGCGAACGTTTGGTTATGTCAGCATTGAACCAGTGGGGAAGAGTGGACATTTTAGTGAATAATGCCGGTATTATTAGAGACGCTTTAATCTACAAAATGACTGAGGAGCAGTGGGACGCCGTGTTGAGGGTAAATTTGAAAGGACCCTTTATGATGACCCAGGCTTCCATCGTACCTATGAAAGAGCAAAAATTCGGAAGAATTATCAATATTTCCTCATCGGCCTGTAAGGGCAATATAGGTCAGGCAAATTATTCTTCAGCCAAAGCTGCAATCAACGCATTAACTTATACCTCAGCGTTGGAGCTTGGCAAATATGGTATTACCGTAAATTCTATTTGCCCTGGCGTAATTGATTCAGAGATGGTCCGCTCTGTACCACAAAACATTCTTGACAGATGGCTTGCTGTCATCCCTGCTAAACGTATTGGACAACCAGAAGATATGGCACATATGGTCATGGCTTATGCTGCAGAAGAGGCCGGTTATCTTAATGGACAGACTATTTATGTTGACGGTGGTATGCAGACGGGGCTTAAGATGTAGCTGACAGGTTAGCGATACTTATTAAGAAATTCACCTTAATAGCAAAAGGCATGCTTTGCAGGAAGTGTTTTGCTCTTTAAATACGGTACTGTGAACGGAGGGATAAATATATGGCTGGAATAACTACTTATGGAGCTTATATACCTTATAACAGACTAGACCGAGAGCGTATCAAAGAAGCTTTCGGAAAACCGGTGCTGACAGGGGAAAAGGCTGTTGCAAATTACGATGAAGACAGTATTACCATGGGAGTATCAGCAGCTCTGGACTGCTGTAAAAATATAAATCCGCAAGACATTGACGCTATCTACTTTGCTACTACAACTTCGCCATACAAAGAGAAGCAGTGCGCCACAGTCATTTCTGGCGTTATTGATAGCAGGAAGTCAGTTAGGACGGCTGATTTCGGTAATTCCCTCAGATGTGGATCCACTGCTCTTTTGGCAGCTATGGATGGAGCTAAGAACGGGCTTAATGTCTTGCTCTCGGTCAGTGACTGTAGACTAGGGGCTGCGGACGGTCTGAATGAGGTGGTTTTTGGCGATGGAGCAGTATCTTTCGCTCTGGGCAACAAAAATGTTATTGCTGAAATACTTGACTGGTACAGTATTTCTAGCGATTTTCATGATCAATGGCGTGCAACTGATGATATTTTTGTGCGTAATTGGGAAGAAAGATTTTGTGTAACACAAGGGTATAATAAATTCATGATTGAAGCGGCCGAAGGTGTTATGACAAAAACAGGGCTAAAGCCAGAGGATTTTTATCGGGTTGTTATCTATGCACACTCAACTAGATACCAGTTGGAAATTGCAAAAAAAATAGGGTTTCGTCCGGACCAAATTCAAGACAGCCTGTATGCGTCAATTGGTAATACCGGAGCAGCAAGCGCTCCAATGATGCTTGTTGCTTCATTTGAAGAAGCTCAACCTGGAGATAAAATACTTTTTATGACTTACGGAGAGGGCAGCGATGCCGTAGTTTTTGAGGTAACTAAAGAAATATTAAAATTAAAATATCGTCCTAGTATAAATAAATACATCAATACTAAAAAGGTAACAATGAACTACGAGAAATATTTGCGCTGGAGAAAGCTAATAATCACAGAACCGGCTAAAAGACCTCGCCAAGAAAGGTCATCCTTACCAGAGTATTATCGCAATTCCGATAAGAATTTTGCGCTATATGGTTGCAGATGCACCAACTGCGGTACTCCCCAGTTCCCTCCTACTAGGATATGTATTCAATGCCAAGCAGTAGATAAAATGGAAAAATACAGAATGTACGGAAAGAAAGCAACTATTGCTTCATACACGGTTGATTATCTTGCAGAATCCCTTGATCCCCCAAATGTTATCGTGGTAGTAGACTTCGAAGGAGGGGGGCGTATGTTTTGCCACCTCATCGATTGCGATTTGGATAGAATACAGATTGGCATGGAGGTAGATATGTCCTACCGTCGATTATTTGTAGAGGGTGGGATACATACCTATTTTTGGAAAGCTATCTTTAAAAAGCATTAAGGAGGATGAATGTAATGGCCGTTGGCATAAAAGATAAAGCAGCAGTAGTCGGGATGGGCTGTAGCAAATTTGGGGAACGTTTCGACTGTAGCTTAGAGGATTTGATGCTAGAGGCTGTCACCGAAGCGTTGAAGGATGCTAATATTGAATTTAACGATATCGATGCGTTTTGGTTTGGAACCTATTGTTCCGGATTGGCTGGAGATACTTTTTCGAACCGTATGAAGAGTCAGTACAAACCTGTCACACGTATAGAGAATAAGTGCTGCACCGGTACGGATGCATTTCGCAACGCCTGTTATGCAGTGATTTCGGGCGCTTGTGACGTAGCCATGGCAATTGGTGCGGAAAAACTTAAAGATGGCGGTTACAGCGGGTTAGCTATTCCCAATGTTGAATCTGACCGGACAGTTCCGGACTTGTCGGCGCCTGCCATGTTTGCCTTTTTAGGGTCTTCCTATGCACACAAGTATGGTCTTACAGAAAAACAATTACGGGGAACTTTAGCACGCATTGCGTTTAAAAACCATTCTAATGGGGCGTTAAACCCCAAAGCGATGTTTCAAGCGGAAGTACCCATGAAAAAAATTCTAGAATCGCCTGTTATTGCTTACCCCCTTACTCTAATGGATTGTTCGGGAGTTGCAGACGGCTGTAGCTGCGCCATCATCACCCGAACAGAAGATGCCAAGAAATACAGGAATGACCCTATGTATGTTAAGGCGATGCAGATTGCCGCAGGTCCCGCCCATAGCGAAAGACACCAGAGTTATGACTTTACAACAGTAAAGGAAACATGCTATGCGGCTGAAGCGGCATACAGGGAGGCCGGTATCACTGAACCAAGAAATCAAATTAACCTGGCCGAAGTGCATGACTGCTTTACAGTAACGGAATTAACCATATATGAGGATTTATTATTAAGTGAGCGTGGCGACGGATGGAAAGATGTAATGAGGGGAGTTTTTGACCGGGGTGGTGTACTCCCAGTTAATATTGACGGTGGCCTTAAGTCATTTGGGCATCCGATTGGAGCTAGCGGCATTCGTATGTTGTATGAAATGTGGTTACAATTCCATGAAAAGGCTGGTCTGAGGCAGAGGGAGAATCCTAAATTAGGATTGACCCATAACATGGGAGGAACACCCTATTCGTGTGTGGCAGGCGTAACAATTGTGGGAAAAGAACTGGGCTAGGCAATGAATATTGAGCAGTGTCTGGAACAAATATGCCCTGCTACAGGCCATTCAATTAAAGTCAGGATAATTTTCACTGTTGAAGGAGGGGATTCGTGTTCGGTTGATATCGAAGTGCTATTTAGACAATGTAGCAGGATGAGATCCTGTGAGGAATTCAATAATAATATATTTTGTTTATTGTGTAAGAAAGAAGCAGATGATTGAAAATACATGAAATTAATAAACAATATAGATTAATTACCATGTTTAAGGGGCGTGATAAATGAAAAAAAATCCAATAAGGATCGCAAAAAATACTAATTAATTAAAGGGAGGAAAATTAAATGAGAAAAAATAAGCTTTGGGCGTTAATAACATTATTAATATTTATAACAGTTATATTCGCAGGTTGCGGACAAGAAAAGGAACAAGAGCAAAGTGAGCCTGAAATAATTGTGCTCAAAATGGGTACACATTATAACACGGAACATTATATAACTAAGGGTTATTTTGAGTTTGAGAAAGAAGTAGAAGCTAACTCAAATGGGCGAATTGATGTACAGATTTTCCATAGTTCCTCTATTATAAAAGATGACCGTCAAGCTGTTCAGTTGTTATCAGATAATAGTGTTCAGATAGCGCATTCTGAATGTAGTATGATTGGTACAGTTATCAATGACAAAAGATGGGAATCCTTATCTATTCCCTATTACTTTGGAACAGAACCTCAAGTGATTTACAATATTCTTGATAATGGAAAAGCATTTTCAATGCTGAGTAAAGATCTTGAGGGTAAAGTAAAGATAAAAGTCATTGGGACAGCCAATGGGGGAAGTGCTTCTATTTCAAATACAAAAAAGTCTATTGAAAGTATGGAAGATTTTAAAGGGTTAAAAATAAGGGTGCCTGAGTCTAAACCATATCTGGAGCCGATTAAATTATGGGGAGCAAATCCTACACCTATGAATTTTGGTGAGATTTATACTTCTTTACAACAAAAAGCTATTGATGGTGTCTTTACTTCTAAAACGGCAATAGTAGATTTCAAATTTCCTGAACTTTGTAAGTATCATACAAACATCAACCCATTTTTACTTATTTTTACTTTTGGGATAAACACTGATTTTTATAATAGCTTACCATCAGATATGCAAAAAATAGTATTAGAGGCTAGTGACAATATGATCAAAACAATTAGGGAAGGAGCTGTAGAGAAAGAAAAAAGTCTTGATGAAGCATTAGTACAACAAGGTGTGAAAGTAGTTAATCTAAGTCCCCAGTTCCAGAGTGACCTTCAAAAAGCAGTTGCCCCATATGTTGAAGAAAGAAAGGCTGAAATTGCTGAGTATATTAAAATTGTAGATGAAGATATTAAAAATCTGAAGTAGTAATTATTATATAACTGGACCTTAGTCTTCGAGAAGACAATAGGTCCAGTTATATAATAAACCAATGGAGGAAATATGATGAAAAAAAGGAAAATAATATTAAGAGATATTGAAGTCAATTTATGTATCGTATTGATGATTGTAATGCTTATTGTTGCCACGCTTGGGGTGTTCTTTAGGTATGTTCTTAACAACTCTTTAGTATGGTCAGATGAAATATGCCGTTATATGTTCATGTGGCTAGTATTTTTATCCGCCTCATATGCAGTTGCGATGAGAAAGCAACTTACTATTGAATTACTTACGACATATTTGTTAAAAGACAGGATTGGGACATTGAAAATAATTAAGATAATGGACAATATTATCTGTATAGTTTTTTCTTTGTTTCTTGTTGTTGTAGGTTATAAGCTCGTAATAAATACAATCGAATTTAGTCCAGTTCTGCAAATTCCTATGAAAGTGGTGTATTCATGTCTTCCCATTGGTTGTCTGCTAATAGTGGTTCGTATTGTCGAAACATTGTTACAAAAAGAGAAAAATGAGGAAACGGCTGAATATCGTTGATATCAGTATAGACTGCATAAGGGAGGAAGAAAATGGATATAATTATGTTTCTCATCTTTATTGGACTATTACTAATCGAGGTGCCTGTTGCAATAGCAATTGGTATTGCGGGTGTATTTGGAATGTGGGTTGGTAACTTAAACATGCAATTGGCGGCTACTGCTGTTGTATATACATTAAATTCTTTTACGCTTATTGCTGTACCATTTTTTATACTAGCAGGAAATATTATGAGTCGAGGCAGCATAGCCTCTAAGTTGTTGAAGATCGCACAAGTTTTCTTGGGAGAAAGACAGGAATCTATAGCAATAGCTACTTTAATAGCATGTGGTTTTTTTGCTGCGTTATCTGGTTCTGCAGTAGCGACTGTTGCTGCGCTTGGTGCTATCACGATTCCAATGATGATTTCTCAGGGGTATAAACCTGGGTATGCGGGAGCAATAGCAGCTTCTGGTGCAATAGTGGGACCCATTATTCCGCCTAGTATAATTATGGTAGTATATGGGGTTCAAACGAACACATCAATATCAGATTTATTTATAGCGGGTGTAATCCCTGGTATACTTTTGATAACTGCGTTTATCATTACATTTCAATTAACAAAAAAGAATAATATTAAGTTTTTGCCATTAAATAGTGATGTGAGAAAGTATTCGATAAAAGATAAACTATGGGCCATCTGGGATGGGAAATGGGCACTCTTAATGCCAATAATCGTATTAGGCGGTATTTATTCAGGTTTGACTACCCCCACTGAGGCCTCTGTCATTGCTGTTGATTATACGATTATTGTTAGTCTTTTTATTGAAAGAGACATGAAGTGGAGAGATTTGGCAGAGTCTTTTAAAAGTACTATTTTAACTCTTGGTGGACTTTTAATCTTATTAGGAACAGCGGCTACCTTCGGTTATGTTATTACATTGAACCAGATTCCTGAAAATCTTTGTAGTGCTGTTTTGGGGTTGACTTCAAATCCCATAGTAATACTGTTCCTGGTTAATATAGTTATATTAATAGCTGGATGTTTCATGGAGGCAATAGCTGCTATTGTTATTTTTGCGCCCATCTTATTACCCTTGGTTAATGCGGCCGGAGTCTCGAATCTTGCATTTGGAATAATTATGTGTGTTAACCTAGTCATTGGTACATTAACACCGCCGTTTGGCTTAAATCTGTTTGTGGCTTCATCCGTATCTGGTGTGTCTGTTCAAGATATTATAAAAAAAGCAGTGCCTTATATGGTTGCTGCAGTTATAGTTCTGTTATTAATTACATATATACCTCAGTTAACTGAATTTTTACCAGAATATATAAATGGTTTTTGAATGTAGTGATAGTTAAGCCTGGAGAACACTATAGATGCCTCAATACTATTGAGAATATTGAAATGAAGAAATCGCTAGCTCTCGAGAAAAGCAAATAAGGAACCTATGATGGTAGTAAAACTAGAAAACCTAGCCGAAGAGGCTGACTAAATGTTAAAATAAGAATATTTTAAAAATACGGATATCACTTGGAACAATATTGCTAATCTCGTTATGTTTATTGCATTCTAAAAGCAGGTTACCTTAAAGAAGTGCTTTTAAGGTGAATTATGGTTCATGGATGTGTAGAATAATTTGCTGGGTTTACTCAATTATCATACCTACTCTTTACACACCCCTGATTTTTAATCAGGGGACTTTTTATACTGAGAGCAGAATAGTTTTGGACAAGCTAAAAAGTAAAGTTAAGTCTATACAGGAAGAATGAGTGATCTTATCCATGGTAGTCTAAAATTACTAGTAAACTTTATTTTTCTTCATTGAGCTTACATGTATATGTATAAGTCAAAAGGCCATATTTCTAGAAAAAGAAATATGGCCTTTTGACACTCTGAAGCAGCAAAAATTTATGATTGCTTGATTAATCTCGCAATTAATTTAAAATTAAACTCCATAGTATAGTTACAAGTTTTTTTTCCGAAAAACCTTAATTAGGTTTTAAGAATACCCTTTCAAATAGGTTGAAATCATATCTTGTTCATTCTTTACTAGATCAAAATAAGTATCGTCATCTTTATATAGAAGATATTCGAAGATAATACCTCGTAATATTATCACGATTTCTCTTGCAACCTTTGAAACATCAAGTTCTCGCTGTAATTCACCTGACTGTTGAGCTTCGGTTATAGCTTCCCCAATTAATAAATATATAAATCGATCTTCGCATATTACCTTGTTTCCGTGATTTGGTCTGGAGATAATATTTGTATAATGATATCTAAGCATATTCTTGCCAATTTTTGTCTCATGCAATTTTGCAAGATGCGATACAAATGCCATTAGTTTTTCAATACCCTTTATATTTGCAAGGTGTTCATTATAAAACTCTTGATAGCAGTTATCATAAGTATTAAATAAATCTTCGGTTATGATATCTTCCTTTTTTGAAAAATATCTATAAAAGAGCCCCATAGATATTTCGGCTTTATGACTGATATCTTCTATCTGAACATTCTCAAAACCTTTTTCAAAAATTAAGCTTATTGCTGCATCAAATATCCTTTGTCTTGTGTCAATTGCTTGCTGTTTGCGTTTTTTTATTTTCTTTTCCACCATTTTATCCCATCCCATTAACATTATAATCTCCATGATTAATAAAAAGGAACTATAGCTGCTAGAATGACAAGTCAAGAGCTGTATGCACGACTTTATATTGGCGCACTTGTCAGTCCGAATGAAAATTGTTAATATCGCAAAATGGCGACTTATAAATGTATTGCTTTTTCACAAATTATTATATCTCATAATGATATTAATAACAAAATGTTATAAAAATAATTACTACTAAACTAGTAATTATTTGGGTACAGGATAGAGAGGAACTGCAATGTAATTTGAAGAGGTGAATTAATATTTTGGAAGATAAAGTAAAGAAAAATCAACAAGCAACAAGCTGTTATGGTAACAATAATCAAGGAATTCTTAAAATAAATGCCTGTGAAGTGACAGTGAGATTCTCACATGAAAAGAATCTTTTAGTTCAGCAGAGAGTGATAAATATCCTTACTCAATCATACTTGAATGATTTATGCAAAACGTAATAGTTGTTGGATTAATATAACCTTAAATATTATGTAGTTTGAAGCATCTCTTTTGTCTGATGTATAATCAAAGAAATAGGTTTAGGAGGTGGTTTTTTTATGACCTTTAAGAAACTATTGGAAACAGTGTCATTTGAGGATGTTTGGCGAGAGTTAAAAAAATGCATTGGAGCTATTACCATGGAGTAATTGGCTATCCTTTGAGGTTGTAGAAAAATATGTTGAAACATATAGTGCGTCGGTTGTTGTAGCACATTCCCTATACGAAATTACTTTTTTTGCTTATGATGCTACCGATGTCGAGGCAATTATTAATGATGAAATTGATATATTAAAGGAACGCCGCAAGGAATTAGAAGATGGTAAAGCAAAGCTTATTCCTTGGGATGAGGTTTGTAAAGATATTGGCTTCGCGGATGAACGCACAGAGGAAGAAAAAGAGCTGCAATTTAAACAATTTGAACGTATAAACGCTGACAACAAAAGGGTTTATGAGATGCTTTTATCATAGATAGTAAGGCGGCTAATTTTTCTAAGATCCTTTGACAAATGTAGAAACTATGTATACACTGATGGTGAGAGGTGAGTTTTTATGTATACCACAATTCAGAAATGGGGAAACAGCCATGCGGTAAGACTGCCCAAAGGAATTTTGGAGGTTGCAGACTTACACGAAAACGATAAAGTTGAAATTAAAGCAGAAGACAATATGATATATATTAAACGTGCGAATAAAAAGCATAAAACACTGAAAGAGCGTATTGCTGAATACTCTGGAGAATACGTATGTGCTGAATGGGACACCGGAAAACCGCAAGGTAAAGAGATATGGTAAAGAAACGATACATCCCGGAACAGGGAGATATTATCACACTCGAATTCGATCCTCAAGCCGGACATGAGCAGAAAGGCAAGAGGCCTGCGCTTGTAGTTAGTAATCAAGTATTCAATAATTTCACTAAGATTGCCATGGTTTGCCCGATTACGAATACTAACCGAGAGTTTCCATTACATGTAGCTCTTGATGACAGAACAAAGACAACCGGGCTAGTCATGTGTGAACAAGTAAAATCCTTAGACATTTCGGCGAGAGGTGCTGCTTTCTATGAGAAAGTACCGCAAGATATTGTAGAAGAAGTTGTAGATATTATTGCTGGTTTTACTGAAATTATTTCTGAAGCATAAAATGATGGTCCAATATCATTAATGAGATATATTCAAGATTGACAAGTAAATAATACATTTAGTAGCCTGTCTATCTTTGCTGTGGTTTGTCAGTATGTCAAGTATGCAGAAAAGGATACAGGAGAACCATGAAAAGGGTGTACTGTTTGTATAGAGTCTCAACCAAGGGACAGGTAGATAAAGACTATATTCCGATGCAAAGACTTGCCTGTAAAGAGTTTGCTCAGATACAGGGATGGAACATAGTAAACGAGTTCTCTGAAAAGGGAGTTTCCGGATATAAGGTTGCTACAAAAGACAGGGATGTAGTGCAGCAGATCAAAGCCGATGCCTTACTAGGTAAGTTTGATATATTGTTGGTATTTATGTTTGACAGACTTGGCCGGCGAGATGATGAAACGCCTTTTGTCGTAGATGGTTTGTCAAAAATGGCAGATTTAATAAGAAAAACCGTGAGTTATATGAGATTGAAGTTAATGATGCAGAAGCTGAAGTCGTGAAAACTATATTCGATAAAACCGTTCAAGAGGGGTTTGGTTCCCATCGTTTGGCTAAATTTAAATTTGATAAAGGCGAATTTACATTCAATTCTGAATGAAAGTTCGCCTTTATTGATCTTTCTCTCATTCTCATTGGTAAGTACCTTCTGAATATGGGCGGCACACCATTCTTTTCCACCATAAGCCATCGGAATACGTTCCTTCGTCAAAGTCTTGGCAATTTGGAATGTGCCAAAACCGTTAAGAAAATCCTGATAAATTCTCCGAACAACTATCCCTTGGGTCTCATCAATGATTAGATTGCCTTTCTTTTTATATCCCAAAAACTTTCCGGAAGGGATACTTTGAATATTTCCCCGTTAATATTGTCTGTGTATACCCCACTTCACATTTTCCGACAGGTTCAGGCTCTCGTTCTGGGCGATGGCAGAGACCAGGGACAGGAGCAGTTCACCTTGGCTGCCCTAGACATGTAGATCCTCTTTTTCGAAGAATACGTCCACACCCAGCATTTTCAGTTCCCGAAGGTTTTTTAGGCATTCCAGTGTACTTCGGCTAAATCGTGAAAGGCTTTTGGTTATGATAAGATCGCTTCAAACCGTCCCTTTGACACTACATTTCATGACGAAAAAACGACATCTCATGCAGGCGGAGAACATACGAATAGTCTTTTCGCGTATAATGGTACCGAGCATGAACTAGAGGCTGGTATAGTATCAGCTCATTTCGTGAAGCTCGCAGGAAAAGATAACAAAAAGGATTGATGAGATGAATTAGCGTGAAAAAGCGATTTTTATCGGTAGTAATTACAATTGCAATGTTGCTATCAGTTTTCGGTGGAATGTCAACTGTGGTAATTGCCTCAGAAATTAATCTTCAGTCTTTTGAGGATTTAGGGAAAGAGTTTGACAAATAATACCTATACCTTAGGTCTGCAAAATAACGGACGTGTCATTTCATGTGGATTTAATCTTTCTGGGGCTGACAGTGTAAGCGACTGGAGATCCATTACGATGATTGCAGCAGGCTTCGATCATAGCATTGGATTAAAAAGCGATGGTACAGTTGTTGCCTCAGGAACAAACACAGATGGGCAATGTAGAATATCTGAGTGGAAGGATATTATTGCAGTTGCAGCAGGGGTATCCCATACAATGGGCTTAAAAAAAGACGGAACAGTTGTCGGTGTTGGAGCTGATTCTAACGGGCAGCTAGACTTCTCTTCAACAACTACTTTAAGCTCCGCGACCTGGCAAAAGTGGTATCGGGTACGGCCAAGCAGTTTGCAGTAGGATATGACAATGCGACAAACGCTATCACCCTTACCAGCGGAAATGTATACACTGCTGTGGGCGGCGAGCTTTCAAAAGGTGACGGCAAGGCAAAAACCGCCACCGCTACCGTATCAAAAATCTACGTAGATGGCAAGGAAACGCCATTTACCGCTTACAATATCGGTGGCAATAACTATTTCAAGCTACGTGATGTGACCAAGGTGTTCAATATCGGGGTTGGTTGGGATGGAGTGACAAGTACAATCACGGTAGATACAAGTATTGGCTATACTGAATAGCAGTTTGAAGGAGATTACTTTATGAAAATCAAAAGAGTAATCTGTGCAATCGCAGTGATAGCTCTTGCGTTATCTGCTTTTTAGGCAGCTTTAAACCCTCTTCACGCCAGATGCGTTCCACACGCTTGTGATTGATTCTTGTTCCTTCATTGCGTATCATATCTGTTACCATGCGGTAGCCGACACGTCCGAAGTTGCAAGCCTTGTCAATTATTTCTGTTCGTACTTGATCCTCATCAAACAGTTTTACTGGTTTGTATCGATAGGCAGTTCGATTTACTCTTAACACCCGGCAAGCCCGTCTTTCTGTTACTGCATGGTTGTCAATAACATACTTTAAAACGATAAAAAATTCGAGGAGGAAAATATGACTATGAAGAAGATTTCTGTTGTGTTAATTATCTTATTGTCGGTACTATGTGTATCTAGTTTTGCATTTGCAAGTACAACAAATGAGCCGCGAAACGTATATCCAACAAACGCTAAGGTGCTAGTTAATGGAACGCCGATTGAGTTTGAAGCTTATTTGATTGACGGTAATAATTATTTTAAGTTGCGTGATATCGCAATAGCTCTCGTAAATACAAATGAGAGTTTCTCAGTCATGTGGGATGAACGATTAAGTGCAATTTTGTTACAAAAAGGAGCATCCGCTATAGAAGCAGCTGGTGGCAAAATAACTAAAGGAGATGGTAAGCCAAAGCAAGCTATCCTAAATGCTTCCCGGGTATTTTCTCCAGAATATGTGCAATTGAATCTGACAGCATATACAATTAATGGCAACAACTTTTTTAAACTGAGAGATATTGCTGATGCCATGCAATTTAACGTAACATGGAGTGCTTCAGCAAGTGCAGTAAGCATTAATACAACAGGCTTTTATGGTCTGACACCGGCGGAGAAGATAACGTATAAGGAGCCTGTCAATACAGGAACAGTATTAACTGATAAAGTTAATGACTCTGAATTTGTTGGATACTATTATGATGGAGGGACCGACATAATCCAAATCACAAATGATGGAATTTATAATATCTTTAAGAAAGACGGAGTATATCAAACTAAGCCAATCCCTAATAACGATGTCACTGAACCACCTTTCAAAGCTTATGATTTTACAAAAGCACCTTATAGATATTTAGATTTCGGAATAACAATAATGGTTAATACAACTAGTATTTGTCATTATAAAGATGACTACAAGGTTCTTGTAATAACTAAAAACAACAAAGGAGTTCCGTGCGCCGGCTTAACTTATGCCGAAGGCTATTACCTTAAAAATTACAAAGTAATATATGAATGGATTGGTACATCATTAGCCGATGTAGAACCTTTCTTTAAGAAAAAAGAATTACAAAAAGAATTAGAAAAAGCGGACAAGGAAGAAAAGGAAAAAATCAGGAGAGCTGCTTTGCAAGAATTGTATAAATAATGATGTAACTTATAAAAAAATCTCGACACCATTTACTGATGGGGGTGTGCCTAACTGCTTACTCGTCCAGGAAGTCTTATGCGACTGCTCGGAAATTGTAGCCGAAATTGAGGAACTTGGTCGGGGATTGTATTGGCAACTTTTCAGATGCTAACCGATGAAATGCTTGTCGATATCGTTAGCAATGCCTATCAGCTGTAATAATCTTGTTCAGATGGTAGTAAGAGCAAAAGATTTGCAATTCTCCTGTAAAATACCAGGCCAAGCCGGTGGGAATTGGGAACTGCTGGAGATTAAAGAGATTAAATAAATTCAAAAATGAACTCGCGCACTCTAAAAAATACCCTTAGGTAATTTGTTATATAAGCCTCTAACTCTTTAATTAGGATGAGACATCAATAAAAAATGTTAAAAAAGGGAGTGTCCCAGGAAGTTTTTACTTCGGGGACACTCCCTTTTTATGAAGAGGAGGATCAAGTAGATTCTGTAATTGTTTTCAGGATTAAATGAGCCCGCCGTTGACACGCAAAGTTTGACCGCTGACCCAATGGGCTTTATCACTAACCAGGAATTCAATAACATCGGCAACATCTTGTGTTTCTCCGTGACGACCAAAAGCATTCATTTTCTTCATGTTTTCCAGTTCCTGTTCGGTTCTTTGCGACCGGAGAAGTTCAGTGTAAACCGGTCCGGGCGCAACGGCGTTTACTGTAATCTGTTTAGGCCCGAATTCTTGCGCGGCCTGGCGCGTGATTTGTTCCACAGCTCCTTTAGTCCCACAGTATACAGTGAAATTTTTATACATTTGCCCGTTTACCGAAGTTGAAATATTTACTATACTGCCGTTGTTCTCCATGTACTCAAGCGCTTTTTGGCAACAAAAATAGGTTCCTTTAACATTTACAGCATATTGGATGTCGAATTCAGCTTCCGTTATTTGGGCCATAGGTTTATTAATGGCAACACCTGCGTTGTTGATTAGAATATCGACTTTACCGAATACGGCGATGGTTTCCTGAAATAACTTCTCTGTTTCACTGACTTTTGTAATATCTGCACAAATAGCTACCGCTTTGCCACCATTTTGTATAATGCCGTTAACCACTTCTGCAGCTTTTTCGGGCGTTTTCGAGTAATTGATCACAACACTCGCACCTGCTGTTGCTAGCCGTTCAGCAACCGTACGGCCTATTCCTCTTGATGATCCGGTAATAATTGCTACTTTTCCTTCCAAACACTTTTTCATTGCGATTAGCCTCCTATCTTAATTTATTAAATATATCAACGGATTACTCCGTTAATCACAGTATTATTTATTATTGCAATCTGCACATAAATTAGAACTTAGTTCTAATTATAATTGATGTAACGAGATCCGACAATAAAAAATATGATATAATATCAAAAACCATCCTGTATTAAGAACTACTCATGTTTTAGGGCGGATGTCTTTTTTGAATATACAGTTTGAAAACTGCATGAGGCTTGAAATAACGAATTAAATCATATAAAATAAGATACTAGATTGATTTGAAAACGTAGCGAAAGGATATTTGAATATGAAAGAATTCTGTGGGAGCCGGGGCTATGTTGCTTCGGACGACTTATTGCGAAGTGTGAATATTGCGATTGCCCTGCAAAAACCCCTTCTAATTAGAGGTGAACCTGGTACAGGGAAGACCATGCTTGCCGAAGCTGTCGCCGAGACGCTTGGGATGGAGCTTATTGTATGGAATATTAAGTCTACAACCAAGGCCCAGGATGGGCTATATGTCTATGATACAGTGCAGCGCCTTTATGACAGCCAGTTTGGTAATGAAAGTGTTGATCAGATTGCAAAATATATTAAGTTTGGCAAGCTGGGAACGGCGTTTAAAAAAGAGAAACAGGTCGTTCTTTTGATCGATGAGATTGACAAAGCCGACCTTGAATTTCCGAATGATCTGCTTTGGGAACTTGATAAAATGGAATTTTATATTCCGGAAACCGAAGAGACAGTGAAAGCAAAGGTCAGGCCCGTGGTAATTATCACGTCAAACGCTGAGAAAGAATTACCGGATGCATTTCTGCGACGCTGTATTTTTCACTACATTAATTTTCCGGACCAAGAAATGATGGAGAACATTGTCCGTGTCCATTTTGAAGATTTGGATCATAATCTTCTGCGGCAGGCGCTAAAAACATTTTATTCGATCCGTGATTTGCGTGGGCTTCAAAAAAGGCCAAGCACCTCAGAACTGATTGACTGGATACAAGCGCTGCAAATAGGCGGCATCGCTCCGCAGCGTATTGCAGAAGAAATGCCTTTTGTCGGGGTTCTGTTGAAGAAAGACGAAGATTTTGCTGTTCTCTCTCGCGGTGAGAACGCAAAGCGCGTTGGGTAAGAGATAATGTTTACTTCTTTTTTCTACCTATTGAAGGCAAGGGGATTAAATGTGTCACTGCAAGAGTGGTTTACCCTGCTGGAAGGATTGCAGCTTGAGCTGCACGAATCCAGCTTGACGGGTTTCTATCACCTTGCACGCGCGACGCTTGTAAAAACTGAGGCGGATTTTGACAAGTTTGATCTTGCTTTTGTTGAATTTTTTAAAGGGATCAAAGCATATGATGAACTACCGGAGGAGTTCCTTGAATGGTTGTCAACACCGATCGATGGGAGTTACTTTGATCAAGAAGCATTTGCTGGTGATGCAAAACTTGATATGGAAGAACTTCGCCGTAAATTCGAGGAACGGCTGAAAGAACAGAATGAACGCCACGATGGAGGTAATTATTGGGTTGGAACCGGCGGAACGTCTCCTTTTGGCAATTCAGGCTATCACCCTGGAGGGATCCGGGTAGGGGGGGCTGGAATTAGTCAGAGCGCCCTTAAGATAGCCGGAGAACGAAATTATCGAGACTTTAGAGAAGACAACGTACTGGAAGATAGGCAGTTTCAGATGGCTTTTCGGTCTTTACGACAGTTTTCATCCAATGAGGATGGTCCGATAGATGAACTTAAGCTTGATGAGACGATCGATAAAACCTGTAAAAACGCAGGGAAATTGAAGTTGGTATTCGGGCGGCCTAGGCGTAACGCCGTGAAGTTGCTTGTTTTGTTTGATTCAGGTGGATCTATGTGGAGGTATGCCAAGCTTTGCAGTTCACTGTTTCAGGCAGCGAGCAAATCCAATCATTTTAAAGATTTAAAGACTTATTATTTTCATAATTGTTTCTATAATCGGCTTTATACCACACCATATTGTACAGATGTGGAAAGCGTTGAGACAGATTGGGTGCTGCAAAATTTGAAAAGTGATTATAGGGTTATTGTGGTGGGGGACGCCTCCATGGATCCCTATGAGTTACTTAAGCCGGGAGGCTGTCTTTATTACTATCACTACAATGACGACAATCGCTACAATAAAGAGCCCGGTATTGAATGGGTTCGTCGTTTTAGTAAAAGATATAAAAAAATGATCTGGATCAATCCTGTGGACCCATCGAAATGGGAGTCGGGGCACGGTTCAACTACCATTAAAAAAATAAAAGAGGAAGTTCCAATGTATCACCTATCGGTTGACGGTCTGCAAGCTGGATTAAAAAGCTTGATAGCAGCGAGATAGAAAGCAAGCATATTGCTCCACCAAAGAACGCAATGGCTCCAGAGAATTTTCTCTGGAGTTTTAAGTTTTCTTGAGAAGAAACCGTATAACCAAACTCCTATAGCTTGGCGGTGTTCATTAACAGAAGATTTATAAGATGTAAAAGGACAAAGAATGGCCAAACGGGTACTGGAAGTTGCCGTCGGAGGCTATAACATCATTATGTTTAATACAATAACAAGCAAGTTGAAATTGTAGGTTCATGTCAAAATTGGAAAATTAAGCAAAAAATATTGAAGGATTGAATGCCTTTTATAGAGAAGTAGTATGTTATATTTACAAATTAGAAAGATTGCCACCATAACGTCTGTGGGAGGTAAGACGCAAAGGAGCTGACACGATGCAGGATAAAGCGATTCAAATACTGCAGGAATATTTCGGATATTCTGGATTCAAACAGGGACAAAAATCTATTATTGATGAAATATTAAAAGGACATGATATACTAGGCATCATGCCGACAGGAGCGGGCAAATCGCTATGCTTCCAGATACCGGCACTGGCGCTTGAAGGTACAACGATAGTCGTTTCGCCTCTTATTTCTCTCATGAAAGACCAGGTGGACACCTTAAACGAAATGGGCATTAAGGCGGCTTTCATCAACAGTTCTCTGGGTTTGCAGGAATACCGCAATATCACCTCAAATGCACAAGCTGGGGCATACAAATTGCTGTATATAGCTCCGGAAAGGTTAGAGAGCGAGAGCTTTTGGGAGCTTTTATCGGCGATGCGCATTTCCTTTGTTGCCGTAGATGAGGCTCATTGCGTTTCAGAGTGGGGGCATGATTTCAGACCGAGCTACACCAAAATCGCCGATATGATAGCAAAACTGCCGAAGCGTCCGGCGGTAGCCGCCTTTACAGCTACCGCAACTTCGAAGGTTCAAGAGGATATCATTGAGTTGTTGATGCTGAAGCAGCCTTATGTTTTGGTAACCGGATTTGACCGTGAAAACCTGTATTTTGAGGTAGCCAAACCAACCGATAAATATAATTTTCTTGTGGATTATATAGGAAAAAACGGTGGAAATTCAGGAATTGTTTATTGCTCAACAAGGAAAACGGTAGAGAATGTATGCGAAAGACTGAATAAGCAAGGCATTTCAGTAACCCGATATCACGCGGGTCTTAGCGAAGGTGAGAGAACAGCCAATCAGGAGGCATTCATTTATGACAGAGTGCAGGTCATAGTTGCGACAAATGCTTTTGGAATGGGAATCGACAAGTCTAATATCCGTTATGTTATCCACTACAATATGCCAAAAGCCATGGAAAACTATTACCAGGAGGCAGGCAGAGCAGGCCGGGACGGAGAAAAAGCCGAGTGTATCCTACTTTACAGTGCGGCGGATACGGTTACAAATAAATTACTTATCGAAAACAGCGGTGGGAACGCAGATAACGCGAACGACTACAAAAAGCTGCAGGAAATGGTGGATTACAGCAATACCGACGGCTGCTTGAGAGCGTACATATTGAGCTATTTCAGCGAAACGGACTTACCGCAGATGTGCGATAACTGCGGAAACTGCTTGGGAAGCGTTGCGCACACCAATATCACCATAGAGGCGCAAAAGATACTCTCCTGCATAAAAAGAACGGGAGAGCGGTTTGGAAGCATAGTGATCACCGATGTTTTGAGGGGTATTAATTCCCAAAAGATAAAAGCTATGAATTATGACAAGCTGCCAACGTTCGGTATAATGAAGGAGTATTCCAAGGAAACAATCAAAGAGATTATTGCATACCTAGTTGCGGAAAATTTCGTAGATGTAAGAGGTGACAAGTATCCGGTTCTTGCATTGAGCTCCAAAGCCTACGGTTTTTTAAAGAATGGCGATGAACTCTATATAAAGCGGTTAATAACAAAGGATCATCCGAAAATACAGAAAACTGAGATTAAGATAGATACAGAGTTGTTCGAAAAACTTCGCCGGCTAAGGAAGGAAATTGCCGACAAACAGAATGTGCCGCCCTTTGTCGTGTTCTCTGATGCAACACTGAATGATATGTGCCGCAAGCTGTCTGCAACCGATGAAGCCTTGCTTGCCGTCTCCGGTGTGGGAAAATTCAAGCTTGAAAAGTATGGTGACCTCTTTGCTGCAGCCATAAATGAGTATATCTGCGAAAATAACATCACGCCGCCGGAGATTGCTGAAGCAAAAAGTGAGAAACAAAAACCTTTAAAACAGTCCGAAAAAGAACCGAAAAAAGACACGCGGCTTATCACTTATGAGCTTTATACGAGTGGAAGAACAACTGAGGGAATTTGCCATGAACGGGGACTATCGAAAATAACGGTAGAGGGGCATCTGCTTGATTGTCTGGAGAGGGGGTTGCCGCTTGAATATGAGTGCTTCATTCCCGAAGATGCGGAGCCGGAAATTATGCTGGCAATTGAAACCTACGGCACAGAAAAGCTGAAACCCATCAAGGAAGCTTTGTCGCCGGAGATATCGTATACGGCAATAAAATTTGCAGTATGGAAATATAAAAGTATGTACTATTCTGTCAAATGAATATGGTGAAAAGAATGTATAAGGTTAGTTTTTAAATCTTCGATATTTCTGCTTACTGCTATTTGGCTTTTCGGGAATTATCATTTCAATCAATTTCTGTTCTAACGCTGGCAACATCAATATTTGGCAAGTTTCGTGGAGGACCTGCAAAAGTTGCTGTTGTTGGAAGTGCTTTAATGGGTACAATATCTGGTAGTGCTGTTGCAAATGTTGCTGGAACCGGTTGTATAACTATACCGTTAATGAAAAAGACGGGATATGATTCTAAAAGTGCTGCTGCTATTGAAGCTGTTGCTTCAAGTGGAGGATTGATTATGCCACCAATAATGGGAGCGGCCGCATTTGTTATGTCAGAGTTTTTAGGGGTACCTTATTTAAAAATTATAGTTGCAGCAATTATACCGGCACTATTATATTATATAGCAGTATTTGTTGCTGTTGATTGCAAAGCAGCCCGTATGGGGCTAGTGGGGATGCCTAAAGAAGAATTACCTAATTTCAAGGAAGTCATCAAATCAGGTTTTAAGTTTATTATTCCATTATTAATACTGACATATCTTATAGTTGTTGTAATGTCTTCGCCACAAAAAGCAGCTTTTTGGGGTATTATTTCTATAATAGTGATTCATGCATTTGAATTGATAAAAAATAAAAAATATGGCGAGTTAAAAGGTATATTTGATATATTTGAGGAAGGGTCAAAACAAGGTCTATCAATAATAGTTGCCTGTGCCTGTGCTGGTATAGTAGTTGGTGTAATTTCACTTACTGGAGTTGGATTTATGTTATCAGGTGCATTGGTAGAAATAGGTGGTCAAAACTTATTTTTATTGTTGTTTATAACTATGTGTACTTCAATAGTATTAGGGATGGGTTTACCTGTTACTGCCTGTTATATAATACTTGCTGTCTTGGCAGCACCAGCATTAGTGAATTTAGGAGTTAACCCAATAGCTGCTCATTTATTTGTTATGTATTTTGGGGTGCTTTCCGGAATAACTCCACCTGTCGCATTAGCTGCATATGTTGGTGCTGGCATAGCTGAAGCTAAACCTATGGCCGTTTCTATTGAAGCATGCAAAATAGGAATTGTAGCCTTTATTCTACACTCAATTAAGATAAATTCAGGCATCCAATGACCTTGATACAAATTCAGGGCTATTGGATGCCTTGATTGTTTTTGGGAAACTCAAATACTTGACTTGTCCTCAAGCGAATTTGACGATGTCCCTTCTTATGATGTTATCTATGCTTGTGCAAGGTTTATATATCACGTGGATAGCAAAAAGGTGCGCCGATCTATTTCGATCAACTGGCATACGAGGCTGATGGAATCGTTGTGATTAATCGGGTAAAACTGCATATAGCGTTTCGTGCGCACTATGAAAGTGGATTGTTAAAGATGCTGTCTGTAGGGCTTGGAAAACAGGCTGGAGCGGATACATATCATGCGAAAGGCCTTGATCAGTTGGGGAAATATGTAGCAGAGGCGGGCGAATTCATACTAAACAGTCTCAATATCATCATGGGAGTCGCAATATTGGTAAATGCTCACGAGGAAACGAGCAGAATAGAAATCTTGAAGAAACAGGAAATCCTTCAAATAATCATAGTTGACACAATTGGAACAAAAACTATTAAATGCTGTAACATCAGATAAGACAAACTGCAAAAATCAATGGATATAATAAAAGCATAGTAAAAATAAATTAAAAGGAGAATGACAATGAAATTACATTCAAAAAAATTCATTGGCATATTTGTTGTTGGAGGGTTATTATTAACGGCAGGAACCATCACTTATGCAAGTAATGTCTCTACTAACTCTTCTAGCAATCCAAATTCCGTTGGTGGACATTTCAAGCAAGGATGTCCTGAAGGCATGGGAGGACCTGGAGGTGGTGATAGACATACATCTAGGGAAAAGGACAAAATGGTTAATGCTCAAGAGGGTATACAGAACCTCACTGAAAGTTTAGTTTTAGCTAATATCATTACTAATGATACAGCTGAAAAGATGATTACATTCCAGGAAGATAAAACTACTGCGCGCCAAGCTGAAATGGCAAAGCTAAAAAATATGACTGATGCTGAACGCAAAGCTTATTTCGAAAGCCAAAAGGATATCAAGCCTTCTGTAAGACCCAATCTACTAGAAGATATGGTTACTGCCGAAATACTGACTCAGGATCAAGCTGATGTTATAGAGAAATACACCGCAAACCAAGTACAAGCAAAGAAAAATGAACAGCTTAAAGAGCAACTCGACACTCTAGTTAATGACAGTACAATTACTGAGGAACAGGAAGATAAGATTATAACCTATCTAAAAACGCAGAAGGAAAGCCGCCAAGCTGAAATGGCTAGTCTCAAAGATATGACTGATGCTGAACGCAAAGCATATTTTGAAAGCCAAAAGGATATCAAGCCTTCAGCAAGATCCAAGTCCCTTGAAGATTTGGTTACAGCGGGAATACTGACTCAGGATCAAGCTGATGCAGTTTCAAAATCTTTGCACCCACAACACCCACAATCCTAATCACCTTAGAACCTTGAAATGCACATCAAGATTGTAAGGTATACTTCGAAAAAACCTTGACTCAGGTGATGTAAGAGGAGGATTTCCGCAAACATTTCGTCTGATAAGCATGAAAATCCTACAGAAATATTGGATACTAAAAAGATGTTGTCTCAAACTTTTTTGAGACAACATCTTTTTTCGGCGATTCAAAATATAGGCTCCCAGGGAATGGAAGAAACAGATGAATGATTTTGAATATTATGATTTAAAAAATAGAGTTAAACTTGTATAAATAAATAAACAATATTAGAATATAAATAATAAATGGTAAAAAAAGGCGACAAGCAGATCATTTGTTTAGATGGAGTAATGTAGGCGTGAGATAAGCTTTATTAAACTATCCGAATAGTCGGACTATACAAATCATAATAAATATTCACTAACCATAGCTTATATGAATTATGATTTGTGAATGAAAAACATAAAGGAGGTGGAAGAACTATGAAAAGAACCACAGGGATTTTAGTAATATTCTTTTTACTGATTTCCATTGTTTTACCTTACGGACGCCAAACAGTTATGGGAGCATCTGGAAGCGATGAGAATCAGGGTGCAACAAAATATGTTAAGCAGGGTGAGAGTATCCAGGCAGCGGTAGTCTTAGCTTCAGCGGGCGATACTATTATTATTGAGGCCGGCACATATAATGAAACTATTATTATCAGCAAATCTGGCATAACTCTTAGGGGAGAGAAAGCAGGTAAGGTCACTATTGATGGGAGGCAGATAAACAGAGTAATATCCCTTCAAAATCAGGACAATGTTACGCTAGTCAATCTTGTTGTTGCCAATGGAGAAATGAAAGATAATGGAGCAGGAGTTTATGTTAATCATTGCCGTAATATCACTTTTGAAAATTGTCTGATACAAAATAATCACGCCTGGGAACATGTTAAAAAATCTTATTTAACAGAAGAAGGTGACACTGTATTCGAATGGATGTATGAATATTATAAAGGTGGCGGAGTGTATATTGAGGAGAGCAGTATATCTTTTAAAGATTGCCAGATAATGAATAACGTCGCCGGGTATGGGGCAGGAGTATTTATAGAAGGTGGTTTCGTTAAATTCAACGAATCTAAGTTTTTTATGAATATGGCTCAAGGGACTGAAGGAGATGTAACATTTACAGAGAGCTACGGTGGGGCGATATATGCTGAGGATTGTTCGTCTTTGAAATTGAATAACTGCCAATTGAATGTGAACTCGGCCGATTATGGCGGAGCTATATATACAAAAGGAACAACGATGGATATAGCAGATTGCGAAAGTATTAACTCTAATATTGGTAAAAAAATGGGTGGCGCAATATATAACGAAGAAGGTCACTTGGCCCTAACAGACAGTGATTTCACTGGAAATGTATGTACCCCTTTTAGGAATAAAAGTATGAGTTCTGCAGGGCAAAACGAAGTGGGGTTCGGGGGTGCAATCTTTTCAAAAGGTGCATCAGTTGATGTCGAATACTGTCGCTTCGATGATAATGCAGGACACAGTGGCGGTGGGATATACAGTTTAGATAATAAATTATCCCTTAACGTCTGTACATTCAGGAATAATATGGCGTTTCAGGCTGAGAAAAACAATTGGGACTCAATCTTAACAATTTTGCAATCATTTTTGCAGTTCGATCTTCTTTCTATCATATCTAACGCTGTAGGTACGGTTGTTGCCATGTGTGTAGAAAAAGCAATTCAACCGGATGATGCAGTTTTTCCCTGGGATGGATGGGGACATTTTGGCGGTGAAGGAGCTGCAGTTTATTGCTATAATACTGACCTTAACGTGAGTGGAGGCCAATTCAGAGGTAATACCGCTGATCAGGAAGGCGGGGCCGTATACTGTATTAATGATGAAAAAGCTACCGGTCAGGTTGAAATAATTGGTGCTGAGCTGGTTCAGAATAAAGCACAAAAGGGCGGAGGTATTTTTGTTGCTCAGAAGAATTTTGAAATCAGAGATTGTTCATTCCTAGAGAATAAAGCCGATGCTGTAGGTGGGGGAATTTTCACCTTGACAAAAGGGAATATAACAAATTCTGCTTTCACAAATAACAGCGGCGCTATGGGCGGTGGAATATGCAGTAATGGTGTGGTAGATGGAGCAGTTATTGTTAATGAGTGTACATTTAACGAGAATTATGCTCAATATGGTGGTGCCATCGATGCTTCAGGAAGTGGTGAAAATGAAGGTCTAATATTAGAAAATTCAACGATAAACCAAAACGAGGCCAATTATGGCGGTGGAGTTAGCATAAGGGCAGGAGATGCAACAGTTAAAAATTGTATTTTGACAAATAACTTTGCAATGAAAAGTGGAGGTGCTCTGTTAGCATTATCTTCTTATATGCCTTCTTTTAATGATGGAAATACGACCATAAATGTGAATATGACTGAATGCGTTAGCAACGAGGCCAAAGAATCAGGGGGAGGTATATATAATAGCGGTTCTAATCTATTTATTAACCGATCGAAATTCTTAGAAAATAAGAGCAGAGAAGCTGGAGGAATATTCAGTATAAACGGCACTTTCAGGGCTTGCAACAGCCTATTCACAGGTAACTCTGCTGCTTTGCAGGGTTCCGTAGCCATAGTTAAGAATACTAGGACTGCATCGCTTTCAAACTGTACTATTGTGGAAAACGGATATTGCCCAATAGTTTCTCAGGATTACGTATCACTCAATTTGTATAACAACATAATTGTCAGCAACACTGAAAAGAACAAGGTGTCTGCTTGGGACGTTATGTCAGTAAATCAGTCTTATATTGAAGCCAAATATAATATTTGTGCTTTGGAAGGCACTGGAAACATCTTTTCTTCCTTGAATATCTTCCGTAACCCCTCGGAGGGAGATTTCCGCATTCGCTATGATTTGCAAAAATCATATCTTGGACCGATGGATATTGGAAACAATGATTATGTGATTGGGAGTAAGGATTTATACGGGAATATAAGGATAGTAGATAACTCCGGTGATGGTCGTGCAATGGTTGACATGGGTGCCTACGAACAGGATATGTTAAAGGTGGCTTTTTCGGCAGCGCATCCACAGGCAGGTGTTGTTCATGGTAGTCTATCAGGAGAAACTGAGCAATGGGTGCTCAAGGGTAATTCGTTCGATCCTTCGCTGGTGACTGTCGTACCTGATGACGGTTGGGAGTTTAATTATTGGGAGACACTGGATCACACGAAGGTTTTAAATTTCTCTCAGGTTAATGCAAGCCTCAAACTTTATGCGAAGTATAAAGAAAAATATGTGGCAGTTGCTTACCAGTTTGATCCCGACAAGTTAAAGCTACCCAACGAAGTTTTAACAGATATATCTAATCCCAACATATTTAATGGCCGCAGGCCTTATAGCGGCAGTGTTTTATTATACCTTCCCGAAATGCAGCAGTTAATTACTAAAGTTAAACAGTATCATACTCCTCAAAAACTTGAGATGGAGGGGGTTCGCGGTTGGACTTTCGGATATTGGGATCCCTGGCCCGATTCAGTTGCAGAGGATACAATAATGGTAGCTGTGGCTCGGCCCACTGTAACCTATGATTTTGGCAATGAAGGATACTATGCTGATGGAAGCAACAAAAAAGTGGTTATTAGCGACTTTACCAGTCCCTTGTTTGTGCCGACATCCTTAAAAATAAAGACTGACGACAAGCATATATTTCTTGGTTGGAGCAATGAAAAGGAAGGTTCCTTAATAGAACTTCCTAATAAGATTAGCGAACCTACTACCTATTATGCTGTTTACCGCAATAAAAATATTAAGCTGTCAGTGGAACCAGAAGGTGATGTAGTAATAAAAAAAGGTGATATTTTACAAAGAGCTTGCCTTATTGACGACCCAGGAGAAGATAACTTGACAGCTACTGTCAACTACGGTGACGGGACCAGAAAAACAATTCAAGTGGGTAGTAATAGAAGCTTTAAACTAGAGTATAGATATCAATTAGCAGGAGATTACAATATTAAAATTCAAGTTAAAGGCAGTGATGACTGTAAAGGAACACTTGAATTAAATGTTAAAGTAAAGAACACTATTCCTATTCTTATACTGGGGCAGGATGAAGATATTAATGAAGGGAGCATGTTTGAAAGAACCTGTGCTTTTGTTGATCCTGATCCCGGCATATGGAGGATTACTGCTGATTACAATAACAAATTAGGTCCTGAAAATATTCCCTGGGAAAAGGATGGATTAAACGAACAAGAAAAAGTCTTTCAAATCAAAATGAAATGTTTTGGATGGAAGGATAAACACACAATTGACGTGGTAGTAGAGGACGAAGATGGCGGGACAGACACAGGAAGAATCGTCATGAATGTTATGAACGTTGCTCCGCTTGTTTTTGCCGGATTAGATGAGGTAATAAATAGGGGCATCCTGTTTACCAGAACTATATCCTTTAAGGATCCGGGACCCGATGAATGGGGCATTGAAGTGGATTATGGTGATGGCAATACCCAGCAAAATGTAAAATCTAATAATGACAAAACATTGAATCTTAAGCATGTTTACATGGAAACAGGAAGCTATATTGTAACTGTATGTGTTAATGATGGTGACGGTGGAATAGGTGAAGACAGTTTCCAAATCAGGGTTAAGGACTATATCTTAAAGTATGAAGCAGGGGATGATGTAACAGTAACTGAAGGGAAGTCCTGTATTCGGGAGATACCGATAATTGGTCCTGTCGAGAAAATAAAAGGGATAGAAGTTGATTATGGGGATGGAACCAATATACAACAGTATAATGCTACTAGGAACCTGCTGTTGAACCATAGTTTCCCTGATGATGGTAAATACAAGGTTAATATAAAAATTACAGATGTGGATGGGGATGAGTATAAGGATAGCTTTAATGTTACTGTAGAAAATTTCATTCCCGTGGTGAATGCAGAAAGCAGAACTGACGCAGGCGTTAATCAAACCTGTAATTTTTCAGGTGCATTTATTGATCCTGGTCAGGATAGCTGGAGTGCAGAAGTGAACTATGGCGATAGCTCGCTTTGGCAGAAGCTATCCTTAAGTGGAAAGAACTTTACTCTTAGCCACAGCTATTGTACCCCGGGGGATTACACAGTCACTGTGCGTGTTACAGATGATGATAATGGTGTAGGAGAAGGAACCTGCCGGGTATACGTGAGAAGCTCAGGAAGTTCTCTTTCTGATGAGGCTAGGTTAAGCAGTATGGCAGTGGATGCAGGAGGCATTCTAACCACAGTATTTGATCCTGATACAACGAATTATCTGATAAACCCGAATGCTGGTACGATGAATATAACAGCAAGTGCAATGGAGCCCAATGCCACAATAGCTGTCAGCATTGCTGGTGGTCCACCTGTAAATTATGGTAATACAGCTGTTATTAATGTTGACGGTGATTTTTATGGCAACGCAGTGATAATCACTGTCACTGCAGAGAATGGCATTTCTACAGCACTTTACACTGTAAATATAGCAGCGGGTGTGTAAAATAGTAATTGAAACTTGATAACATAAAGATATGCTATTTAAAAATAGATAGAGGTGTTGATATTGAAAAGCGAATACTGGATGAGTTGAAAACCCTCAAGGATATCATAGTGACGCGATTGGCATCATATCCTGTGACGGTTACTAAATGGGGTGATTATGTGAACTTTAAGGAACTATTGAAAACTGACTGATTACTATTATGATGACGTTGCTGACAACTTAAATAAAAATGCTCCGGGAACCTTTAACAAAGCCTTGGGACCAGGCGCTATCGGAAAAATAATATTCTAATAGAAAACCCCGATGGATCAGAAAACTGAGTCCATCGGGGTTAATTCAATCTAAGCAAGTATTTAAAGAAGAAAAAATCACAGCGGTTGCAGATACCGGATTATTAATATATGGTAGATTTTATTTTGCCCTGATGCCCTGTATTTCAGGAATATTTGCCATTCAAAATACATAGTCGCATTTTTCGGAAATACGCAGCTTATGAAAATATTCGTTTTCTTTTGGTATCCACAGCGCAACGAACTTTTCAAGCATTTCGGCTCCACTCCGATTAAGAATACGGATTTTTTGCGTTTCATAATCAGCGGTCAGGAAAGCTTTAAGATCATAAACATCACCAAAATACGGATGTAGACTATACGATCCTTCGATTACCGTCATTATTTTCGGATTTACATTTACGCTGTCGGCAAAATTCATTTTGCCGCAGTCAAATACGCGATAAGTAAATTCACTTCCTTGAAAAATACGGCTGATGACCTCATCATAAAAATGTTCGTAATCAACGTTACCACCGATCTCGCAAAGTCGTTTAGTACTTCGCTTATTTTGAGGGAGAAAAAAATGATCCATATGGACTATGTTACAATTGTAAGTTTTTGCTATCAAATTTGCAAGCGTGCTTTTGCCCGCGCCGGCATTTCCATCTATCGCAAGAAGCAGATTTAATTTTGCACGCAACAAAGTTTCTATTTTACAAAACAACGGAAAAAAATCACAATACATTTTTTTTACTACCCGATAAGAAGGCGCATAGTATTGGTGATATATGCTGCTGTGGTTGACAGCGGCATAACCGCTTTTTTTGTATAGCGCAAGTACCTGTTTAAGTTCATTGCCGTCAAAGGGTAAAACTTTGTCCGCGTAAAGCCTTGAAAGCAGGCTTAGCTTGCTTTCAAGGCCAAATAGCGAACCAGTATGTGTATTCGCCGTGTTTACAAAGAAACGGCTTAATGTTGAAACGCTGAGATTTTCTGCTTTTGCCGCCGGAAGATTTAGACGGCACAAGCCGTTTCCAATATTGTCATAGATATCCTCAGGCGAAGAATTGATACTATTCCATTCATCCGTAAGCTGCTCAAGGCCCTCAGACTCATTTTTCAACAAATGGCCGCATCCAAATTCATTTTGATAGATGAGCTTTATGATATCAATTATTTGAAGATTTGGATACTTTCTACAATGCTGTACTAATATTTCTTCAAGTTCCATTTGTTAAACCGTATGTATGAGATTTGCACGCTGCAGCGCAAAGACAATGACCGGAATTAGAATGATCTGGATAATGATGCCTGGAATGGCATTGATAAATGCGCCATTGAGGAAAAACATCAAGGTAAAAGCATTTCCTTTTATGCCATAGAGCAATAAGGATGCGATTCCCCAAACGATTCTGCCGCCGATCATTGAAAGAATCAAGGTAATCTAGATATATAATGCTTTTTTAGGCAGCAATTTATAAAAAACACCTGCTAATAATCCATATGCCGCAAGCTCGAATGCCATTGCCAGTGCTGTCGGATAGATTGGCGGCATACCGGCAATAACAGAGCGCAAAAATTTATTTTTGTCTACTTTCTGACTTTTTTGTTGATTTTTTTGTAGAAGAAGCTGATGAAATCGTGCAATCTCTGAAACGATTTTTGAAACGAGTACTATAAGAGCGAGATGCGGTCATTATATCCGAAAAGCTTATTGCTCCCTGCGGGATGAATTGCAGCTTACTTAACAAACAGATATTCTGCAAGAAATATAATGAACGCTACGCACAAAATACCATATGAGACAGTATATTTGAGATGCTAGTACAAGTGTGGTATAATTTAACAAAAGGATTTTTGTAATTTTGAAAGAGGGCGCTAAATAATGAGCATTAAACAGGAAGAATTGGCTACTTACTATGCACAAAAATACCCTCTGACTTTTGCTAAAGACGTAATAAAGCATAAAGGGCAGAAACTCCTTTATGTCTTCGATTTTTTTAACCTTAAACGGCCGTTATTTACATTTTGGTCTGATGTTGATTTGGCAGTATGGGGTATCACAGATGACAAGTTTTATGCAGCAGTTGGAGTTGTGACCAGAATAAATAGCGATTTTAAAGTTGATTTAATTGATGCTCAAGCATGCCGCGATTCCTTGTGTAAAACCATTGAAAGTGAGGGAATCGAAGTATGAATAAAGAATACTTAACGTTAATCAGTAGAATTCGTGAGGAATTATCTGAAATCGAACAGATTATTGATCGGACCCAGGAAGGATGGGAACGAGCCGGCAAAACGGGTGATGATTATTATCTGGATAGTGTTGCATTAAATCTTCATAGTTTTTATACTGCCCTGGAGCGGGTTTTTGAATTAATTGCGACTAATGTAGACCAAACAAGGCCAAAAGCAGATAACTGGCCTCAGGAGCTTATAAGGCAGATGGCATCAGAAATTGAGTTAGTACGTCCTGCGGTAATTTCAAAAGAAGTGAGAAATACTCTTGATGAATACCGAGGGTTTCGACATATAGTGAGAAACGTCTATAGTTATCAGTTATCTAAAAGTAAGATGGCGCCTTTGGTTAATAAACAAATCGAGGCCTTTAATCAAATCAAAAAGGAAATAGATGAGTTCTTATTCTTTTTAGAGACAAGAGCTAAAGCGAAATAATTAGTTTTGTTATCACTCAGCTAAGCTGTCGCTTTTTTTAAGAGTAAGATTACAAATTAACGTTTAATAGTTCAGCCGACTAACGTGCTTTCGTGCATTTTAGTGGGCTTTTTAAATTTAAACAATGCCTCCACAATAACGCGACCAACTTTTATTTGAAAGTTCGTACCAAACTTTTTAGGTCTCATAAACGTTTTAATAATAGAATAGTAATCGTATTATGGTAAACACATCTATAAACTTTATAAGAAAAAATAGAAAATATGTTTATTTGGAAGCCGATATGCTGGAAGCAGAAGAAAAGGAGATGCATGAATATGAAACAGATTGAGCTATTAATCAGAGAATATCAAAATATCGAAATTCCAAAAGAATTGGAGTTTACGGTAGGAAAAACGATGAATAGCTTTAGACATCGCAGGACGAAAAACAGGAATATCGTTAGATTTGCATCATTAATTTAAGCCCAGTGACTGCCAGTGCTTTGTTCAAAATACCAGTTCTACAAGAATTGGTCCGGATAGTCACTATTGAGGAACTGGTATATCAGAGAGATATCTATAAAACAAACATAAAATGTTCCATTCCTTTCGCTGTGCTCAAGGCACAAAAATTCAATAAAAGTTTCACCCCCTGAGTGATATAATTTATTGGGATAAGCAGATACACTACAGAGCACGGGGAGATGAGTGGTGTAGGGTTTAGGACCCTGCCCGCATAGGAAGTTTATGGTAGAATTTAAACCCTGTAGGTAGGCCTAACTAGGCTCACCTGCAGGGGATCTTTTTGTTATCAATGATTGTTAAATAATAATAACTCTTAGTGGGGTTATTACATTTTGAGGATTGCATTTGTCGGTATAGATTGCAATTGAATTATTGTGTAAAATTTAGGTATACTTGGATAATTATTATCAAAAGATGCTTTGACAAATTTAGAAACCATTATATACTGAGACTGAGATAAACTATACGTATACTACGTCTGCCGTATTACAAAGACAAATCGTCAGTTCCCGTTGCATGTATCTCTTGATGGCAGAACAAAGACAACGGGTGTGATTATGTATGAACAGGTAAATACCACATTTATATTAAACTAGAAGGTGATGAGTTAAATGATTACTAAAATCATACCCAGAGCATTTATCCTATTTTTGCTACTACTTGTTTTTGTCTTCGCAGCTCCGGTACTGGCACAAAATTATAATGTGATAGACGCTGGTGAGGTTTGGCCGCAGGAGGTTGTAGGAACATATACTGAAAATGGAACTAATAATGGGAAGCCTTGTTATAGCGGCCCAAATAGTTACTGGCTTTATAATACTCAATGGGGAGGTAGCAGTTATTGGTTTATTGGTAAACCTTTAGGAAACAGTGATATAAATGCTGTAGAAGTTCGCTTTTATTACGCTAGTTCCAATTCAACGCCACCCTTGAATACTAACTTTACTAGAACCGGTAATGCTTTAGGGGCAGTAAAGGTTACTACTGCCGGTGGTTCACCACCATCAATACCTGGATCGGTCTCCATTAATACCACAACAGCTTCATCTTTTACTAGTGGCTGGGCTGATGCGAGTTCAGCTACTGGCTATAAGCTTGACGTATCGACTGCTAGTAATTTTTCAAGTTATGTGTCAGGATATGGACCCTATGTGATAACAATACCCGAAGGGACACCTATTGCTAGTCGCCCTAGAAGTCATGTCGTTAATGGACTGAGTCCGGGAACTACTTATTATTTCCGGATGCGGGCATATAATGGGTTTGGAGATAGCTCTAACTCAAGTACGGTATCGACTACAACAATACCTGCTGCTCCTACGTCTCAAGCAGCAACAGAGATAACGAATGCTAGTTTTAAAGCTAACTGGTCATCGCAAGCTGGTGCTAACGGTTATCTGCTTTATGTTTCTACTACAAGTGATTTTTCCTCTCATATTATTAATGGCCAATCAACTTCAAACAACTATGATACAGTTTCAGACCTTTTGGCCAATACCACCTATTATTACCGGGTTAAAGCTTCAAACTCATCAGGACAGAGTGGATTGTCTGGCACTACTCAAGTCACAACTGGCCCACCAATACCTGAGGTATTGGCGTCATCTGATATTCAAACCAATCAATTAACCTTCAATTGGCAAACATCAACTGCCGCAACAGGTTACTATATTGATATTGCAACTGATTCATCATTTAGTAGTATGGTGACAGGATATTCAAATAAGGATGTAGGAAATGTAACAACCTATCAGGTACTGAGTCTTAACCCGAATATGATTTACTACATGAGGGTTAGAGCCTATAATACCAATGGTACTAGTACAAACTCTGAAACGGCTAGTGCTACAACCTTAGATGCCATGGCTAGTGTTACCACGGACTCAGTGAATGATATTGATAGCGACAGCGCAACAATACAAGGAAATATTACATATTTAGGTGCACCTAATCCTACGCAGCATGGATTTGTTTGGAGCACTTCGGAAAACCCAACTATAGCCGATAATAAAGTTGAAAAAGGGGCAGTATCGGCAACTGGAATATTTACTTCTGAAGTAACTGGATTACACCCCAATACATCTTATTATGTGCGGGCTTACGCTACAAATAGTGCGGGAACTGCTTATGGGGACCAGATTGCATTTGCAACAAATAAGCAAATATTAACAATTACTGCGGACAATAAAAGTAAGGTTTATGGTGATGCTGATCCTGCCTTAACGGTCAGTTACTCCGGTTTTATTGATGGTGACAACGAATCTGTTTTAACTGGCACCCTTAACTTGACTCGTGTAGCAGGAGATAATTACGGTACCTATGCAATAACGCCAGCGGGTCTGACATCCAGCAACTATGAAATTACTTATGCAACAGGAACCTTAAGTATCACCAAAAAAGCCCTTACCATCACAGCAGAAGACAAGAGCAAAG